>JAOZRT010000063.1 GCA_029940035.1 Desulfobacterales bacterium
GGGAAATTATTAAATAGGGGAGACAACTTTACATAATTTGGAGCTTCACATAACACTATCACATGCTCATCCATACGCCGGATGGGAACATCTCGAGAGCCATGCGGCATGTAAATGGCGTATATACACAGCGGTTTAACAAACGGCACAATTGCGACGGGCAATTATTCAGGGGGCGCTATAAATCGATTCTTGTAAACGGTGACAGCTATCTTCTTCAACTGGTTCGTTACATTCATCACAACCCGTTAAAGGCAGGTACAGTAGAAAATTTGAATACCTTTACCTGGAGCAGCCATAAAGCCTATTTGTCGGTTTCCAAAAAATGGGATTGGCTCAATAAAGCTTTCATATTGAATATGTTAGATAAAGATGGGAAAAAACAGATAACAGCTTACAGAAGATTTATTTCAGCTGACGATGATGAATTGTCAGGTATCATAGACCGTAAAAGATGGCCATCCCTTTTAGGCCCTAAAGCTTTTCTTGACTGGGTGAAAGCTTCTTACCGGGACCTGAAAGATAGTGATGAAATTCATCATATCAAGGATTTATATATAGACACCCCCACCATTTTATCCACTGTATGCTCATTCTATAATGTAGAACATGATGAACTGTTATTCACGAAAAGAGGTTGGTTTAATGAGCCGAGAAACGCGGCCATCTATCTCATGCGACGACTACGCCGGGACAGCCTGTCTGAAATAGGCAAAGTTTTCCAGGTGGAAAAATACAGTACCATCAGCAGCAGCATTGAGCGATTGAAAATTCGTATGCGGAATGACCCAAAACAGAAAAAAAGAATAGAAAATCTGAAAAATCTCCTATACAAGAGTCAAGAGCAGACTTGACCCCATTCCAGTGACCGGAGGCCATTTCAGGCCTCCAGCCTATTGACCGATTACGTATCTCCGGCAACCACAGCTTGCAGCATCTCCGGTGACAATTGATTTCCACCGATACCCCAGTTTTCGAAATCAACCTCTTCGATCACACACCATGTGTACGGGACGAGATTGTCCTTGGGACTTGGGCTTGCTTCAATCTCTGCTACGGTTTCAGAGACCCGTTTTATCATATCGGCTTTCTTTTCGTTTGACAGAGTGCCTTTAAGAACTTTGATGTTGATGAATGGCATGGTTAACCTCCTTTCCAGAAAAATCATTTAGAGAACCATATTGTTTTCATTGTGATATGATTGCCTCCACAAGATATAAGATCCCGTTGGAGGCAGCACATCGGAAACTTCAAACACCTATTCGTCAAATAGAGTTTCATATCGATCTCGTTGTCGGTTAATGGCTTGTGATGGTTATAACATTTTAATTGATCTGATCAGGTTCAGATTGGATCTGCCATCATGGCGATGACAGGTGAGACACTGCGGTAAGTAGTATGTATCTATTCAGTAACAGGTTATGGGTTTTCTGTCAAAGAAACCTAAAATTCCCCTCTAAAGCTATCGAAAGCAGAAAAAAAGAATAGAACATCTGAAAGATCTCTTATACAAGAGTCAGGAGTAAACTTGGCCCTGTTTATGTGCAGTGAGGGTTGATACACAATATGAGGAGAAATATCATGGCATCAGTAACAGCAAACAATATTCAGATCGAGTACGAAACTTTTGGAGATTCGGCATCACCAGCATTGCTCTTGATTATTGGCCTTGGCGCTCAGCTCATCCATTGGCAGGAAGCGTTTTGCCAACAGATTGCAGATGCCGGTGTCCTTGACATCCATATACAGCACACCGGGAAATAGGGCCCAATTTCCTCCAACACAAGCAGTCTCGGAAGCAATGATGAAACCAGTCCCAGGAGAACGTGATCCATACATCGATTATATGATGGATTTTTATACGTTGACATATGGCTCAGGTTTGCCTTTCGATGAAGAGTATCATAGAGCGTTGTTTGCAAAAGCTTACGATCGTTCTCTATACCCCGAAGGTAGTTTGAGGCAACTCCTTGCCAGTATGACCCAGAATGATCGGACTTCTAAACTTGGTTCTTTGAAAGTTCCGGCACTGATCATCCATGGTGATGCAGACCCT
This sequence comes from Desulfobacterales bacterium, assembly GCA_029940035.1. Lineage (GTDB taxonomy): Bacteria > Desulfobacterota > Desulfobacteria > Desulfobacterales > B30-G6 > JAJDNW01. The sequence goes on from JAOZRT010000063.1 coordinate 2,057, forward strand.
CTTGTGCCCTTAGCGGGTGGAAAGGCTACAGCAGATGCAATTCCGGGGGCAAAACTCATGGTCATAGAGGGGATGGGCCATGTTACCCCAAACCTGAATGCGTATTGGGATAAGATCAAGGATGCATGATAAAACATATGGAGAAGCAGAAATAAAGCATCGAAGATGCTAAAGGCTCTCTTATGCCCTACCCTCCAAAGAAGGTAAAAATGTAGCAAATCTTTTTGCTAAGCTGGAGGGCATACTACTTGATCCTGTGTATACGGGTAAGGCCGCCGCCGCATTGATAGACTATTCAGAAAAAGGGCGTTTTAAGAACGGTAATGTGTTGCTCATTCATACAGTTGGAAACGCCGGCGTGTACTACTAAATACTGGAAGACGGATGGTTGCATAAACGTCAAGAGCAGCCTTGCCCCCATTTACTCGCCTTACATTTGAAATTACATTGATGGCTTGTTCATAATTTGACAGCCTATGCAGAACTTGTTAATATTATCTATATTACCTACCCTATCAACTTATTTGCCATTATCCATTTGTCTCATATTTTTGCTGACGATAATGATCTTATGCAGGCAAGAGCAAAAGATACGGGTAAAACTTTTCCTTTCGAATAATGCGTATACAGACGATTGGGGGAAAATATGATCACAGCTATAGACATTATGACATCCGACCCTGTCGTGGTAACTCCGGATTGGGACATCGGCAAGGCCACCACCATCATGATCGAAAAGGGGTTTAATGGGCTCCCGGTAATTGATGATGCTGACAGGCTTGTGGGCATCATCTGCCAAAGCGATATTATCGCCCAACAGAAAAAATTGCCTCTGCCTTCTTTCTTTACGTTTCTGGACGGAATAATCAACCTCAGTTCCATGAAATCGCTCGAAAAAGAGGCTCAGAAGATTGCCGCGACTACGGTGGTAGATGCCATGACGCCTGATCCTGTAAGTGTTTCGCCTGACACCGGCATCGAAACGATTGCGGCTCTGATGGTGGATAACAACTTTCACACCCTGCCTGTTGTCGAAGACGGCAAATTGGTGGGCGTGGTTGGCAAAGAGGATGTCCTGCGAACCCTTGTCAATGGTTCCGAGTAAAACAGGCAAGGTTTTCCAGGTGTAATAGTACCGCATCGGCATTGAGCGAATGAAAGCTCGCATGCTAAGGGCTCGCGCAAAAATAACTTCACATTTTCAGCGCCCATCCATCCCGCTCAGCTGCGTTACGAAAATTCGACATATACCAGATATTTCTGCATTTTCGTGCCTTGCTGAGCGGGCGCCTGAACTCTGAAAATCTGCGAACTTATTTCTACACAAACCCTAAGTGACTCAAAAGCAGAAAAAAAATAGAAGATCTGAACGCTCTCAGATACAAGCGTCAAGAGCAGACTTAACCCCAGTACTTCATCCTTGATCATCCAGCCTGTATCTGGCATCATGCCGCCCACTTCACTATACCATACGGCATAATTTATCCGTATGGATTAAAGAAATATAAATTTGTTCTTTTTTCGTATTTATCCTTCATAACAGGAATCCTGGTCAGTTCAACAATATATATTGTAGGATCATATACCTGACAATGGTTACGCTGTCCGGGAGAAGCTCGGGGAATGACCAAAAGAAAAGCGGGTGGTGCCCTATGCACCACCCGCCATGCAAAGATGATGGAACGAGGACTTAGGTCGTTCCATTGGCTTGATTTTATTATCGGCCTTTCATTGGAATCCTTTAGCTCTTTTTCATCTCCCCCTGAAGTTCCGGCCGGGATAAGACATGATCCTGTATAATAGGGTCAAGGACAGATCCCAATACAAGACAGCACCGCTTGTTATCCACCTGATAGCTTCACCTTGAAACCCTGGCTCTGAAGCTCACGTTGAATGGCTTCCCTGTGATCACCTTGGATTATAATGATCCCGTCCTTTAGGGAGCCACCGGTACCGCACGCTACCTTCAGATTCTTGGCAATTTCCTTCAGGCTATCAGAAGACGGGTCGAAACCACTGATTGCAGTAACAGTCTTGCCTTTGCGGCCTTTTTTCTCACGCCTGACACGAATGATGCCATCAGATTTTACATAGCCCTGTGGCTTTGGTTTCTTTTCCTTAATTTGACAAGCCATTCATGAATTGTTAGAAAGATCCGTCGACTGCCGCGTCGCACCTGCCTTGATCAGAGCGCAGGGCCCATCTGATCCTGATTTTTTAAATACCCTTTAACCATACACCTTTTATAAGAATCTGTCGACTGCATTGAAATCGATATGGAACAGGGCAAGCGGTTCCAGATACAGATCCAGGGCGAAAGAATCCTTGTACCAGCTGACGCAGTCTTCAATATCGAGCATGAACGCGGTAAGAAAACAGAAGAGGTGGAATTTCAGTTCAAGTGGACCCTGTAAACCATTTCCTGAACCCTGCATGAAATTTCATGCAGGGTTCAGGAAATGAGTTGGGAGATATGGCGTACCTGCGTATTCAGTCCGTGGCGGCGCACGCCAAAGGAAAGCTGAATGACGCAGGCCGGGCAGGAAGTCACCAGGATGTCGGCCCCTGTTGTCTTCAAATTATCCATTTTGCGGTCCAGCACTTTGCGGGACAACTCATGGTGGGCAACCGCGTATGAACCAGCACCACCACAGCACCAGTCTGCTTCCGGCAGCTCCTTGTAATTGATTCCGGGAAGGCTTTTCAATATCTCTCTGGGTTCTCTGACAATCCCCTGACCGCGTGCGGCGTGGCAAGGGTCGTGGTATGTCACTGTGAGCGGGTCTTTCCTCACAGCCGTATGCGGCTGATTGTCAAACAGCAGCGCCACCATGTCACGGACCCGGCCCGCAACAAAAACCGCGTTGTCGTGCAGCCGGTGGCCGGGCGGAAAAAGATTCGCATATTTTTTCAGGAACGACGCACAGCTCGAACAGTCGGTAACAATGACATCCACTTCCCTTGATGCCAATGCACTCAAATTCTTTTCAGCCAGTCGTTGTGCGGCCTCCATATCCCCGTAGGACCAGGCCGGCAGACCGCAGCAGCAATTGTCGAGGATGTGAACCTCTTTGGCAATTTTATTCAACAGCTGCAGGGTGGCATTGCCGGCATCCTGGGTAATGACGTCGACCCCGCAGCCCACAAAATAACCCACGCGCAAAGACCTGCCCCTGCCCGCATAAACACCCGGCTTGTTCGTATCCCGGAACGCCCGGTGGGGAAACCGCTCGACAATCTCATTGGCCTTGGGAAGATTGCGGCCGAATATCCGCAAAAGGCCCAGCGCCTGGGCCACATCGGAGAGCCCTGAATTTTTCCCCAGGGCCACTGCCCGGGCTGCCCAGTGCAGCCGCCGGGGATACGGCAGCAGGTGGTCGAAAAGCAATCTGTGGATGGATTTGCGGCCGACCTTTTCCAGATATTCCGACCGGGCTTTCAAAACCAGATCGGCAGTGGGGATGGCCGGGAAGCAGTTGGCTGTGCAGGCGCCGCACAGCAGGCAGTCAAACAAGGGCTCTTCAATATCCGCGCCCCACTCCAGGCGGCCCTCGATAATGGCGCGCAACAAGGCCAGCCGGCCCCGCGCCACGCCGGATTCATGTCCTGTGGACCGGAAAATCGGGCAGGCCACCTGGCAGAAGCCGCATTTGTTGCACTGGGAGATATCGTCGTAATAGGTCGCGATATCCACTAGGCTTTCCCCGGCAATCCCCCCGGATCAAAAATATGCCCCGGGTCCAAAACGTTTTTCAACCTGTGCATGATGCCCCACTCCGGTCGGGGTCGGCCAAACACGTCATTCTCCTTTTTGAATTCAACAGGCGCTTTTTCCAGGAAGGCATGGCCGGCCCGTTCAGCGGACAGGTCTGCAAAGTTGAGCCAATCGGCGTTGGCAAACTTTTCCAGGCCCAACAAAGCCCTGCCATTGCCCAAATCCAGAAAGGGATAATGCAGTGGCAGGGATGGTTGTCCAGCCACAAACAGATCCACAAGCTGATCAATGGGGACATTGGCCCGCAAAAGAAAATCAAACCCATCGAGTACTTGATACTGTTCGTTGAACCTGCCGTTGATCGGATCGTAATCCTGCACCCCGATGGATTGCATTGATTTTTCCTGCAGCAGCCGGTTCGCCTGTTCCACCTGGGATTCTACACTTTTGCCGATCCCCTCGAACCCGATGGAGATTTCCCAATAATCAGCTTCCTGCGGTTCCACGGGAACGGCAACAATGCACGCAGGCCACAGATTCGATTCAATGATCCTGGCAGCTGCCCCTGCCAAAGTATCCAGGGAACCCTGCGCTGTGAGGGCGCAGCAGCGCTCCGGGAGGGTGGCCACCTTCAGGGTCATTTCCGTGATCATCCCCAGGGTTCCGGCAGACCCGACCATCAGGCGCGTAATATCGTAGCCGGCAACATTTTTCACCACCCGGCCGCCCGCGGTAATCAGCTGTCCCCTGCCGTTGATGAACCGCAGGCCGAGCATAAGGTCACGCACACTGCCGTAAACCATGCGTTCCGGGCCGCAGGCTGCGGTTGCAGCCAGGCCGCCCAGGGAATGCGCGAGGGTCGCAAAAGGAGGCCGCAGGGGCAGCCACTGGTTGTGAACCTGCAACTCATCCTGCAGTTTTTCAAGGCTCAGGCCTGAGCCGATCGTCACCACCTGGTTGGAAGGGTCGTATTCGATAATGTCATCGAGGCCTGAGCTTCCCAGGGGGAAAGGCATTTCTGACGACAGGTTGCCAAATTCCCTGCGGCTGCCGTTTCCCACAGGCAGCAGCACCTGCTTTTCTATACCGGCGGACTGTATCGTCTGTATGAGGGCCGTAACAGCAGCCCCATGCCCGCCGGTCTTTGAAAGTTCCGCCTTTTTCCGATCATCCGGTCCCGGGGCAGGGATGACCTTGCCGGGATTCAGCAGGTTACAGGGGTCGAAGGCATCCTTCAAACCCTGCTGAAAATCGAGATCCTCCCTGGAAAAAATCATGTGCATGGCTGCCAGTTTTTCAACTCCGATGCCATGCTCGCCGGATATGGTTCCCCCCAGTTGAACGCACGCCTCCATGATTTCCCAGCCCGCCTTTTTAACCCGCTTCATCTGTTCGGCATCCCTTGAATCAAACAGCAGCAGGGGGTGCAGGTTGCCGTCTCCGGCATGAAATACATTGCCATGGGGAATCTCGTATCTCTCGGAGATTTCAGTCACCCGGGCCAGGGCTTCGGGAAGTTTGGTGCGGGAGACACTGCAGTCGTTCACAAGATAGCTGGGCGCCAGGCGGGCGACGGCGCCAAAGGCACCGCGCCGGCCTTCCCACAGCCGGTTGCGCTCCGCATCGTTCTTGGCCGCATTGATTTCCCGGCAATTGTTTTGCATGCAGAGCTCGCGGATGTTTTGGGCCTGGTGTTCAAGGCCGGCAGCCGGGCCCTCGACTTCGATGATGAGCACGGCAGCGGCATCCCGCGGATAACCGCAGGCATAGGAATCCTCCACGGCCTGGATGATGGGCGCATCCATCATTTCCAGGGTGGTCGGCACAATACCGGCACCGATGATGGCGGACACCGATCGGGCGGCTGCACCAATATCATCGTAGATCGCCAGCATGGTGACGATGGCCGCATGCGCGGGCAGGATGCGCACCGTTATTTCGGTGACAATGCCGAGCGTACCTTCGCTGCCGATAATCGCCCCCCTCAGGTCATACCCCGGCGGATCGAGGGCCGCGCCCCCGGTGCGGATGATCTCCCCGTCCGGCAGGATCATCTCCAGGCCGAGAACGTGGTTGGTGGTGACGCCGTATTTGAGGCAGCGGGGACCGCCGGAATTCTCGCCGATGTTGCCCCCCAGGGTCGACACCTTCTGGCTGGCAGGATCCGGGGCATAGAAAAAATTCAATGGAGCAAGGGCGGTCTGGAGTTCCAGATTGGTGACGCCCGGCTGAACAACCGCATGGCGGCTTTTGGGATAGATGCCGAGGATGCGGTTGAACCGTGACAGGCAGATGATGATTCCTTCCGGCAGCACGGTGCCACCGGAAAGATTGGTCCCAAACCCGCGGGGTACACATGCAACCCCGGCCTGACTTGCCGCGCTGACAATGGCGGCCGCCGCAGGGGTGTCAGCCGGAAACACCACGATGCCCGGTTGTCCCCAGGCCAGCGAAGCGTCATAGGAATAGAGCTCCGTTCCCGCCCTGCCTGCCAGCACATGGGACTTACCGACAATTCCCCGCAATTTTTCAATGAGAAGGTCTGTTATCACCTCGCGTCTCCGTATGTTATCCCCATTTTCTACAATCAGCAGTTTATAACGCAGACCTTGTGGGGTCAAGCACGTGCTGTACTTTATCCCAAGGTTGGGGGGTATGCTTATGAAATGAAAGCCTGCTTTGAAGTTGAAAAATCCCTGAAAATGATAGGGTTGGCTTAATATTAGTATTTTTAATTAAACTTAATTATACCTATTTTTTTATTATTACGTATATATTTTATATTAATCTTTGATCATAACTTAATATCATTGTTAATGATTATTTATTATAGTTATTTTCTTTTATTATATTTATTCATATCACTTATCAACCTGTCTTCCCTATTTGTTTTTCCAAAAATGAACATTGAACATCCAACGTCCAACATCCAACGTCGAATGTGGTTTGTCAGCGTATTGAATTCAGTTTTTCTGGGCATTCAGCCAAGAGCAAAGGGCCAAAGGTTCGATGTTCAGCGTTCGATGTTCGATGTTGGACGTTCATTCGGTTCTCTGTGGTTCTGGCCTCTTTGGGCAGGCACAAGGCCGGGCGCTACACGTTTTCCGCTATCCGCCTTCTGCTTTCCGACAGACCGACCACCGCTCACCTTCTCATTTTCTCACCCTCTGATCTTCCTCTGTCTTCCGACCTCTGGAGCTTTGTGGTTCTGGCCTCTGGGGTTCTGTCCCCGACCACCGACTACTGACCACATCTTTTTTGAAGTTCCGTCCTCTGGGGCTCTGTCCGTCCTCCGGATCACTCAAGGCTGTCGACTATATTTCTGCGCTTGGTCGATGTTTCCAGCAGCTTCCACTGCACAGCCGGGATTTCCAGAAGCGGGTTGTTTTCGATGAAATAGACACTGGATGCCGTAGTGGCATGCACAAGCCGTTTGGACAGATCAGCGGGAATAATGGTGTCTTCTCCGCAGAATCCGCCGTTCCTGATAGTTTCAACGGCTCTGCCCTCTGCATTCTGAATTTCCAGCTCCCCGGATTTCAACAGGTAAAGGCCGGGTTTCTCTTCCGTGGGCAGCATTTCCCCGGCTGCATACACCTGCATAAGCATGATGTGGGCAAAACGATTCTGCACCGGGTAGGAGATGCGCTCGCCAAACAGGGATGTTTTCTGCAAAAATTCGATGTGTTCCACAATATTGTGCATCTGGTCGTAAAGCTCATTTTTCTTCATGAATTTTCTGTATAACTCGGTAGAAAGCCCCAGGGCCCGGACATAGGAAACAGCCCGCCATGTACCTGATGCCGGCATGTCCTTGAGGATGGAGACATCCCCCAGGAAACAACCCGTCGACAGGGTGTTTTGGGTCTGGAACTCGGCCTGGATGAATTCGGCGCTCCCCAACAGAATCAGATATACAATTTCGGGCAGTTCACCGTTTCTGAGAATGATCGATCCGGGATTGAAATTAAAAATAGGGGCATTCAAAAGTACCCGCCGCTGTTCAAAGGGCACCTCGGGAAAATACGCTGCCACATACTGGGCCGCCTGTCTGCGCAGATAATCCTGGTCCGTGGATATCAACGTATCCAGGGTGCCGAAGGATGTACCCGAGCCGACCTCTTTTTCCTTCAAGGCAAGCTCTGCGGATGTATGGGCCAGGATTATCTTGTCGGAACGATCCTCCTTGAAATCTTCCACCTTTCCGTGAATCATGCCGCCGCCCACATCCACCTTCTTGAGGTTGGCCGGGGTGAGATAATTCTCTTTCACGGTTTCATAAAAAGACGTTGAGATACCTTTTTCCGGTTCATCCTTATCGAGCATGGCCTCGATCACATCGAATGCCGAAAGGTCTGCCCAGTGGGCGTATGTCCTGTATCCGGATTCACCGACAGGTCATGATCCCGGTTATAAGCATGAGGCCCAGCATCCCGGCGATCATAAGACGACGGGCATCCAGAAATCGCGGACGCTTGAATGCGTTTGAACCAATGGCTTGCTTATCAACTGCTGAAGGCTCTGGTGTCATGCGCTTTTCTCTGTAATCTTGATTTTAACCCCGGGGCCGCCATCTCCAAAGGAACCGGCATCGAAAGGATATGTAAAAAATATAATAGGATATATCCGGCCCTGGCAAGGGAATATATAAACGCTGAAAATCCCCATATCGATCCTGGAATGAATTTACGGTTTTCCCCTTTAAAATTTTATGGTATGTATTATATTTCGGTGTGGAAAGTGCAGTATTTACGTGGTTTGAAACGCTCGCACGCTCCTGATCATCTTATAAACAGGACTATTCCCTTTTCACCCCATCCTGTTCAATACCGCAGTAGGATTTGCCACCATGCACAAACTTAGAAATGTCGATCAAAGAAAACATCTCGTGAACCGCCCCACCCATGAAAGCCAGCGGCGGGCGCCCCGGCGCACTGTTCGGCCCGGGTCGAACGTTATCTTTAAAAAGACCCCCCGGTTTCGCTTCATCGGCAAACCTCAAATCCTTCACACGGCAGCCCTCATCGACATCAGCACCGAGGGGTTGAGAGCACGCTATACCGCTCCCGACAAATGGTCCAGCCTGTTTGACCATATTGCGATCACCGATGCCGACAACAAGGTCATTGTCGATGACATCTTTTGTAAGATTATTTCGGATTTTCAGGTCAACCACACGTCTGACGGCAAGCGCAACAGGGTCTGCGGCGTCAAATTCAGCAGGCTGACAAACCGTCAACGGACAAAGCTGGAACGTTTTATCAAGGAGCATACTGTGAGGGAGGGAGAATCCTCTCAGTGGCATGTTCAGTTCGATTAAAAAGAAAAAGCCCGCTCAATTGAACGAGCTTTTTCTTTTTATAATCATTTCATTTTAAACACACGCCGAGCGTGCCGCCTCCCACCCCACCATGGCCTTTTTCCGGGCAGATCCCCAGCGGTATCCATGAATACTCCCGGATGGGGCAATTACCCGATGGCATGGTATCAGATAGAACACGGGATTGATGGCCGTGGCATTGGGTCATATTGAAATGCATTTAGCGCTTGAATTCCATGCTGGATATACTATTCTTAATGTTTGATCAATGAGGAGAATTATAAAGGAACTCTGGAATAAGCTGCAGGTTACCCACAAACTCAGAATTATATAATTTAAAATCATACCGCTATGAAAATAGCGGGGTGATTTTAAATTAAGAGGTTAAGCATGTTGGAAAAAATCATATCAGGCGGACAGACCGGAGCCGACCAGGCAGCCCTGGATACCGCCATCAAGCTGGGCATCCCCCACGGGGGCTGGATACCCAAAGGGCGCCTGACTGAAGACGGTCCTCTGCCGGCGAAATACGACCTCACGGAAATGCCCACCGACAGCTATCCGGAAAGAACCAAAAAAAATATCAGGGAATCGGACGGCACCCTGATACTTTCGCATGGCATCCTCACCGGCGGATCAGAATTCACTTGCAAAATGGCCCTGAAATACCAAAAACCCATGCTGCACATCGATTTCAACCGCATGATCCCCTTTGATGCGGCGGTGATCATCAACAACTGGATGGTGGATGACGACATCCGAATCCTGAACGTTGCCGGACCGCGGGCCAGCATTGATCCGAATATCTACCAAACCGCCATTGATATTATCGAGGCTGTCTCATTTCTGAATCTTTCCGAGAACAACCCCATGCAGACCCGCATGCAGGGAATCGATGCAATGGACAATGAGATCCCCCGCAATATCCATGCAGCTGTTGCCGATATCATCAACGGCATGACCCTAAAAGACCGGGCTGCCATGGCCAACCTCACTGCAGGGGAACTTGCTCCCCTGCAGCTGAACCTGGGCATGTATATCCGCCAGCAAATGTCCAGGTGGTTCACCAGCGAGTCCTTTAAGCGCTCTTGCGAAGATGCCGCCCTGGAGGAGGGATTGGATGCATCCAACCCACCTATGGTGATTATCAGGAAAATGTGGCGGCATCTAAAAGCAACGCACCGGTTACGGATCGTTAAATAACACCCCCCCGGAGAGGCGGAATGACATCTTCCTAATACCTGCCTCGACATTCGCTCAATTCAATAGATAAACGGGGATTGAGCCGTTTTTTGCGATCACCTTCTTTCACGTTTATCTCTTGACTCCCCCATTCTCCTGCTGCTATGAGAGTATTTCGCTTTAATCCAAAATTAAGCTTTGGATTGAAGATATTTCAGCAGCTGTTCTCGGTCTTGTACTTACTGCAGGTTTCCGGTGATGCTCGCTACATGTTGTTTCTTTCACCGCTAAACCATGCAGTTTTTTTTGTCTGACAGGTATTAAACACCGGAGTTTACGCTTATGGACATGAAACGGGATTACTATGAGGATGTACAGGTCTTTACATCCAAGGTAATTGTCTTCTGGCTGGGGGTTCTGATCCTGGCCCTTGCCATCTTCCCCTTTGTCGCTAAAAATTACTATGTGTATGTGGCCAACTACATGGCCATCAACGTGATTGTGGTGGTCGGCCTGAACCTCCTCGTGGGCTACACCGGCCAGATCTCCATGGGGCACGCAGGTTTTTTCGCCATCGGCGCCTATGGCACGATCACTCTGATGACCCAGGCCCACTTTCCCTTTCTGCTGGCCCTGCCCTGCGCCGGCCTGGTGGCAGCCCTGTTCGGATTCCTGTTGGGTCTGCCGGCCCTGCGCCTGGAAGGTCCCTACCTGGCCATCGCCACCCTTGGTTTCGGCATCACCACCACCCAGATCATCGGCAAAATTAAAATATTTGGCGAACGCCAGGGTCTGCATGCACCGGATCTGACCATCGGTCCCTGGCACATCCAAACCGACAAGGATTTTTATTTTGTCCTCATCCCCATCACCATCCTGCTGGTGCTCCTTGCCCGCAATATCGTTAAAACCAAGGTAGGGCGGGCTTTCATCTCCATTCGCGACGCCGACATTGCGGCCGAGACCATGGGGGTCAACCTGACCTTTTATAAGACCCTGGCCTTTGCCGTGAGCGCCTTTTACGCGGGTGTGGGCGGCGGTCTCTACGCCTTTGTGCTGCGCTTTATCGAACCCGAACTTTTCAATATGTTCATGTCGATCATGTTTCTGACCATGGCGGTGGTGGGCGGTCTGGGATCCATGATGGGCCCGGTGGGCGGCGCCTGCCTGCTGGGTTTGCTGGACCTGCAGCTGCGCAACATCCTGGAAATTCCTTATTTCGGGCAGTGGATCAAAGCCCTTTCGGAAAGTTATTTCACCATGACCGGCGTGTCCAACATCCAGTTGATTGTTTTCGGTCTGATCCTGATTCTAATCATGCTGTTCGAACCTCTGGGGATTTTCGGCATATGGATCCGCACCAAGAAATACTGGAAGATGTGGCCCTTTTAAAAATTGTTTGCAGGACAAACAATTTTTTTAAAAGTAGTTTTTGATTATTTGTTTTAAGCAAATCGGATTAAACAGGGCTAAGGATTCAGGCAACATCAACACTTGGCCTATTATTATTTAATGTTTTTTTGAAAGGCTGACAATGGTTGATTTTCTGCAGATGGTGCTCAGCGGAATTGCAGTGGGAAGTTCGTACGCCCTGATGGGGCTCGGCATGGTTCTGATCTACAAGGCCTCTGAGGTGCCCAATTTCGTGCAGGGTGAAATGGCCCTGTTGCCGATATTTATTGCCTTCATGCTGCTTTCCACCTACGGCGTCCCCTACTACATTGCCTTTCCCGCCACGCTGATATTCGCCCTCTTGCTAGGGTGCTTTCTGGAATTTGCTATTCTGCGGCGGGCCAAGGAACCCAATGTCCTGGGCCTGATCATAATCACCATCGGCATGGAAATGATGCTGCTGGGGTTTGTCTCCTGGAAGTTCGGTGCGGATCAACGCGCCATGCCCTTTCCGATTTCAGCCTACGACAGCATCGTCATCGGCGATCTGTTCATCAGCACCCTGGACATGCTCACCCTGGTGGTGGCTCTCGTCATCATGCTGATCCTGTTTCTTTTCTTCCGTTTTTCCAAGATTGGTGTGGCCATGAAAGCCACCCAGCAAAACGAGAACGCCGCGGCCCTAATGGGCATCAAAACCAAACAGATCCGCATGGTCACCTGGGGTATATCCTCCATGGTGGGCAGTGTGGCCGGCCTGCTCATCGCGCCGGTGCTGGTGGAACCCTACATGATGTGGGACCCCATGCTCAAAGGCTTTGCCGGTGCAGTGGTGGGCGGCATGACCTCCCTGCCCGGAGCGGTTTTCGGTGCCTACATCATCGGCATCGTGGAACATCTCTTCGGCGGCTATGTTTCCATTGAATTCAAATCGGTGGTGGCTTTCGCCATCATCGTGCTGGTGCTCTGCATCAAGCCCAGCGGGCTTTTTGCGAGACATTATGTAAAGAAGGTATAATTCGTGTTTTGTGTTTGATGTTTGGTGTATAGTACGCTGAATGTCCAGCCGTGAATAAAACAATATACCAAGTTACTAAATACGAAACACAAAACACAAACCGAAAAAGGAGGAGTTGTATGAAAAGGAATCTTTTGTTAGTTTTGGCAGTTATGATGGTTGCCGTATTCGGCCTGTGCTTTAACGCGACCGCGGAAGAAGGCGTTACCGACACCGAGATCCACATCGGTCAATGGGGACCCCAGACCGGCCCGGCCGCGCCCTGGGGTGCTGTTGCCAGGGGCACGGATGCGTATTTCAAAATGATCAATGCCGATGGCGGCATCCACGGCCGTAAAATCGTCCATCACTATTTTGATGACGGCTACAATCCTGCCAAGACCAAGGCCGGGGTTAAGCAGCTCCAGGAAGAGATCGGCATGTTTGCCTGGGTATCCGGGGTGGGCACCGCCCCCGGTCTGGCCGTAAAAGACTACCTCATGGACAAAAAAATCCCCTGGATAGGTCCCTCTGCCGGATCCCGGCACTGGATCCAACCGCCCAACAAATACCTGTTCAACACCTACCCGCTTTACCTGGGTGATGCGCAGCTACTGGTCCGATATGCCGTCAATACCCTTGGCTTCAAACGCATTGCCATTGCCTATCAAAATGACGACTACGGCAAGCAGGGTCTGGAAGGTGCTCAGAAACAGTTGGCCAAATCAGGGCTGAAACTGGTTTCCGAACTGCCCGTGAATGTCGCCGACACGGACATGAAGCCCCACATTATGAAGTTCAAAAAATCCAAAGCTGAGGCAATTCTGCTATTCGTGGGACCAGGACATGTTGCCCGCCTGCAGGGTACTGCCAAAGCCATGCAATTTGCACCCCAGTGGATGTCGACAACCACCTGCGGAGACCACCCCCTGATGATGGCTATCACCAAGGGCCTTTATGCCGGAACAATTTCAGCCGCTTTCGGCCTCATGGATCCCAGCGCGGTAGGCCTTGGCAACAAGGCGGATTTCATGAAACCCACGCTGCCTTCCATGGTAAAATTCAAAAAAGACGGCTATGATAAATTTGCGGCCAAGGAAGAACGCTGGGGCTCTACCTTTTGTGCCGGTATGGGCTACGTAGAGCCTTTTGTGGAAGCGCTTAAACGCGTTGGACGCGACCTTACCCGTGAAAAACTGGTGGCGGAAATGGAAAAAATCCAGAATTTCCATTCCTCTATGGGCACGGTCAGCTTCAAACCGTTTGACGCCAACGACCCGCTCTGCAGAATCGGCCAACAGGAAGTTTTCCTGTTACGTGCCGAAGCAGACGGCACTTCGACCATATTGACCGACTGGTTCAAAACCGAATTCATTCCCATGGACCACTAAACATATTTTTAACCGGAGGCTGGAGAATGGATACTTCTCCAGCCTCCTAATTCTTTACCATCAATACCTTAAGGAAAATCAGCCCATGGCTTTTTTTGAAGTAAAGGATCTGTCAATTCAGTTTGGCGGTCTGAAAGCTCTGGACGGCATATCATTTGAGCTGGAAAAGGGTGAAGTGTATGCCATTATCGGACCCAACGGTGCCGGTAAGACCACCCTGTTCAACTGCATCAACGGCATCTACCAGCCCAGGGCCGGCCAGATCATGTTCAAAGATAAAAACATCCGCGGCAAAAAGCCTGACAAGGTAGCCAAAGCCGGCATTGCCCGCACCTTTCAGAATATCGAGCTGTTCAACAACATGAACACCATGGAAAACATCATGCTGGGCCGGCACCTCTACATGAAAACCGGCCTCTTCCGGGGTGCTTTTTTGTGGGGTAAAAACTCCTTTGCCGGCAAGGAAGAGGTGGCCCACCGCAAAAAAGTTGAGGAAATCATCGATTTTCTGGATCTGCAGGCCGCCCGCAACAAACTAGTGGGCGGGCTGCCCTATGGCACCCAGAAACAGATCGAACTGGGAAGGGCCCTGGCCCTGGAGCCTGAACTCCTGTTGCTTGACGAGCCCTGTGCCGGCATGAACGCAGAGGAAAAGCAGGACATGATCTTCTGGGTCAAGGACATTCAGGATGAGCTGGGCATCACCATCCTGCTGATCGAACACGACATGAACATGGTCATGGATATTTCCGACCGCATTCTGGCTTTGAACTTCGGTCGGCCCATCACCGAAGGCAAGCCCGAAGATGTCCAGAAACATCCGGAAGTTTTAAAAGCCTACTTAGGAGAAGATGAAGGTGAGTGCGCTGCTTGAAATAAAAAATATCGAAACCTACTACGACCTGATTTACGCCATCCGGGGGGCCTCCCTTGCCGTTGAAGAAGGCAGCATTACGACCATTCTGGGCAACAACGGCGCCGGCAAGTCCACGATCTTAAAAACCGTCATGGGCCTCATCGAAGACCAGCCGGACAAAGGCACCATCGAATTCAGGGGTAAACGCATCGACGGCCTGGATACCGATAAGATCGTGCGCATGGGTATCACCCTGGTCCCCGAAGGGCGCGAGGTGTTCGAAGAGCTCACCATCCGGGAAAATCTTCTCATGGGCGCCTACATCCGCAACGATAAAAAAGGCATCGACGATGACTTCGACCGGGTTTTTGAGTATTTCCCCCTCTTGAAACAACGGGTCAACCAGTGGGCCGGCACCTTGTCCGGAGGTGAACAGCAGATGCTGGCCATCGGCCGGGCCCTGATGAGCCGCCCCAAGCTCCTGTTCCTGGACGAACCCTCGCTGGGATTGTCGCCGATTCTGGTCAAGGAAATATTTGAAATCATCAAGACCATCAATGCCGAGGGCGTCACTATCCTGCTGGTAGAGCAGAATGCCAGGATGGCCCTGGGCGTCTCCCAGACCGGCTTGATCCTGGAAAACGGGCGCTTTGTCATGAAAGGCAAATCCTGCGACCTGATGGAAGACAAAGACGTCAAGGAATTCTACATGGGCGTCAAATCGGAAACATCCGCCAAGGGCTATCAGAGGTGGAAACGCAAGAAGGCCTGGCGCTAAAAGCGCGTGCCGCGCTTTTAGTCTACGCGGCGAAGCCGCTATTAAAACTGAACGTCCGAAATGAACTTTGAACATCGAATAAGGTAGATAATCAATGTCTGAAAGCAATACTTATTCAGTACCGGCAAAATTCAAGGGTGCCGTTGCCCGTTGGGGCGATCGCGTGGCCCTGCGTAAAAAAGAATTCGGCCTGTGGCACGACATCACCTGGAATGAATACGATCACAATGTCTCCTGTGTAGCGTATGGTCTCATGTCACTGGGACTTGCAAAAGGTGACTGCGCTTCCATTATTGGCGACAACTGCCCGGAATGGGTCTATGCCGATTTGGGGATCCAGTGCTGCGGGGCGGCCACCGCCGGTGTGTATGCCACCAATGCCTGGCAGCAGGTGGAATACGTGGTGACTAACTCCGATTCCAAGTTTTTCTTCGTGGAGAACGAAGAACAGCTCGACAAGTGGCTGCACTTCAAAGAAAAAGCCCCCTTACTCGAAAAGGTCATCGTTTGGGACACCGAGGGGCTGCGCCACTTCAAAGATTCCTTGGTCATGTCTTTCGAAGAGTTGATCGAAATAGGCGCCAAAGAAATGCAAGCCCACCCGGGTGAGTTGGACAAGCGCATCACGGAAATCGAACCGGATGATCTTTCCGTGCTCATATACACCTCCGGCACCACGGGCCCGCCCAAGGGCGCCATGCTCACCCATAAAAACTGCGTTTGGATGGGATCGGCTATCACCTCCAACAACCCTATGTATGACGATGACGCCATTATGTCGTTTTTGCCGCTGTGCCACATCTTCGAACAGCTATTCACCATTCTGGCACACTTTGACGTGGGACACATCGTCAACTTTATCGAGAGTCTGGAAACGGTAACGGACAACATGGTGGAAATCTCACCCACGGTGGGCCATGCCGTGCCGCGCATCTGGGAAAAGTATTACGCCGCCATCATGATCCGCATGG
>JAOZRT010000064.1 GCA_029940035.1 Desulfobacterales bacterium
GAGAATAAAAATGAGCTGCAGAAGCTTCCGCATAAAGAGAGGCTAAATTCATTGTTGACAAGTAATAATGTATCCTTCGAGCGAGTAAAATTAAAGGCGATTTGGCAGAATCCTATTTTAACTTCAATCTGCTCTCTCATGCCCAACTTAGCTATTTTACGATCGAATACTTCGGCAGCTATGGATGAACATCCACTCAACCCTGAAATTAAAAAAGCGCTCGTAGATTATGCAAATAAATCTGGAAAATATTTTTGTAGGCGCTGTAGCGAATGCGAAGCGACTAATGCTGATAAGATACCTATATTCGATATAATGGAAATGCTTATGTATTCAAGGGGATATGGTGGTATGGATTGGATGGCAAAAAAGTTTGCGCAGATGCCAATTGAGATTCGGAGTAAAATAGCCAATAGCAATTATACAAGTGCTGAAAAAGAGTGCCCGCAGAAAATGCCAATTACGCAACTCATGAAGGAAGCCTATTTGGAATTGCACAAAGAATAAAGGAGTCATAAGGTGCCAGACTAAAACATAATGGCCTGCCCACAATATATAGGCAAACAAATTTGCAATAAATTGAAGATTACTGGCATTAGTTCGTTCAAACCTTAGATATACTTTACTGCACAAAACGAAATAGGAGAGTAGCAGCGAATTTTCCGGCGCAGCTCGGAGGTCGAAGGCGGAAGATGGACGCCGCGTTTCATAAAATCGTGGAACACGAGTTTATTGTGGTTCAGGTTTTCCTCTACCCCCTGATCTTTTCACTCAGGGCATTCACCCGGCTCAAAATGCCCGGCAGATCCATTGCCGCCAACGACCCTTCCCTGACCAGCAGACGGCCGGCCACCATCACATCGCGCACGTCAGACCCGCGGACGGCATATACCGCCTGGGAAACCGGGTTGTACATGGGAACGAGGTGCGGTTTCTGGGCGTCGATGACAATCAGGTCCGCCTCTTTGCCCTTTTCGAGCGATCCAATGACGCTTTTCAGACCAATGGCCCCGGCCCCCTCGATGGTGGCCATGCGCAGTACGGTGTCGGCGTTCATAACCGTGGGATCGAGGCTGTGCACCTTGTGCAGTTTGGCAGCCGTATCCATCTCCTGAAAAAGATCCAGGTCGTTGTTGCTGGCGCAGCCGTCGGTACCCAGTCCCACCGTGATACCTGCATTTAAAAATTCAACGGCCGGAGCAATACCCGCGGCCAGTTTCATGTTGCTTTCCGGATTGTGGGAAATTCCAGCCCCTTTTGCGGCGATGGCGGCTATGTCCGCTTCATCCACCCAGACAGCATGCACCAGGAGCGTATGCTCATCCAGCACACCCAGGCGATCGAGATACTGGACCGGGCTCATCCCGTTTCCCTCCTCGATCAAACCCTGTTCCGCCCTGGTTTCCGCTGTGTGAATCTGGAAAAGGATGCCTGCGGACCGTGCTACATCCTTTGCCGCCCGGATGGTGCCGGCCGAGCAGGTGTAGGGTGAATGGCAGAATATCGAAGGCTGTATCAGGGGGGAACGGTCTTTCCACCTTTCCGCATATGTTTCAACAACCTGGATGTTCCGGCTTGCATCAGGCACCCCGGGGGCCGGAAAATCGATCACGCCCTGCCCCAGGACCCCGCGCATCCCGGTTTCCTCGACAACCGTCGCCACTTCATTTTCATGGAAATATCCACCGCAGAAGGCAGTGGTCCCGGAGAGCAGCATTTCGGCACAGGCCAGCTGTGTTCCCAGGCGCACATTTCCCGGGTTTATCCAGGCAGCTTCCGCCGGAAAAATGTGGTTGCCCAACCAATCATCAAGAGGCAGGTCATCGGCGAGCCCCCTGAAAAGGGTCATGGGCATATGGGTGTGGGTATTGACGAGGCCGGGCATAACCAGGCACCCGGCGGCATCCACAATCTCCTTCCCTTCAGGAAGACACTCCGTGTTCGTCAGTGAATCGACGGCCTCGATCCTGCCGTCCTTAACACAGATGACCCCGCCGGCTATAATTTTATGGGCCGGGTTCATGGTGATAATTGTCCCGCCGTGGATGACTGTATCGAATATCATTTTTACTCCTGCTTCTTTAATAGGATTCCAAACCACAAGGCACAAAGGACACAAAGAAATTTTAATCAAGAAAACACGAAAAGAAAAATTATTTCGTGCTTTTAGTATTTCGTGTTTTCGTGATGTTGTTTTTGTTTTTTACGATCCAGCTTCCAATCCGCCAACCAGTTCACTGATGATTCTGTCCACCATTGGCGCGGCCTGATTGGCCACTTCAAGGATCGCCTCTACGCTGGCCGGTAGGGGGTTGTCCGGATCGTTGATGTTGGTGATAATGGAAAGGCCCAGAATTTTCATGCCGGCATGCACGGCGGCAATCACTTCCTGGATGGTTGAAAAACCCACGGCATCGGCACCGATGGTTTTGAGGAAACGGATTTCAGCCGGTGTCTCCAACGAAGGCCCCAGCAGTCCGGCATAAACCCCCTCACGAAGAGAAATATGGCTGTTGCGGCAAATGGATGCCGCGGTTTGCGCCAGCCCGCTGTCGTACACCCGGGTCATATCCGGAAAACGATCCCCCCATACGTTGTTGTTCGGCCCCACCAGCGGATTGGCTCCGGTCAGGTTGATGTGATCGCGGATCAGCATGATGTCCCCGGTCCCAAAATCGAAGTTCAGGCCACCGGCCGCGTTGGTCAAGATCAGATGGTCAGCACCCAGTTTCTGCAGTACCCGAACAGGAAAACTCACTTCCCAGGGAGAATATCCTTCATAAAGATGAAGGCGGCCCTGGAAGACCACGGCCGGATAGCCTGCGAGGGTCCCCGCCACCAGACGGCCGGCGTGACTCACCACGGTCGAGACCGGGAAATGGGGTATATCTGCGTAATCCAGTATTGTTTCGACGGTAAGTGATCGCACACATGCGCCCAGTCCGGTCCCGGTCAGCACCCCGATTGCCGGCTTCTTCAAAAATTGCTGCCGAATAAACGCGGCCGCTTCTTCCACCTGATTCCAATATTTCTCCATACGCAATATCTGTAACAAAAATATCCTGGTTGTGCACCCCATTTATTACAAACCGTACGAAGATCCTTCCTGAAGACAGCGCGCCAATCCAATTGCCGAACGGTATGGATCCATTACCGGAAGGTCTCCTCTTTCCAATGCAAAATCCTGTAGTTGACCAGTGCAGTCCATCGAATGAATCCGAAATCCCTTCGTTGACTTTTCGTAAATAATATGGAATATTGGCCAGCTATGAAAGTGACTGAAATCAACGATATCCTAAAAGCGACGATCCTGTGCGGCGAAGACCGTCTGGATGACACTGTCTCAGGCGCCGGGTCCGCGGATCTGATGGAAGACGTACTTTCTGCCGCAACTGAGGGGTGTGTGCTTTTGACTGGCGTTGTCACGGAGCAGGTCATCCGAACGGCAAAGGTAGCCCGGGTGGGCGCCATCGTTTTTGTCCGGGGCAAGCAGCCGGCACAAAAGGTGATCGAACTGGCAAAATCGTATGATTTGCCGCTTCTGCTTACACGGTATTCCCTATTTGTTTCCAGCGGAAGATTATATATGGGCGGTTTGAGAGGACTGGACGGCTCATGGTGATTGTATCCTGAAAATTATCAAACTGTTTATAGTGTCCTGAACCAGGAGTGAGGAAATGATTGAAGCTTTGTTTATGTTGGGCGGACTGGGTCTTGTTGTCGGTGTTGGACTGGCTGCGGCATCAAAAGTATTTTACGTGTACGTTGACCCGCTGATTGTCGAGGTGGATGAAGCGCTGCCCGGCGCTAACTGCGGCGGGTGCGGCCAGCCCGGCTGCATGAGCAATGCAGAAATGATCGTTGCCGGCAAAGCCGCCCCCAACTCGTGTGTTGTCGCCCCACCGGAGGTGGACGAAGCCATTGCCGCCATCATGGGTATCGCCATCGAGGCCAAAGAACCCGACATTGCCCGGTTGGGCTGCTGGTATGGCCTGGAAGACGCAGACACCAAGTTCATCTATGACGGCCTGGGGGACTGCCGTGCGGCCGCACTGATGAACGGCGGCATGAAGGTCTGCTATATCGGCTGCCTCGGGTTGGGCACCTGTGTCAAGGCATGTCAATTCGATGCCCTGCATATGGGACCGGAAGGACTGCCTGTCGTGGACGAGGTCAAATGTACCGGCTGTGGTGCCTGCGAAAGAGCATGCCCGAAAGACATCATCACCCTCTCTTCAATCACCCGGCGGATTTTAAGGGAGTACACGACCGATGACTGTACAACCCCCTGCCAGAGGGCATGCCCGGCAGGAATCGATATATGCGAATATATCCGGCAGATTTCCCTGGGCGACTACCTGGGCGCCACCCAGGTCATCAAGGAAAGAAACCCGTTTCCCGCTGTTATCGGTAGAATCTGCCCACGGCCGTGTGAGCAGGACTGCCGGCGGCAACTGATCGATGAACCAGTGGCCATCAATTTCCTGAAACGCTATGCCGCAGACTACGAGCGGGAATCAGGCCAGCGCGTGCAGCCTTACAAAGCACCGGAGACCGGCAAAAAGATCGCCGTTGTGGGCGGTGGGGTCGAAGGTCTTTCCACTGCATTTTTCTCGGCCAGGCTGGGTCATTCCGTAGATGTGTATGAAGCTGCGCCCAAACTCGGCGGCCTTTTGCGAAGTGCGATTGCTGCATACAGGCTTCCTGCCGATATTCTGGACTGGGATATCCAGGGCGTTTTGGAAATGGGCGTCAGCGCCAGTACCGGCAAAGCCCTGGGAACGGACTTCACCATCAACTCCCTACTGGAAGAAGGCTGTCAGGCCGTTTTCGCCGCTCTGGGCGGATGGGACAGCCGCCTGGCCAGAAATGCCGGTGCTTCAATGGAAAGCCCTCTACCCGGCGTTTACCTGTTGATGGATTTCATGAAATCACATCGTGCAGCCACGGGCGACGGAGAAAATGAGCCCATCGCCTGCCCCTCCCATGCCGTCATCTTCGGCGGAGGGAAGCTGATCCTCGAGGCTGCTGGCCTTTGTCTTGAAAAGGGCTCCGACCAGGTGACCGTTCTTTGCCGTGAAAGTGAAGACAACGCCGGTCTTGACCCGCAAGAGATTGAAAGCCTGCGTAATAAAGGTGCGCATTTACTTTTCGGAGCAGCCGTTAATCGCCTTTTCGGGGAAAATAACAATCTCGAAAAGATAGAATATGTAAATCTGGCAGATGGCGCCCTGAAACATTTGCCGGCCAATATGCTTGTGGTGGCGTCAGGCCGTTTCCCGGAACTGGTTTTCAGCAGGCCGCCGGCCCCTGAAGATGAAAACGACAATGCGTCTTCGACGGAAGTTAACCCCCAGGCGGAAAGCCGGTGGGTTGGCGTGTACACTTACAAACGTCCGGAACACCAGCATGAAATGGGCTGGCTTTCCAAAGGCGACGTTCCCAGCGACTACAGCGGTGCCATCAAGGCTATCGGCGGGGGACGGCGAGCAGCGGCGACCATTCACAAGATCATGAACAATATCGAGCTGTCACTGCCTGACAATACGCTGAATTCCTGTTCAGTGATCCAAAATGTGGACCACGTCGAACAAGTTGCCGCATCACCGCGCACCATCATGCCCCAGGCCAGTCCCAGGGAGATGGCGGCAAATCAAGAAATCGAAAAAGGGTTCAGCAAAGAGATGGCGGACGCAGAATCGCGGCGTTGCTTGCAGTGCGGCCTGATCTGCTATGAACACACCGGACCGGTTGCCGGTGAAGGAAAAAATGTAGCCCCGGAGACGGAAACGGTTCACTAACCCAGGTGCGATAGTCATGGCCACGGAAGAAGGTATCGTCATAAAGCTTGGAGACAGTACTGCTTGGGTGAAGACAACACGCTCGAGCGCATGCAAGGGCTGCGCCTCGAGAGGGTCCTGCCAGACCAATGAGCAGGGGAAGGAAATGGAAGTCGAAGTCACCAATCCGGTGGGGGCCAAAATCGGCGACCGTATTGTTCTCTATTTTGAGACATCATCCCTTCTCAAGGCGGCATTTCTTCTGTATGTCTTCCCTGTGGTGTGCATGCTGGCAGGCGCCGCCCTGGGGCATTGGCTCTCCTTGAAACATCAGCTTAATCCTTCCCTGGGATCGGCAGCGGCTGGGTTTCTCTGCCTTGCTCTATCTTTCATACTGGTCAAAATAAGGGGGGACAGGCTGGCGCGTGAGGATAGTTATAAACCCAGAATCATCAGGATACTGCGGCGGATGCCACCCATGAAAAGGGCTGCCTGATGAACCACTAACACCCAGAACCGGCGGTGCAAGATGATTAAGACTGTTTATATTTCTGCGACAAACCAGGCCACGTTCACCTGCCCTCAATGTGAGGCCACCAAAACGGTCGATGTGTCCCGCTATGCAAAAATGGATCAAACGGTCAAGGTCAAGTCCACATGCGGCTGCGGGCACACCTGGACGTCTGTTCTGGAAAAAAGAAAAGTGTATCGCAAAGGCGTCAGCCTGCCGGGGACCTTCACTCACCTCGTGGACAACAATCCCGTAACCAAAGGGTCCTTGGAAGTAACCGACATCTCCGCCGGGGGCCTTAAGATTAAATTACTGGAACTTATCGATCTCCGTTTGAATGACAAACTGCGTGTGGAATTCCATTTGGATGACGCCCGCCACACTTTGATCAGCAAAGATGTGCTGGTAAAAAATATTGACGGAATCTATATCGGCGTGGCCTATTCCCGCTCCGAATCGGACGACCCGGCGCTGGGTTTCTACCTGATGGGCTAAGCCCGCGCCACGGTCGCGTAGATAACCGGGCGAATAAAGCCGGCTCTGTGTACTCCCTTGAAAGGAGTATCTACATCTGGTTTTAAAAAAAATAGTTAGAGAAAACCAGGGGTCTTGGATCCTATACGAATTTGTTCAAACAAGCACACTATTATTCTTATTATATGACAGTCGGGAAATGATCCATAATGATCAAATGCCCATATTGCAATGATGTGCACAATGTCGGTTTTGTCTCTACGCGTCTGGCCGGAACGGACGGCGTCTCTCTAGAAACCACAAAGTGGGCCCAGGTCTTTGAACAGGAAGGTTTTCAATGCCATTACTTTGCCGGGGAACTCGAGCACCCTGAGGCGTGTTCCTATGTTCTGCCGGAGGCGCATTTCTCGCACCCGGAAATCAGGAATATCTACCGGCAGTGTTTCGGCACCTGCACGCGCCCCCGGCACGTCACTCGGGAAATCCACCGCCTTACACGAAAAATCAAGGACCACCTGTACGACTTTATCAAAACGTATGCCATCGACATTCTGGTGCCTGAAAATGCGCTGACCATCCCGCTCAACCTGCCCCTGGGAATTGCCCTCACGGAATTGATATCGGAAATGGGAATACCCGCCATTGCCCACCATCACGATTTTTTCTGGGAACGCCAGAACTTCATGACCAATTCCGTCTGGGAATACCTCAATATGGCATTCCCCCCCCATCTGCCCAGTATCAAGCATGCGGTCATCAACTCATCCGGCGACAACCAGCTGAGTCTCCGTACAGGCATTTCCGCCCAGATTATCCCCAATGTGATGGACTTCGAAAACAGCCCACCGCCCATGGACGACTATGCCGCCGACGTAAGACAGGCCCTCGGCCTCGCGGATGATGAACTGCTGATCCTTCAACCCACGCGCGTCGTTAAACGCAAGGGAATCGAGCATGCCATTGAACTGGTCCATCGGCTGGGGGCAAAGGCAAGGCTGGTCATTTCGCACGCATCCGGGGACGAGGGTTTCGATTATGAGATGAGGGTTCGCGAATACTCCTCTCTGATGAAGGTCAACACGCTTTTTGTCTCGGACATCATCAATGATAAAAGGGGCACGACAGACAGCGGTAAAAAGATTTACACCCTCGAAGACATCTACCCCCACGCCGATCTGGTGACATACCCGTCCAACTTCGAGGGATTCGGCAATGCCTTTCTGGAAGCCATCTACTATTCAAAACCCATTGTGGTCAACAACTACTCCATTTACTCGTCCGACATCAAGCCTAAAGGGTTTGATGTCATCGAGATAGACGGGTACGTGTCCCAGGATGCCGTGGATAAAACCAGGCAGGTGCTGCTTGACCCCCAGAGGTGCAAGGCGATGACGGCCCACAACTACCGTATTGCCGCTAAACATTACTCCTACCGCGTTCTCCACCAGAAATTGAGCATTATGATTGCGGATTGCCGGCTATGCATGTTCAAATAATTTTTCATGCTTGACGATATATATACGAAACATGTATCAGCACGGATGGTATTTAAAGTCCCAAAATTTGATCCAGGAATTCTGCTCTCAAGAATAGCTGGCCGTTTCTAATGATTTGGAAGGAAAACAGATGCAACCGAAACAATACAAATCCTGCGCTTCGATTTTTTTCATTATTTTGTTGGCTTTTACGGCAACCTGCCTTTTTGCTGCTGAGACACCCCCTCCCGAAAGCACCCTTGCGCTTGTGAATGGTATGGCCGTTACCGAGGCACAGTTGGACATGGAGTTCAAACGTGTCGAGAAACAGGCCCAGATGAAAGGAAACCCCATCGCCCCCTCCGGCCGGAAGCAAATCAGAAAAGAGCTTCTCGAAACCCTGATCAATCGTGAATTGATGTACCAGGAAAGCCTGAAAAAAGGCTATGTCATCCAACCGGCCGAACTGGACAGCGAGTTTGAGTTGATTAAAGAGCGGTTCGCCGGCCAGAAAGGGTTCCAGCAGGCACTCACGGACATGAACATTTCCGAGAAAGACTTCAAAGAGCAGGTCAAAAGAGGACTTTCCATTCAGAAACTGTTGGAAACAGAGCTTTATGATAAGCTTGAGGTTACCGAGGAGGAAAGCCGCTCTTTTTACGACAACAATCCCAACTTTTTCCAAAAACCAGAGCAGGTCCGGGCCAGCCACATCTTGATAAATGTGGCTGAGGACGATGATGAAGAAAAGAAAGCAACGGCCAGGCAAAGGATCGAAGAGGTCCGGGAAAAAATCGAGGCCGGGGACGATTTTGCAAACCTGGCCCGAACCTACTCGGAGGGTCCCAGTCGCACCCAGGGTGGGGACCTGGGATATTTCGACCGCCGCAAGATGGTCAAGCCTTTTTCAGATGCAGCCTTCCGACTGAAGCCCGGAGAGACAAGCCCCATCGTCAAAACCCGCTTCGGATACCACATCATCAAAGTAGTAGACCGCAAACCTGAAATCAAACTGGCCTATGAAAATATTAAACCGAAGCTTTTTGAATCCCTGAAAAAGAAAAAGATGCAGGATGCCATTGGTCTATACATCAACGAAATCAAAAACAGTGCATCCATCGAGCGGTTTCCCGTCTAACCCCAAGTGTGTATCAACAACTCCGAAGCCCTCAGGCGCCTTGACTCTGAAGCCCTCCGGCGTTTGCAACGTTGGGGTTAACGCGATTTTTATCTTGACCTTACTCGCCAATTTGAAATAAATTTGGACGATACCCCCGACTGAAAGACGGGCCGACTCCCTCCTGGGCGATGCAGCCACTAGCGGAGCGACCAGATGATGTTCGGGATAATGACAACATCTTAGACCAGAGGAGGACAGCGTTTTGGCACAAGGTATTGTTAAGTGGTTCAATGACAGAAAAGGGTACGGTTTTATTAGCCAGGAAGAGGGTAATGATGTTTTTGTTCACTTCTCTTCCATTCAGTCGACTGGCTACAAGACCCTCTCCGAGGGCGACCGGGTCGAGTTTGAGATCGAGGAAAGTGATCGGGGACCTGAAGCAAAGAACGTAGTAAAACAGTAGCGCACCCTACCTGAATGTGGCTTCACCATTGGAGCCGTATGTGCCGGGAAACAACAATTTGGTGTTGTACCCCTTGCCCGGCAGGTGCGGCAGTGCCATTTGCGGTCCTTGATGCGTGGATGGAAATCACTTCTATTCTTTGAAAGGGATCGTCAGGCTGTACACGTTGAACTCCAGTTTTGCGTTAACGACTTCTCCCCCTTTTTCGAAAACGTTGAGCATTCCCTTGTTGCTGGCCAGGACATCTGACTTGAATCCTTTGATACCCCTTTCCTTGGCCAACCGGATCATCATCTGGTAGATGTACGTGGCAATGCCCCTTCCCTGGTAAGCCTCATCCACGATAAAAGCCGTATCCGCATAATGATCCCCTTCTTCCTTGACGTAGCGGGCTTCCGCGATGATATGCTCCTGCCCGGATTCGCCGGCCAGCCCGACGATGGACATGACACGCCCGAAATCCACATTGACGTACGCCTGCATCTTTGCATGGGGCATGGTCTTTATGGGTGCAAAGTAGCGATAATAAACGCTCTGATCGGAAAAGCGGTAGAAAAGGCGCCGCATCTCCTCCTCGTCCGAAGGCTTGATGGCTCGAAATCTGACCGACAGCCCCCCCTTGAACGTGTGGCGCGTCCTTATCTCCGAGGGATATAAATGGGCGCTTTCCGCCAGGAATATCTGATCCTCGTATAGGATATTGGCCTGCTTGGCCTGATCCATCAAACCCAGGCGGTCGTCAGGATGAGCAATTTCGATCAGGGCCTGGGCCCTTTCCCGCAAGGAACGCCCGGAAAGGCTGGCTATACCGTAGTCCGTCACCACCATATCCACCGAGTCGGGCAGGTTGAACAGGTTGGGGAATGGCTCGATGGACATTTTTATGTTAGGCGCCCCCTCCCGGTTGCGGCTCGGCAGAGCAAAAATAGTGGCGCCCCCGGGCGATATTTCAGCCCCGTTGAAAATATCCATGGTCTGCCCCGGTCCGGTCGTCACCCTGCCCTTTCCAACCTGCAGGGCAATGCTTCCTGAGAGATCCACCTTGCGCGCCGGTATGACCGATATGAAATTGGGGTTTTTCCCTATTTCCATGGGGCTGAACACCGTGTCGATGGCTTGGAATTCCACCAGCGGATTGCGGTCTAACCACTTAAAAAGCTCAGGGGTACCCTGGGCGTACGAAGTCAGGCATTTCCCGCGGTAGGTCTTCTTGAAACGGTTGCTGACAGCGCCGCTCTTGACCAGGTCCATCAATGCATCCGTAAAAAACGGCGTATGCACTCCCAAATGGC
Organism: Desulfobacterales bacterium; assembly: GCA_029940035.1. GTDB lineage: Bacteria > Desulfobacterota > Desulfobacteria > Desulfobacterales > B30-G6 > JAJDNW01. Next base: position 11,116 of record JAOZRT010000064.1, read on the forward strand.
GCCGCTGCACAAGATGTTGGCTCAATGATTCAAAGATCGGCCCCAAAGTGAAGGCCAGACAGCTGCGGTCATCTATGACCGAGGCGACATTGGCCGCAACCCGGTCGAATACAGGGTCAACAGGCCAGCGGGAAAAATATATAGGCGGTTCCGTACTCTCCACCAGAAAGTCGAATTCCGACATATGTACATACGTGTCGCCGGAGGTGCTGGGAATATCGGCATTGATTTCCCCCACCACCAGGGACGCCTGTTCGATGGCCAGGCGGGCCACATCCACGGCCACCCCCAGGCTGCAGTAACCGGCTTCGTTGGGCTCGCTAATTTGAACCAGGGCCGCATCGATGGGAATGTAGCGTTTGTAGATGAGGCGGGGAATCTCCGACACCCGGCTCGGAATGAGATCAACACGGCCCGCAGCCACGGCTTCATTGGCCACCCATCCTGAATAGAAGGTCTTTAAACGGTACCGCTGGGTTCTGAGCTCCTTCAGGGAAATAGCGTCGCCAAAGCTGACCAGCTGAATCAGGGTCAGGTCGTGATTCTTGAGGCTAGCCGACCGCATCAGGTGCTTGACCATGGTGCGGGGTTCGCCCACACCGGTGCCGATAAAAACATTCATACCGGCTTCGATGTGTTCCAGCGCTTTTTCAGGGGAAACCAGTTTTTCTTTCCACGAGACAGAAGCGGATGATTTCATGTTGTCCTGTTCCTTAGCGATATATTCGGGAGATTATCCTTGATTCTCCATCCGGACGAAGCCCCATGTCAAGCACTTCATGCGAATCTTCGCAAAGCATTAGAACTTGAATTCTGATGCGAAATGTAATTATATGAACGCAGGCTATCTAAACCCCATTCAGGAAAAAAGCCCATGAATCTGAAAAAATCACTGATCATTGTTGCCGCGCTTATGCTGCTCTTCCCGGCACTTGCCGCGTGCAGCCAGGATTTCAATGCCGTCATCCTCATGTATCACAAATTCGGGGAAGACCGCTACCCCAGTACAAGCGTTACCCTGGAACAGTTCGACGCCCACCTGAATTATTTAAAAAACAACGGCTTTCATGTGCTGCCCCTTGAAGAAATCGTCGCAGCCTACCGCAGTCGAACCCCCCTGCCCGACAAAAGCATTGCCATCACCGTGGATGACGCTTACCTGTCTGTTTATAAAGAGGCCTATCCCCGCCTGCAGAAGCTGAACTGGCCCTTCACCGTTTTTGTGGCCTCCGACGGCGTGGACAAGGGTTTCCATTCGTACATGACCTGGGATCAGATGCGTGAAATGCAGAAAGGCGGTGTTCTGTTCGCCAACCACACGGCCACGCACGATTATCTTATCCGGAAAAAGGAAGGGGAATCAAATGATGCCCATGTTGCCCGTGTACGCAACGATATCGAACGCTGTCAAAAGCGGCTGTCAGAGGAGTTGGGACCGCCCCCCATGTTGTTTGCCTACCCTTACGGCGAGTACAATACCGATATTGCCCAGTTAGTGGCGTCCATGGGTTTGGTGGCCTTTGGCCAGCACTCGGGCGCCATGGGGCCGTACAGCCACCCCGCCACGCTGCCGCGATTCCCTGTAAACCAGCATTATGGCGACGTGAAAAGCCTGAGAGCCAAATTTCGCGCTCTGGCTCTACCGGTGTCCTCCATCGCCCCCTTTGAGCCGGTCACGGCAGACAGGCAACCTGTTCTCGAAGTCAATCTTGAAAACAACACGGAAGTACGCCTCAACGAACTGGCCTGCTTCATCAGCGGCCAGGGGAGGACCGATCCCACGTGGATCGAACCGGGCAAGCGCTTTACCGTCCAGGCCGCGAAGTCATTGTCAAAAGGCAGAAACCGATACACCTGTACAGCCCCCAACCAGGCGCGCGACAGGTACTACTGGTTCAGCCATCAGTTTATTGTCAGGCCCTAAGCCTGTTTCAGGCAAAATCAACTCCGGGTGAAGCCGGTTGCCGGATGTCGACATCCGGGTCAGGAGCAAAGATGAACAAGAATGTATGGAGTTACCAGTGCCAGGAAGATAGTGGGGATGAACCAGATGATGATGAACGCTGGATCCACCCGGAGGAAATTCCTGAAGACGACGACGCAGATGATGAGATGGATGAGATGTGATGAAAACAGAAGGCTACTGGGCCGATAATTATGTGGATAAAAAATGCAAGGCCGACGAAGCCATCCGGCAGATAAGGCCCGGACAACGCGTATTCATCGGATCTTCCTGCGGAGAGCCGCAACACCTGGTAAAAGCGCTTGGTGAGGCTTCGAGACGCTACACGGATATTGAAATTGTGCGTTTGCTGGCACTGGAGAGCACCCCCCTGACCCTCATCGCCGACAAATCCAAAAGCCAGAGCCTGACCATCCGCTCCTTTTATCTGGGGTCTGCCAAGGCGGAAAGATTGTCCCGCAACCAGCGCTTTATCACCCCTATCAACCTGTCGGCTGTACCACACCTTTTTCGCAGCCGCTTGATGCCCGTCAATGTCGCCCTGGTCCAGGTAACGCCGCCGGACGATTTCGGTTGGTTGAGCCTGGGGGTTTCCGTGGATATTACCCTTGCGGCCGCTATGTCGGCCGACATGGTCATTGCCCAGGTCAACACCCATATGCCCTGCGTGCTGGGCCAGAGTTTTCTGCATGTCAATGATGTGGACCACATCGTGGAACACGACGAACCCCTGATCACCATCGGCAACCGCCCCGAATCCGAATCTGCCGAAGACATCGGCCGGCTGATCGCCCGGCTGATCGACGACGGCTCCACCATCCAGTTCAGCCCCGGCACCACGCCCCAGGCCACCCTTTTGGCCCTTGCCGATAAAAACGACCTCGGGGTGCACTCACACTATCTCACAGATGAAATCATGCACCTGGTTTCACGGGGTGTGGTCACCAACCGGAAAAAGGGTTTCAACGAAGGCAAACTGGTGGCCAGCACCGCTGTGGGCACGGAAAACCTGTTTGAGTTCATCGACAACAACCCCAGCATCGAATTTCACCCGTCAGACTACGTGAACGACCCTTCCATCATCAGCCGGCACAACAAAATGGTGTCCATCAGTGTGGGCATGGCCATGGACCTGACCGGCCAGGTGGCTGCCGATGCCCTGCCCTACAACAATTTTTGCGGCGTTACCGGCATGCTTGACTTCATCCGCGGGGCGGCTCAGTCGCCGGGCGGCAAGTCATTCATTCTGATGACCGCCACAGCCATGCAGGGGTCCAAAAGCCGCATCGTCCCCACGTTCGACCACACAGCTGTGGTGGTGCCACGGGGGGATGTCCATTACGTTGCCACTGAATACGGTGTGGTCAACCTGTTTGGAAAAAGTCTCCAGGAAAGGGCCACGGCCATGATCAGCATCGCCCATCCTGACTTTCGGGAAGAATTGTTTCACGAAGCCAAGCAGCAAGGGCTTTACGGCACCGAAAGGACTTTCGAGGAATCTATTTACGGTGTCTACCCCCGGCAGCTCGAAGAAAATATCGTCATCGACGACCAGACCGTGACCATCCGGCCAGCCAAGCCCGTGGACGAGCGCCGGATACAGGAACATTTTTACGGCCTTGAGAAAAACGATGTGGTGGCCCGGTTTTTCCATGAGAAAACGGCCTTTGTCCACGATGAAATGGGCAGGGTTTCCCAGGTGGATTATATCAAAGACCTCACCGTAGTGGCGGTCGTAGGAGAGTTCGGTTTCGGCAGGGTGGTCGGAGTGGGCGAATACCTGCTGGACCCGTCCGACAACATGGCTGAAGTGGCTTTTTCGGTTTCCAGGGACTTCAAACGCAAAGGCCTGGGCAAAGTCCTCATGAAAAAGCTTTGCCAGGCAGCCCGTGACAAGGGCATTGCCGGTCTGTTCGCCTTCACGTCCCTTGACAACAGGGCCATGATCAGCTTGTTCAATACCCTGCCGTTTAAAGCAAAAAAATCGTTCGAGGACGACATGGTCGTGTTGAGATGCCGGTTTGATAATCCGCTTGATGACAATGAAGCATAATAAAGACAGAGGACAAAGGCCCAGATTCCAGAACCACAGAAACCATCGGAAATCAGCCTGAAGCCCTGGACTACATGCTCGTTCTTCGTATCAACGACGTAGTGCAGGGATTTATCCCTGCCTGAGGACGGAGGGCAGAGGACAGAACCAGAGAAGCCAATAAAAAATGAACATCCAACATCGAATTATGAATATTTTACTAATAGCTTGGGGCAACCCGACACCCGAAACCTGACACCCGAAACCAGGTGATAGTGACAATGTTTAATCAGGACTCGACCGGTAAGAGGTGAGCGGAACTCGAAACCCGCAACCTGTAACTCGCAACCCATAACCCGACACCTGGTTATATTATGGATTAATCGCTGAAATCAATTGATACTATACGGAGTGTTCCATGAAAAACTACACGATACATTTCCTGCCCCACGAAAAAAAAATCCAGATCCCTGAAGGTGAAACCTTGATCCGCGCAGCCATCGAGGCCGGCGTCCACATAAATGCCTCCTGCGGGGGTGAAGGAGTCTGCGGGAAATGCCGCGTCATTATCGAAAGCGGAATGGTGGACGGCGGGATAAGTGAACGCCTCAGTGATGAAGATCTCGAGAAGGGCTACCGGCTGGCCTGCCAGAGTGTTGTCCAGGAGGATATCACGGTGCGGGTGCCCGTAGAATCCACGGTTGATGCCAGTGTCCTCAATGTCAAAAGTACGCCCAGGCAGACCGCACGCATTCAGCAGATGGATCTCAACGACCTCAAGCAACAGGGCCTGTTCGTTCCACCGGTGGAAAAAAAATTTCTCGAACTCCCTCAGCCCACGGTCGAGGATAACCTCCCTGATGTCACCCGGCTGGTAAGCTACCTGAAACTCCAGCATGACGAACACCACCTCATGGTCAGCCTGCCGGTTATACGCAATATTCCCGATATTTTAAGAAAAGAAGATTTCAATATCACAGCTACCCTGGAGCGGCCCGTGCATGAAGGCCGCAAAACCGACATCATCCACATTCAACCGGGCGATACAACCGCCCGCAACTATGCCATTGCCGTGGACATAGGAACCACGACGATCTATGGCCAACTCATTGATCTCTTTTCCGGTGAAATCCTGTCTGAAAACGGGGACTTCAACGCCCAGATCAGCTTTGGCGAGGACGTGATAAGCCGGATTGTTTACGCAGAGAAACCCGGGGGCCTGGAAAAATTGCAGCAGGTGGTGGTGGGCACAATCAATAAAATTATCAATAAAATCGTCAGGCGGGCCGGTGTGGACAAGGATGACATCTCCGCCATCACGCTGGCCGGCAACACCACCATGACCCAGCTTCTATTGAAAGTGAATCCGCGCTACATCCGGCGCTCTCCCTATGTTCCGGCGGCAACCCTCTACCCGCCGGTAAAAGCCGTCAATCTGGGTATCGAACTGAACGAACACGTGTCCGCCCTGGTTTATCCCGCGGTTTCCAGTTATGTGGGCGGCGACATCGTGGCCGGGGTGATGGGGTCTGGGATGTATCTCACTGAAAAGCTGACCCTCTTTCTTGACATCGGCACCAATGCGGAGATCGTTGTGGGAAACCGGGAGTGGTTTGCCTGTGCTGCCTGTTCCGCCGGTCCGGCCTTCGAAGGCGGGGGCATCGAATTCGGCATGCGGGCCTCCAAAGGGGCCATAGAGGACTTCTCCATGGACCCGGAAACCCTGGAACCCATGAACATCTGCATCGGCAATGTCAGGCCTAAAGGCATCTGCGGGTCGGGCCTCATTATCATCGTCGCCACCTTCTTTGAAATGAAAATAATAAACAATCTCGGTAAGTTCGACCGTGATCTCGAAACCCCGCGTATTCGCCAAAAGGACGGGATATACGAGTATGTGCTGGCCTGGAAGGATGAAACCCAGATTGACAGGGACATTGTGCTCACGGAAGTCGATATCCAGAATCTGATCCGGGCCAAAGGGGCCATCTACAGCGGATGTATAACCCTTTTAGAAGAGGTCGGCCTCTCGGTAAAGGATCTGGAACACATCATTCTGGCCGGCGGATTCGGCAGTTATATCGATCTGGAACGTGCCATGGTGATCGGGTTGCTCCCGGAAATCGATCCCGGCAAAATCACCTACATCGGCAACGGCTCCCTCATGGGCGCTAAAATGAGCACCCTCAGTAACCATATCCGCCGTAACGTAGCAGAAGTGACCATAAATATGACGAATTTTGAGCTTTCAGAAACAGCTTCCTTCATGGACAACTATGTTGCCGCCCTCTTTCTGCCCCACACAGACATAGAACAGTTTCCCAAACTGAAGGAAAGGATGAAAAATTAACGGTTGCCACCTGCCTCAAAACACCGTCTTTGCACACCAATGAGAGTCCGTTTTTCACAAACTTCAGCGCGGGAATACGAGCGGCAACCGTTATCTATTGACAAAGTCAAAATCTCCATATAGGTAGTAATATTCGCTGTAAATTGCGTTTGTTGGAAGCGATTTGGTAGGGTTTAAGAACTTCGGCGCAGGCGCAAATAGAGCCTGATTTCATGACGCAACCCAGCATGCTTTTTTCACGATGTGGGACGTGTGAAATACTGAGCTGTAATCTACCGTAATGTAGATAAAATTATAAAAAATAAATTAAATGAAATGAAAGGGGGGTGTAATTTTTAGCGAAAACTGAAATATGTTATTAACGTTATGTAAGTATTGTAAGGCCTCAATCATTAACCGAGTATTTTGATAAGGAGGTATAAATTGGGTTTTGAATTCAGCAAAGAATCTTATACTGGCGCCGTAAAAGAAATCACGTTAGGTGATGGCGCCAAGGCCGTTACCGTAGGCGGGGAGACATGCTATCCCTTTTACCAGTTTGAAGGGGACATGCCTCACAAGCCGAAAATAGCCATGGAAGTGTGGGACATTGCACCGGAAGACTGGGCCGAGGCTGCACTTGAACCGTTCAAAGATGTTGTCTCCGATCCTGCGGCCTGGGCCAAAAAATGTGTGGATGACTACGGGGCAGAGCTCATCGTGCTGCAGCTCAAAAGCATCGACCCCAACGGGGAGGATGCCAGCGCCAAAGACGCAGCCGCAGGAGTAAAGGCTGTGGCTGAAGCCATTGACGTTCCGCTGCTCGTCTGGGGTTGCGCCAATACGCAAAAAGATGAAGAAGTGCTCAAGGTCGTGGCGGAAGTCTGCCAGGATTTCAACCTGGCAATGGGTCCCGTGGAGGACACCAACCACAAGGGTATCGGTGCGGCCGCCATGGGTTACGGTCATATCGTCATATCGTCCTCACCCATTGATGTCAACATCGCCAAGCAGGTCAACATTCTGCTGGAGAACCTGGGCATGCCCATGGACAGGGTGATCATCGACCCCACCACCGGCGGACTGGGCTACGGGCTCGAATATTCCTATTCGGTCATGGAACGACTGAGAATGGCCGCCATGGTCCAGGGAGATGACAAGCTGCAATTTCCCATCATCAACAACCTGGCCAACGAAGT
>JAOZRT010000315.1 GCA_029940035.1 Desulfobacterales bacterium
TATTGCATGGCCCGTTTCATAAAATCTTCGGCTTTGTCGATGAAGTCCAGTAAAAAATCCACCCTTTCCTCACTCAGCTCCATAAAGTAGGCTTTGAAGCCCCCATCCATGGTCTCGTGCCAGTGCTTGTGTGCATAATAGGCGATTTTGCCCTTGGACGTCAGCTTCACAATGGAGCGAGAACTGTTTTGCGGATCTTCAATTTTAGTTGTAAGTCCCTTTTTTTCCATCTTTTTAAGGTTTTGCGACACCGCACCCTTGGTGACACCCAACAGCCTGGCCAGATCGGTTACACTGAAGATCTCATTATTGTCCCCACTGGCTTCGATGATATGAATTTCCCGACTGGAGAGCGGTTCGTCCGTACCGAATTGGCGCGGTGTTTCTTCCAGTTGCCCGGCCAGCCGGACCAGGTTGGAAAACCGTTCATGGATAAAATGGATTTTCGAATCTTGCATGAAAGAAGTGTATAGCCTGTATACACTTTTGTCAAGGAAAAAAATGCAGGGCATTTTTTTCTATACGCGGCTTCCGTCTTCGCTCTTCGAGCTACGCCGAGACAAGTCGCCGCTAAACTCAATATCGAACAGAAAAGGACTATACCCATTTTAGCCGGCGAGCCGGTTGTCTTCAGCACCAGAAAGGCAACGGCCAGCATGTGAAATTTGTCACCGACCTGGGAGACCAGTTGGCCTCCCAACAGCAGGTTTAGGTTGCGGTTTAACAATAGCTGGCCCTCTTCCCTTCAGCAACGCGTTTTTCAATCAGCTTATGGCTGTGACTTGCATCCAGGTCCAATTCATACACTTTCTTGATCTCTTGAATTTTGCCGATTACCCCTTTGCCGAAAGGTGCCTTTCCATCAAAGGCGTGCAGCACAATGCCCTCGATCAGATCCCCCAACGTCATGTCTAGATATTCTGCCAGCGCTTTTAGCGTTTTCAAGATGCGTTTTTCAATACGCATGCCGGTCTGGATTCTCTCCACTTGGACCTTTTTGCTCATTTTGCCCTCCAATACTTAAGTACCTTGGTACACTGGTAACACACACAACCGACCAATGCAACAATTAGCTTGTTAAAACAGCCTCTTTAGAAATATTAAGGTTTGATTGTTGGAACAGGATGGGTATGGAAGAAATCCAAGCTGGCAAATTAGCGGCGAAGCCGCGTATCGTAATAAAAAGCCTCACCATCGCTAATGCGATGATGAGGCTTTTTATTACTGGTATTGCTGAATCAGCTCGTCCACGGACTGCCCGTTAGGGGCCATGGCCACCGGATTGATTTCCAGGAGCCCCTCCCAGGCGGCAATGGCGCCTTCTTTGTCCTTCAGGTCGTGCAGCAGAACAATACCCTTGTTGAAACGGGCGTTTTCCTGCTGTGGATCGAGCGCTATGACCCTGTCGAACATTTCCACGGCTTTTTTGGGATTGCCGCTGCGGCGATACATGATCCCCAGGTCGGTCAGGACGTTTGCGTTACCCGGTGAGAGTTCCAAAGACTTTTCATAGGCCTGTATGGCTTTTTCATGCTGATCTCTGTCAAAATACATGTGGGCCAACTGGGTCCAGGCGCCGCCGTTGGTCGGATTCCGCTCGACCTCATCTTCCAGGGCCGCCAGCATGTCGTCCCGGTCATCCTGCTGATTTTGCTGTGCAGGCTGGTGGGTAAAGGACGTCTTCGAATCCAGTTTATAAATCGTCAGGCCGATACCGCCGGCAAACCCGATGGCCAATGCCAGGCACACATAAACCACGACAATCTGGCTCTTTATATATCCATCTATTTTTTGGTTGGTTTCATTCATAATCATAATATAGGGCACGAAAATCTGGTTGTCGACCGTTGAGAAATAACAGATCATGGGTCAATGACCATCTCCTGTTGCATTATGTCGCCGGGCTGCAAATGAATGAAGTCTGCTTCCGGATAGGGTCCGAAGAGGATTTGCCGGAAATAATCCTGCATGCCGGAAATTTCTTCATAGGTCTTACCAAGGAACCTGGCATTCTCCTGGGCTATTTTCCTGAGCGGCCCCATGTCCGCAGACTGGGTGTCGATCATGACAATGCGGGTGTAGTTTTTCAGTTCTTCCTTGATGCCCCATTCCGCCTTTTCCCGCCCCATTTTGGGCACGTAGGCCGACTCCATGTACCCCAGGGGGTCCTTTCTCTCCTCAACCCATCCGGGTGTCAGATAATAGGTGCCGGGTTGTTCATAAAACACTTTCTCATAGGCGGCACGCGAACCCAAAAACAGGGTAATGCAGTCATGCACACGGGGGATGATCATCCCCTGCCGGGGGGCCTTGACCCCCACAATACCGTTGGAACAGAGCCCGTATCCCAGGATGACCTGGCCGGCATACGCTTCCACTGCATCGATTTCAGCCTGCACCACCGCGGGCATCTGGGCGGGTCGCTCGTGCATGTTCTGATCCAGATAGCGGATCTCGATATGGGGGTTGTCCCCGGACAGGTGGTCCAATTCCGGCTTCATCACCTGGCAGGCAATGATGACCCGGGGATTTTGTTTTTCAGATGAGCGTAATGTTTGTTGCGCAGTATGCATGCGCCCTGCTATAAAACCAGAAGGTATTCGATGTCAAGCTCATTGCGCTTTGACAAAAAGGTCTTTAAAAAGCAAGAAAAAAAAGATACAAGCTAAATCAATGGCCTTAGGTCCTCTTGAAAACAATTGTATTTAAAACTCGCATGCCTTGTATGGTGTCGGTTTTGAATAGAGGTCAATAAAAATTCACTCGCATTGCTCTATGGATTGCGGAGCATGAAAATTAAGGATAATCCATTCTGGAAAAAAAAGTAGTAACCCCACAAAAGAAATCAAACGATCCCGGCACCACGCCTTCGGCATCCCGTGAGCGCAAACGACCTCCACGCCGGCGAACCCGGCGTAGAAAGCCCGGAAAACGCGATACGCCGGGCAGCGCTCCGCCAATTGACAACCCTAAGGTGCTGCATGAAGGGTGGGATGTTTCCCTGTTCGAAGTGCCGCCGGTTGAAGACCGGACGCGCTTCCATGATTTTGAACTGCCCTCTTCCCTGGTGCATGCCATTGCTGACCTTGGTTTTCAGTACTGTACACCCATACAGGCCGAAATCCTTCCCAGCACCCTCGCAGGCCGGGATGCCACAGGCAAAGCGCAAACCGGAACCGGAAAAACTGCGGCTTTCCTGATCACCATCATCACCAAGCTCCTGGCAAATCCCTTGGAGAAGAAAAGATCCAAGGGCTCCCCGCGGGTATTGATACTGGCACCCACACGTGAATTGGTCATGCAGATCTCCGAGGAAGCCCGGGAATTGTCCAAGTACACCTCCCTCAACATCGTTTCCGTTTTTGGAGGCATGGATTATGTTAAACAACGCACGCGGCTTGCACGGGGAGATGTCGACATCATTGTCGCTACCCCCGGACGCCTGCTCGATTTCAAGCGCCGGGGCGACTTGACCCTGAAAGAGGTTGAAATATTGATCATCGATGAGGCGGACCGCATGTTGGACATGGGATTCATTCCGGACGTGCGCAATATCATCTACAGCACCCCTCATAAAGATAAGCGCCAGACCATGCTTTTCAGTGCAACCCTGTCTGAAGATATTGTAAGGCTCGCCACCCAATGGACCCGTCAGCCGGTAACTATTGAAATAGAGCCGGAACAGATTGCCGTGGATTCAGTGGAACAGATCGTTTACATCGTTACCGCCGAAGAAAAATTTTCTCTGCTGTTCAACATCATCGACAAAAAAAACCTCGAACGCGTCCTGGTGTTTTGCAATCGGCGGGACGAGGTGCGGCGTCTGGCGGAAAAGCTGTCCCGCCATGGCATCCGGTGCTCCACGCTCTCCGGAGATGTACCCCAGAAAAAAAGGGTCCAACGCCTTGATCAGTTCAAAGCCAGAAAAATTCGCGTGCTGGTGGCCACCGATGTGGCCGGACGCGGCATCCACATCGAAGGTATGGACCACGTCATCAACTATACTTTGCCCAGGGACCCGGAAGATTACGTCCACCGCATCGGGCGCACCGGGCGGGCCGGTGAAACAGGTACGTCCATCAGTTTTGCCGACGAGGAAGATGCTTTCTACCTTCCCCCCATCGAGGAGTTCATCGATCAGGAACTGGGCTGCATCCGGCCGGATGACAGCTGGCTGATCAAGCCCAAACCCGTCAAGGCAAAAACATTCGAACGCAGGCCGCGCAGCACACGGCCCCGACAGAGAAAACCTTACCAAAAAAGAAAATCCACAGTTTAGCCTCAACGAATAAACCCTAGGGTAAAGTCAACACACCACTGTCATCTGGTTTGGGCTTTGTGATTTGGTGTTTGGAACTTGTTTGTTAATTGACATTTTCAGGTCTCAAATTAACGGCAGCAACCTGAAGTTTGATCTTGCTGTTATCGAGCAAATTGAGCGCGGCGAAGTCCTGCCGGATGGAAAACAGCCTGCGGATGGGCATGCCCAGCACATGGCAAAGAATCACCCGGTTTATCCCGGCATGGCCCACGATGAGTGCCGGACCGGAGACGGTCTCTGCAATATGCTCGACCACGGGGATCACCCGCTGATACAGGTCCGCAAAGCTCTCTCCGCCAGGTGGACGGAATGTATCGATGTGCGCACCCCTTGCTTCCCATTCTGCCGGGAATTCATCCCTGATCTCCTGCATGGACCGGCCATCCCATTCACCGAGATTGATTTCCCGCAAATCTGGATTGACCTGTAATGCTACTTGCCGACCTTGTGAAATAATCTCTGCGGTCACCGATGATCGGATCAGGTCACTGCAGAAGATGGAGTCCACTCTTTCCTTTTCCAGCCATTTTTTCCAAAATTCGGCCTGGGCCCGCCCTCTTATATTCAAGGCACAATCCGTCTGCCCGATATAACGTCTGCTATCCGAATCCTCGATCTCGCCATGTCGCAACAGGTAAATCATATATCTGCACATAGCACAGGCTGCTTGAAAACAATATACCCATGCTGAAAGCAGATATTGACCCTAACCCATAATCATGCAATATATTGCTATCATTTCGTAAATCCCATGGAAGCTTAATTCTTTAAAAGGAGGTTGCAATGAAAGTTCGTATTACCAGTCAATGTATGGGGGATAGAAACTGCAACGTGCTGTGTCCGGAAGTGTTCGAATATGATGAGGACGAGCTCATGTCCATCGTTAAAATGGATTCAATCCCTGAACACCTTAAAGCTGTTGT
>JAOZRT010000065.1 GCA_029940035.1 Desulfobacterales bacterium
CATAGGCCTGGATGATTTTACCCAGCAGGTGGTCGAACTCCACGGGTTTGGTCAGGTAATCGTATGCACCGAACTTTATGCCCTCCACACCGTCCTGGGTGGCGGCATGGCCGGTGAGCAGGATAACCTCGGTTTCAGCGTGCCTTTCTGTTATCTGAGAAAGAGCATCGATGCCGCTCATCCCCGGCATCTTTACATCCAGCACCACGACATCCATGGGGCTCTCTGCAAGGATGGAAAGGCACTCTTCGCCGTCTCCGGCCTGTAAAGCAACAACACCTCTTTTTTGGAGACGTTTGGCCAGCGTACTCCGAAACTGCGCTTCATCATCCACCAGAAGCAGCCGGATATTTTTAATCTGTTCAGGTTCCATATTTTCTTGCTCCCTGCCTGATAAGCGACCCAATTATACAAGCCCCAGTATCTTCCACCAGACAGCAGCCACAGAAATAAGCAGGATCAACAATACAGGCGTAGCTACAAGTCCGACACGGGTGATATCAGAAGCTTTGAAATACTTGAAACTGTAAGCAATGGCGTTGGGCGGGCAACCGATGACCAGCAGCATGGCAAACGAAGTGGCCGTTCCCAGGCATAAGGCCAGAACCGTGGGATCGACGCCTTCCAACTGGGCTATGGGAATAACGATGGGCAAAATCAGGGCGGCCGCAGCCACATTGGCCATGGCATTGGTTACCAGTGCCCCGAAAACCGCCACTCCCGCAAAAAGCAGCAGCCAGCCGCCCCCTTTGACAAGGGGGAAAAACAGATTGGCAAAATAGGCTGCCGCACCGGAATTACCCATGGCCAGTCCAAGAGAGATGCCGCCGCCGAAGATAAACAGGGCTGTTCCCCATTCCAGGTTTTCATGGATATCATCCCATTTTAAAATACCGGTCAAGATCAGGGCCGCAACCCCCAGCATGCCGGTGACCGAGTAGTGCAAACCGTGGAATCCTTTTGTCAGCCAGAGAATAAAGGAGATACTAATAATCAATACGGTTATTTTTTCCTGAAACGACCAGGGGCCGATCTCCTCATCCAGTTTCGGCAATTTAAGGGAGGGGTCCGGGCGGAAAACCAGATAGACCACCCCCACGGCAGCCGGCACGGTGACGATGGCCATGGGCATGGCGTATTTGATCCAGTCCATGAACGTGATCTCGATTCCGGTAAACTCTTTTAAGAAAGCCGCCGAGACCATGGTGCGCCCACCGCCCACCAAAGTCCCCATACCGCCGCAGGAACAGGCAAACGCCAGAGAGATCATCATAAACTTGGCCGTACGGGAATGCGGCTCTATACCGGCTGCCCGCATCAGCGGCAGCATTGTGACGATGCCGATGGAAACCGCCGCAGCGTCATGCATGAACGAAGAGGCCAGCCCCAAACCGATACTGATGATGAAGGTAAATTTGGTGACGCTGGTGCCTGCCTTGGTGACAATAAAATGGCCCAGCCTTTTGGTGATCCCGGCCTTGTCCAGGGCGATGGCAAAAATCAGGCAGCACATGATAAAAACGACCACCGGATGCATGTAGGGCGCCCAGGCGGTTTTTACATCCACCACCTGCATGACGACCAGGAAAACGCCGATCAATATGGCCGTAATCTCCAGCGGGATCGGCTCCACCATAAAAAGAAAAACCAGAACCGCCAAAACCGCCAGGAATCTTTTGGCTTTGGGAGAAAGCCCGTTAACATATTCCACCTGAACATCCGTGCCCTCAAAGCTACCTGCTTTTTCTTTTAAATAAGATCCGGAATACGTTGAACCCGTGGGGTATTTAGATTCTACGACATATGAACCGGTTCCTGTTTTGTCACCAGGGACCATGCTGTACTGGGAACTGATAGTATGGTAGAATAATTGGTTACGATCACCGCTAACTTTGAACCTTGTTCCTTCGGGTCGTGGCAGCATCATAACAACGGCCCCAAGCAAAAGGGCCAAACAGAGCTGGAAATTCCGGGATCTGAGAATCGCTGTCATATATATTTCCCCTTTTCAATTGTCGCACAACATACATCATTTCAATCAACCCGTTGAGCGCTGGGCATAAGCTTCATTAATTTTTTCTATCAATTCAGTCAGTTCACACGGTTTGGTCAGATAATCATAAGCACCCTGGCTGATACCTTCCCGGGCCGCCTCGGCCGAACCGTGGCCGGTGAGCATGATGACCACAAGTTCCGGAGCCATTTTTTTCAATATTTTCAGAATTTCGATGCCGTCCATGTCTTCCATTTTAAGATCCAGGACAGCCACATCGAAATCCTTCTGCCGTAGTAGTTGGAAGGCCTCGGCCCCACTGTTTGCCTTGCCCACCTGAAAAGTGCGCTTCGACAACCGATTGGCCAGGACATTGACATACCCGACTTCATCGTCAATCAACAATAACCGTAACGGCGTTGACAGAGTGTCTTCTTTTTTTGACATGGCTGTTCTCCCTGGCTCTGAAAATTAGCCCATTGATTCTCCAGCTTTGCAGCAGATCATGCCCTGATCGCGGTTTTATGGTCGCCGGAGGGTGATGGCCTGTACACGGGCTTCCATGATCTTTTGCTCATGCTGTCGTTTGTGTTTGGCCGCTTCTTCCACTTTAGCGATCAACTGCTCCATATCACAAGGTTTCATCAAATAATCAAAAGCACCCATTCGCATGCCATCGATTCCGGTTTCCACCGTGGCATGGCCGGTAAGCATGATCACCTCCACAAGGGGATGCTTGCTTTTGATCGCCCTTAAAGCCTCCATGCCGTCCATTACCGGCATTTTGATATCCATAATAACAACTTCGATCGTGCTGTCCTGCCCAAGGCATTCCAGCGCTTCTTGCCCGTCGTACGCAGGCGCGACGTCAACATCTCTTTTTTTCAATCGTTTCATCATGGTTTCCACAAAGGGTTTTTCGTCATCTACCAAAAGAATTTTTGCGATACTCATTTTCAATCTCCTTTCATGCCCACCGCTGGAACATCTGCTTCGGTATTTTGGGGAATTAGAATTTCAAAAGTGGTCCCCTCGCCCTTTACACTGTGAGCCTGGATATCCCCTCCAATTTTTTTGACTATTCCATAACAGATGGAAAGTCCTAAGCCTGTTCCCTTGCCAACCGGTTTGGTAGTATAAAAAGGGTCGAATATACGCGACAGATTCGCATCGGCAATACCCGGCCCATTATCGGCCACGATCACTAAAATGTTATCGCCCACGCGTTTAGAAGTCAGGGTAATGATTCCACCGGTTTTTTCCATGGCATCTATGGCATTGTTGATCAGATTCATGAAAACCTGCTGCATCTCGGTTTCAGATGCGAAAACAGGCGGCAGGTTCTTTTCTAGTTGGGTGCGGACCTCTGTATTGCCATATTTTGCCCGTTGGGAAGACAAATAGATAATTTCTTCCAGCAGGGCATTGATGGATATCTCCGCAATCCTCGAATCTGTTTTACGCGCAAAACTCAGCAATTTGTGAGTGATTTCCTTGCAGCGTTTACCCTGAGTGTTGATCTGTTTCAGTGCCCGGCAAAACTCTTCCAGGTTTTCACCCTCTTTAAACTCCTCTTCCTCCAGCAGGTCCTCGATCCAGCCGGCTTCCTCAATCATGATGGCGACCGGATTGTTGATCTCATGGGCAATGCCGGACGCCAGCTCTCCGATGGATGCCAGCTTTCCGGTCTCGATGACCTGCTGGGACATAATCTCCTTTTCCTTGTCGGCTGTGTGTTTTTCCTCATCAGCCATGGAAATCCGCTTGATTAACTGGTTTGATACTATGAAGGCGGTAGCGATGCTGCCGAGGGAGCCAATCAGGATGATTAACAACGCAATTTTCTGGGCATTGTTCAATTCCGCAAAGGCGTCATCGACGTCTTGTTGAAGCACCATTATCCATTCCCCGTTTTTCAGGGTGGTGATCGCATACAGGACCTCTTTGCCCTCTTGGTTTTTATGTCTGAATATGGAACTGGGCCGGTTCAAGGCGTTGTCACCCTTCAGAACTTTAACCAATTCGTCCGGATTTACATCTGAAGTGGGTTCTGTCTGAAAATCTCCGTTTTTATTTAATATAAATGCAAATCCCGATTTGCCGATACGCAAATATTCCACCAGGTTGTTAAACTCTCCAAAGTCGATCGTAGCCCGCAGGATCCATGGCTTTCCTTGATGTTCATGCCGCACGGTTATGATAAAGTGCGGCGCCCCGCGCAGGCCCTTGAAGACATCGCTGATGAAGTAGGGCTTGGTCATGGCGCCTTTAAACCAGTCGGTATCCGAATATTTTACTCCGAATAAATCATACGGGCCGGCATATGCGATCTGGCGCCCTTCATGATCAACCACACCTATATCTACAAACGTGCGCTCAAAGGCACGTTGCAGCTCAACGAATTTTTGATTGAGAAAAACGCTATTGCTCAATTCCTCAAAACGGTTGGATCTGGCCAACCAACCAATATCCATCAGTTTTTCTGATAGAAACATGTCGATATTCTTCTTATGCTTCCTGGCCAACAGCTCCATGTGATCATACACTTTTGCCTGATAAGACGCACGAAACTCATTTAAGATAAACATGCTGACGACGACAGTTGGTGTAATTGCCGTAATAATTATGACAAAAACAACTTTCTTCAGCAAAGATCGATAGTCCCGGGAACTTGATTTTTTCTCTTCCATAAAGGCATCCTTATATTATTCGCACAGTCTCAGCCTGAGTGGACCCTATGGTCGCATAAACAAAATGGCAAAGTAGAGATAATAAGCTGTAATAATAGCCAATATCATAGCGATAGCACCATTTTCTGGATATCCCCCCAGGTGAATTCATCCGGCTTCGCTCTTCGAGCTACGCCGAGACAAGAAGGATGGCATCTATTTTGCCATATTGTTTACCCTCCGGGAAAGCCGGAGAACTTCAGATCCTGTGTTGCTGAGGGTTCGAAGTAAAAAACTACGACTTCACCCTCAGACGCCTTGGCTCTGAAGCTCTCCGGCTTTTGCAACGATAGGGTGGACCTTACCGTTGGGGTGGCTTTACAATAGACAGCAGAATTTATGCCATTTCGGGATGTTATGGGAAACTATGATCTAATAAAATCTATTTCATTTAATTTACCGGCAGTTATACATTAACCCAATTATCTTAGGCTGCTGGAAACGTCTCGCGTCCAGCTGAAATTGGGTTAAAAAGCGGTAAGAATTGTTCCGGTGGGACGAAACTCCCCACCATCTTTCTGTATCATCCGGCAACCTAGAAAGTGCGGTGCCCTGGCAAGGGTTTCATTGCTTTTATCTTTCTGCAGAGCTTCGCTGATTGATAGCCTCTATTTTTCTTAATTTTTCACGAAGTGTTTTCCGGGCTATCTTCAGAATCCTGGCAGCCTGGGTTTTGTTGCCACCCACGCTTGCTAACACATGGGTGATATGTTCGCTCTCCACTAGCGCCAAAGATCGGTTAAGGCCTTTTTCATAGCCAATGGTGAATCGCATCGGTTCGGGCAAATCAGCAATATCCACAATTTCCTTATCCACCTTCACCACCAATTTCTGAATTATGTTTTCAAGCTCTCTGACATTCCCGGGCCAGGCATAATTAGTGAGCGCTTGCATGGCCCGATCCGAAAATGAGATGGGCCTACGGTCCATCTCCCTTGAATAATTTGAGATAAAATAGTGCGCCAGCAAGGGCACATCCTCCCGGCGATCGCGCAACGGTGGAATGTGGATGTCGATGACATTGATGCGATAGTAAAGATCTTCCCTAAAGTGGTTTCTTTTCACCAGAACTTCCAGGTCTTTGTTCGTCGCCGCCAGGATGCGTGCGTCCACCTTGATGGACTGGCTGGACCCGATTTTGATAATTTCTTTGTCTTGCATCACCCGAAGCAGCTTAGCCTGCATACTCTGGCTGGCATCACCTATTTCATCCAGGAATATGGTGCCCCCATCTGCGACTTGGAAAAATCCGGCCCGCGACGTATGGGCACCTGTAAAAGCGCCTTTTTCATGCCCGAACAGTTCACTTTCAAGAAGACCTTCTGGGATAGCTGTGCAATTAACCGGAACAAAGGGTGCTGAAGAACGCCCGCCTGTATAGTGAATGGCACGGGCCACGAGTTCCTTGCCGGTACCGCTTTCACCAGATATCAAGACATTAGCCGTCATTGCGGCTGCCTTTTCAATCAACTGGAATACCTGCTGCATGGCTTGGGAACAACCCATCATGCCGTGGGTCGCGTCCGGTTCAACACTTGCTTGGGCCTTGCGCTGCACGGTTAACCTGTCCAGAACTCTCTGAACAGTCGATAGAAGTTCCTCGTGCGTGAAGGGTTTAGCCAAAAACTCTTCCGCACCCTTTTTGATCGCGGCCACGGCTCCTTCAATAGAGGGATAGCCGGTAACCATGATGACGCCGATATCCTGGAAATTTTCGCTGATATGTTGGACGAGATCCAACCCGCTGTGCTTAGGCATCTTGAGGTCTGTGATCACCAAATCGATTTTGTTATCGTTTAAAATCTCAACGGCCCTCTGGACACTGTCACACGTAATGACCTTGTGTCTAACACCCTCCAGGTTCCGTTTAATGATCTCGAGGGAGTTTACATTGTCATCGACAGCCAACACCTTACAATGATAAGATTTATTTTTACTCACACAGTTTTCCCCAAGCTGATGATTAAGATTTTAATTTTATCTTGAAAATTGCCCCTTTTCCAGCTTGACTGTCCATTGCAACCGTTCCGCCGTGCTCATTGATAATGCCATAAACCACAGAAAGCCCGAGTCCTGTTCCCTGATCCACCTCCTTGGTGGTAAAAAAAGGGAGAAAAATCTTATCTTTGATATCCTCTTTAACGCCCTGTCCAGTGTCTTTAATATACATGGCAACATTGCCGGGCTCCACCACGGTTTTTATGGTCAAAACACCGCCCTCGGGCATCGCATGGATGGCGTTGACCACCAGATTGACCAATACCTGGCTTAGCTGAGCTGGATCCCCTGTCACGGGCGGCAAGTTGGGGTCCATTTCCAGCACGATCTCAATATTACTTTTTGAACAGCGAAATTCGATAAAATCAACCCAGTCCGCTATCAAATTATTCAGGTTGGTCCTGGTTTCACGAGGTTGTGTCTGGCGGCTGAAAAGCAGTACTTTTTTTATCACCTCACGTGCATATAGCGTAGATTTTACGATTTTGACCAGATCCTGATAAACTGGTTCAGGAAGGTCGGGATAATTGGACGCCAGCTGGGCAAAGCCGAGAATGTCACCCAGGGGGTTGTTTAATTCGTGGGCCATCCCGGCAGCCAGCTGCCCTATGGTCGCCAGACGATCGGCGTGCCTGAGCTGCTCCTCCAGGGCAATTTTTTTTTCATTCGTCTCCCGGCGCCCGACAATAACAGCGACTTTCCGGGCTGCCGACGCCAAGAGCTTTTTTTCCTCGGCAGAGTACCCATTGTTCCGGCAAGAAGTGCCTGCAATGTTTTTTAGGAATCCAACTTCCACACGCCCTCGCACATCTCCCTTCACAACAATGTCTTTCCCATACCGATTTCGGGATGAATCAAATCCCGCTGTGCGGTAAAAATTCTCATCCAGTTGGATTCCGGCTGCAATCTCTTCCGGAACCTTGAATGCCTGGGGAATAAAATCTAGGATGGCTTGCACCGTAATATCGAAAGAAAGGCTTTCATCGGACGCTAATTGGGCGATTTTGTAAAGACAGGTTAATACGCGATTTTTTTCAAGCAGTTCAATGTACGTCATCATTTATAAACTATAATTCATTTTCATGGGTTGTATGGTGTATACACACATGCAGCCTCTTTAGTAAATAGGTGTAAGATTTTCCGTTGAAAATCTGCTGAATAGCGGTTACCATGTTGTTTACCCGGGTCCAATGCCACCAAACCGGAACTATCAGCGCTGCCCCCCCAGCATGCCGACAATGGCTGCGGTCACCAGGGCACAAAAAATACAAAAAATGGTAAAGATAAGGGAAAACCGCCATCCAAAATAGACGATCATCATCGGCAGCAATACCGGCTTTACTGCACGGTGAGAAAGAAAGTTGGCCAGATGAAAATCAGAGGCGCCCTTTTTCCGCAGGGTCGCAAGAAAGGGATACCAGGCGAATATGGGCCCCATGGACAGAATGCCTGCGACAGCCGAAAGAAAAATGCCTTTTACCCCTGCCCCGCCCCCCAGAAGTTTTGACACATGGCTCGGCGTTATAAACAAATTCAACAGCAACATCATACCAAACGAAATAATCAGCGGCAAAGACGCCTGAAGCAATACCTGCCCGGCAACCCCAAGGCCGTTCAAGGTCCGGCACGGCGCAATCGGATAAAGAATGAGGTAAACCCCGGCAACACCTGCCGGAAAAATCCATGCCCGAAAACGGGACCGCTTCAGCCTGGGAGCGTCATTTGCTTTTCCTTGGCTCACATCCCCCCCCTATACAACCACACAACAAATATAGATGATGGAATAGCCACAAGAAAAGCAGCCACATTTCTGATCAGGGCAAAGCGCAGCCCCAGTATTGATATCTCAACCGGCATTTGAATGAGCCAAACCGAAACCCAGGTGAGCATCATGGCCGCCACCCCGAAGAGGTCCACGCCCAGTTCAATAAGCGTTTCACCGATCACGTAGCTGTTGATCGGGTTGCCGGTAAGCAGGCTGCCGACCAAGGCCCCTGCAAATGTATCCTGAATCAGGTTTCCTGAAAACAAGGCCAGTAGCAGTTTTTCGGGTAAAAAGGCCTTGAAAAGACCGACCAGTAGAATAACCGCCGTCAAGACCGGCACAAGGGATAGGTATTGTTTTGCGGTTTTGGTCCATGCTTCGGAAAATCTGACGGTAAAATTTATTGAGGATTTCGGGATAGAGGTGTGGCCATTATTTTCGGCAACACCAAATCCACCGCGTTTGTATCTCAGAACCGCCTCTTTGGCGCTGCCGGAGACCGATGTAACCACCTCTATCCCATTTTTTTGAAGAGGGCCGATAATGTTAGGGGACATATATCCCACCAGGATAACCGTTGCTCCCTTGTCGAGAACGAGGGACAGGGCCTGAAGGCCTGCTAACGGTCCCGACGCCAGTAGTGAGCTATCTAAAATCTCAAAAGACAAGTCGTCTGAATCGATCACCAGCAGGTAAGGCGCGGCCCCCAGCTTATTTTGAACCCGGGCATCCAGATCTGGTCTGTCGGCAGGTATCGCTATTTTCATTGCACCACCTTGACTCATTTCATTATTGCCTTAATATACCTGCAATAAGTTGTGTACATAATTATATTTCAAATAAACAAAAAGGAAGAGGTTATCATGGAAATGGATGTATTTTTTCCCGGAGGCAAGAAAGTCAATGCCAGCTACAAAGGCTTTACCATTGAAACGGATCAGGCCAAGGAAGATGGAGGGGAAGAAAGCGCGCCCGAGCCCTATAGTCTTTTTCTGGCCTCCATTGGCACGTGTGCCGGGATTTATGTGGTCTACTTCTGCCAGGAACGCGGTATTGACACCTCAAACATCAAAATGAAGCTTCATTTTGAGAGAGACGAAGAGAGACACCTGACAACGGCCGTTCATATCCATATCGACCTGCCGCAGGACTTTCCGCCAAAATACAAGGCGGCTGTCATCAAAACTGCCGGACTATGCTCGGTGAAAAGAAACATCCTGGAACCGCCGCAATTTACGGTTTCCGCCGCAATTCGGGAAGAATAATGGAACGAAGGTGCAATGAAATCGTGGGCTCTTAGTAATTGCGATTTTTGTTCATTCAACCTTGACAGACTCGTAAGAAGTCCGAAACTCCGCCATGCCTGCGAAGGCAGGCATCCAGCAACTACCTAAAAACACTGGATTACCGCCTTCGCGGGAATGACGCTAAAGGACGTTTAGAGACTTTTTGCGAAAGCTTCAACCTTCTTTTGGGTTAAAATCCCAATTTTTTATCCAGCCACCCTTTTTTCGAAATCATAAAAATAATCCCGAATGCCATAAAAAACATCATAAAAGCCAGGTGGGAAATATCTATCACCATGGTAAACATGGGTGAAAAAACCACATCCGGTAGATTTTTCAAAACACGGAAGATGCCTGTAATGGAAATCAAAGCCAGCAATGCGATCCTGACATAGGCAGCCCAGGTCAGCCGAAACTGCCTGCGCATCAATCCGAAATAGACGACAACGGCATAAACAAAAAATCCAAAAAGAACAACAGCACCGATGTAATGAATGTAGTGCGTGGCATAAAAATCCGCCAGCCAGCCCAAACCGGGAATATCGGCAATGTAGTAGCGTTTGAAAATCGGCATCTGGCCGAAACCGGTCAACCCCATGGTAAATAGCAGCAAAAAATAAAATGGCTTGAAAAACCTTTGCTCGGCAAACACCCTTGGCGTTGTCGCAAGTGTCATAGTACTTCTCCTGTTTTGTCATCCAATTTTTTTGAAACTTTGTAAACGCGCCCGACGGCTGCGGCCAGACCGGCAAACGGTGCGATCAGCATGGCTTTGGCCAGGTTGTCGGCGTGGGCCATCTGGTCTTCGACTTTATCAAAATGGGGCTGGCCCGGGCCTTTGCTGATAGCCTTATTAAGGGTTTCAAAGGGGACCGGTGACACGTACAGGGTGTTGGTACCGCCATTTTCCGTCTCGCCGTAAATGTAGGCGCCCTCTTCTTCTGCCAGGCGATGGGCTTCGGCAACGATTTCATCCCTGGGCCCGATGATCTGAACATCTTCTGGACATTCCTCAATACACGCCGGCATCTCCCCTTCCGCAATGCGGTTGTAGCAGCGGTCGCATTTATACATCACACCGTTGCCGGCCAGGCTGGGCAGGATGTCAAGATAGAGACCCACGCCGGTCTGGCGCTGGGGAATATCCCAGGGGCAAACCACCTGACATTTTTTGCCACCCAGACAGATGTCCGAGTGGATGACGGTGATCCCGTTTTCCAGCTTACGCGCAGCACCCCAGGGGCACAGATCGGCACAGGGCGGGTTTTGGCAGTGCATACACCGCCGGGGAAAAGACAGCTCGGTCTCTTCTCCGTCCACCTCAACCGTGGCCGACTGTATAGTCAACCAGTTGTAGGGCGTCAGGCGATCCCGGACTTCCCGCCCCTCCTCATCCGACCAATCAGCCACCTTGACGCGGTTGGGATACATCTTGGGAAAGGGTTTTTCCGGTTCGGGATATTTAAAGTCGTTCACCTCGCGGCATGCTTCCACGCAGGCCTCGCATCCAACGCACTTGCGGATGTCAATGAGCGTGGCCAGCTCCTGCCCGTCTTTAGCCTTGGCCGATGCCGGCAGCGGCACCTGCGAAGCACAAGTGGCACAGGCCGCCACAAGGGATCCTTTTAAAAAGGATCTTCGCGATAATTCTTTTGGCATGATATCTCCTTGTTCAGATCAACGATCGGCAGGGGTAAGTGTATTGAAAAGGCTCTTCAAAAACGCCATGACCCGCTGATGCCGTTGATGCATAAAATCTTAGGCTTCCGGATAAATTGAATGTTTCCGTGATGTGCACGGCGACCCGCCGCGCTTATTCTAACCCGCTCATGAGAAGCCCGATGTTGAGCCGGAGGCGCAAGCTCCGAAACCGGATCCGCTCATGAAACTCGTGGCGCTCAATATGCGAATCACCTTGGTTTTTCCACATGCGGGGCATTCAATCTTTTCCTCATCACTATTGAAACTCAGTCTTTCAAATTCATGTTGGCATTTTTCGCAACGATATTCATATATAGGCATGTGCTCACTCCATTATAAATGGTTTTCAATAGCATTAACGAGCGTCTGGGCTGTCTGAAGACCCACAAAACGCTCGACTTCTGCGCCGTCCTTGAAAACAGCAATGGTGGGAATACTCTGGATCCCCAACCTCGCGGCTGTTTCCTGATTTTCGTCAACGTTCATTTCTGCAATCGTCGCCCTGCCTGAATAGTCCTCTGTCAACTTTTTTATAGTCGGCTCTTGTGCACGGCACGGACCGCACCAGGGTGCGTTAAAATCGATAAGGCACACACCGTTATTAATGGTATTTTCAAATTCCTCTGCTGTCGTAATTCGTGTGGATTCCATTTTAATTATTCCTCCTTATGGTTTTTAGCTACACAGGGACATTCAATTTTCATACCAATCTTGCACAATTCTGATGCTATTCAATTTATGCATTTTTAAGCGCATCTTAACCACTTAATTATATGAACTAAATGATGGAAATCAATCCCGCCGCGCCCATAATTTTTAATATGATAAAAGATATTGGATGAAATCTGGTTCCATAGTAACGTTACATTGCGCTATAATATCGTTAGACTAACGCACTCATAAATTGGCACTAATTTTGCATTTATTTATAATATGGATACTTTTAAACTCATATGTGCAGACCGGACAAACTGTAACCCTGATGTGTTGCAAAAAATTATTCAATTGGCAGTGGAGATTGCCCGGGAAGGTCGCGAAGGCAGAAAGATCGGCACTATCTTTGTCCGAAAGCTCCGTGGTACGAATCTTTAGCGTTCTTTACTTAAGGGAATGCCCCATTTTTTCATATATTGCCATATGGAGGTCCGACTCAAACCTACGCGTCGGGCCACTTCGGCCTTGTTCCACTCGCATTGATCGAGCAATTCCAGCAAGACATCCTTTGATATTTTTTTACGTTTTACCGGCGTGCCCGCTGGTACATTGAGTTGTTGATAACAAACTTCAAGATAATCTGGCTGCCTTATTTCTATAGGGACGTCGGGTGGGCCGATCTGGTCTTGATTGCAGAGCACAAAGGCGTGCTCGATGGCATTTTCCAATTCACGGACATTCCCGGGCCAAGGGTAGTCCATGAACATGCGCATGGCTTCCTGGGTCAAACCTTGTATGGTTTTGCCGGTTTTTTTGTTCATTGTACTGATGAAATGGCTTGTCAGTACGTGGATATCCTCTTTTCTTTCCCTAAGCGGGGGCATGAAAACCGGAAATACCTTCAGACGGTAGTAAAGATCCTGCCTATAATGACCTTTATGTACAAGGTCGAGAAGATCCTGGTGGGTTGCCGCGATAATACGGATATCGACTTTTCGTACTCTTGAGTCACCGACACGCTCTATTTCCCGTTCCTGCAAAACCCGCAATAGCTTTACCTGGATCAAGGGGCTCAACTCACCGATCTCGTCAAGAAAAATGCTGCCCCCATCTGCTTCTTCAAAACGGCCAATCCGGTCACGTACGGCA
This sequence comes from Desulfobacterales bacterium, assembly GCA_029940035.1. GTDB lineage: Bacteria > Desulfobacterota > Desulfobacteria > Desulfobacterales > B30-G6 > JAJDNW01. The sequence continues at coordinate 13,276 of JAOZRT010000065.1, forward strand.
CCTGTATAAGCCCCTTTGACATGACCGAATAACTCACTTTCCAGAAGCGATTCTGAAAGTGCACTGCAATTAACGGTAATAAACGGCCCTTTACTGCGCTCACTGTTGTAATGAATAGCACTGGCCACCAACTCCTTACCGGTTCCGCTTTCACCCTTGACTAAAACGGTGGCCTCACTGGCAGCCGCCGCCCTGATGGCATCAAAGACCTGTCGCATGGCGCGGCTTTTCCCAATGATATTGTCAAGGCGATGAATTTCCTTAAGCCGGATTTCAGCATCCATGGCTTTTTGACGCGCCTTGTTGAGCTCGCTCAGATCGGTAATTGTTTCAACCACACCGATGATATTTTTATTTTCATCCTGAACCACACTGGCATTTTTTATTATGGCGACATCATGGCCTTCCTTATGGCGTAAAAAGCACTCCTTAGTCTCGGCACCACCACGTTCTATAATCTTGCACTTGTTGATGTCCGATGGACACATTTTACCAAAACAACGACTGCACTGCAGCAGTTGGCAGGATTGCCCCAATGCTTCTTTGGCCGTGTAGCCACTGATACGTTCCATGGACTTGTTCCAAAATGAAATTCGTCCCTGGTTATCCATTGTAAACACCCCGTCTGCCATGGAATCAAAAATCTGGTTGGCAATTTGAAGGTTCCAGAATTGATGGGTCTGCTCTTGCATGGCCCCGTATCTCCCTTTATCAACTTATAAACGTTATGTAACGTAAAGTTTTACATATAATCGTAAAACTAACGCTTCCCCAAAAAGCCACCGACGTTAAAATGATATCAAACATGATTTATTATTTCTCTATTTTTTTAATTATTTTCTTTTTATATTGAGATAGTTAAATATTTTTTCTTTTTCTTGATTGATATAGTTTATCAGATTGGCACAATTATTGATACCCTTCTTTTCAAGATTCATGAATCATGCGAAACGGTCCGAAAAACCCGGAGACTTCAGTGGATAGCCGATCATTTTTGTTAAATGAAAGAATACCAAAAAGATGCGGCACCCGCAAACAGCGCCGCATCTTTAATGTGGTTAATACGGTATGGTAAAATTACAATGATTGAGACTGAACTATCATCCCAAAAAGATTTTGAAAACTTGATCGAAAATGGCGTCTCTGTGGTTGATTTCAATGCACCGTGGTGCGCGCCTTGCCGTGCTCAAGAACCAATTCTTGATGAAGTTCAAAAGGCATTCGAAGGCAAAGCAACCTTTGTAAAAATAAATATCGACCACTATCAGCAAATCGCCGTTCAACTGGGGATTCAAAGTATCCCAACCCTCATCTTTTTTAAGGAAGGGAAAGAAATAACGCGCCTTATCGGCATACAAGATGCCATGGCGCTCAATCGCGTATTGTCTGACATTATTAAATAGCATTTATCCAAGACCTGTCTTGGTGGTGCGTTTGCCCGAACATCTCCAGGACTTGGAAAATAAGAGGCCCGACAACAACACCAAGGATAAGAATACTCACAAACAGGCAGCCTAGTCTTGTTTCCGCAAAAAGGGGGGCGATGATGAAAAATGATGCCAGCCATAATCAATCGATGGATTTGAAGGAACGACAATTTTTCCTTCCCTTCTCAGATGAAAATATCAGGGGAAACCCGGAAGGAGCCAGACAGGTGGCACGTTTGGCCTGCGAAATGGCCGTATCGCATTCATCCCCTATTGAAAGTGACAAGCAATACGCCACACGTATGGCAACGTTCATGTGTGGATGTATCGCAAACCAATGCGACAGCAACGAGCAGCAAATGACCATGTTCAATGACTTTCTGGAAGAAGTATATGCCTGGCTGAGCCGGGGTTGCAACGAATGCGAGGGAACCCATCACTGGAATGTTTTCCATGAAAGCCATCAGGCGCTAGACGACATTAAAAAAGCAGATCAATTGGATAATTTCTAAGAAAGAGAAAAAATATGGAAAAAGCAGATTATGATCTGGTAATTATCGGTGGTGGGGCAGCCGGTCTGACAGCTGGAATTTATGCATCCCGCGCCAGGCTGAACACGGTTCTCATTGAAAAATCAGCCCCAGGCGGACAAATTTTACTGACGGATTGGATTGAAAACTATCCGGGATTCCCCGAAGGGCTGGCTGGACATGCGCTGGTCCAGCAGATGACTGAACAGGCCAAAAAGTTTGGTCTCCAGATTGCCAGTGGGGAAGTGGGATCCATAGATTATTCGGAATCCGTAAAAAAAATTCATCTTGCCGATAAAACCATTACCACTTATGCAATCATCATCGCCACCGGTGCTTCCTTCAGAAAATTGGGAATTCCGGGCGAAGACCGATTCTACGGCAAGGGGATATCATCCTGTGCAACCTGCGATGCACCTTTCTATAAGGACCGTGTTGTGGTTGCTGTGGGCGGGGGCGACACAGCCGTTCAGGAAAGCCTGTATCTTACCAAATTCGCCAAGAAAGTTTATCTCGTCCATCGACGGGATCAGTTGCGGGCAACCAAAATCCTGCAGGAAAGGGTTCTCTGCAACGATAAAATTGAGATCCTGTGGAATCACATACCCACCAAAGTCGACGGGTTCTTTAACGTTGACAAAATCACCCTGAAAAATGTTAAAACGGAAGAGGAATCAACGCTTCCGGCCGACGGGTTCTTTATCTGGATTGGCATACAGCCAAACACGGCTTTTTTAAATAACGGCATAAAGGTTGACGAATCGGGATTTTTAATGACCGATGAAAATATGGCAACCTCGGCGTCCGGTATATTTGCGGCAGGCGATGTACGTCACACGCCCTTGAGACAGGTGGCCACGGCCGTGGGAGACGCTGCTGTCGCCGCCATTTCAGCAGAAAGATACATTGAATCTATTACTGAAAAAGACCATTGCTGATGTGAGTGATTCCAGACACAATTTTGTTGCCTTTCTCTGGCACGCCCTTTTTCTGGCTTTTGTCACCACCTTTATCGACGTCAACACGGTTTTTTCCTCTTTGATTTTAAAAATCGGTGGTACAAGCGTTCACGTGGGCATGCTTACCGGAATCGCTGTGGGTTTACCCCTGATAACCCAAATTTTATTTGCAGGGTTTCTGGCAGGTCGACCGCGCAAGAAGCCCTTCTTGCTGATGGGTATTTACCTGCGTGTGCTTTCCCTGGTGGGTATGGGGTATACGCTGGCCATTGCCGATAAGAGTGATCCGCTTAATTTGATGTTATCCGTCTTTCTCTGGGTAGGGTTGTTTGCCACCAGTGGCGCGTTTGCAGGCATCTCATACACAGATATTTTGGGGAAGGTGTTGCCGAAGCCACAGCGGAAGCGCTTCCTTATTTTAAAACAGGCCATCTCTTCCGTGGCCATGCTGATTTCCGCCATCCTGGTTCGCCATCTCGTCATTGCTTGGCCCTACCCTAAAAATTACATGCTTATTTTCCTTATTGCTGCCGCCCTGCTATTCATTGCCGCAGCTGGTTTTTTAATGATCCGGGAGGCACCGGGAAAAATGAATTCTTTGTCGCGGATGGTTGATATTCTGAAGGCCATACCGCAAATACTCCGAAACGACACCAACCTTTCAAATTATATATTGCTGCTCAACGCATCCAGCCTCGGCATCACGATTGTTCCTTTTTATGTTGCCCTGTCAAAATCCCGTTTCGGCTTGATAGACCACCAGATCGGCAACTATCTCTTGCTGCAATTTATCGGAATGGCCCTTTCGACGATTATATGGAACAAAGTTGCCGGCCGATATAAATTCAAGGGCATATCTTTTTCATATGCGCTTATCGGAGGATTATTGCCGGTTCTGGCCTTGGGCCTTTCCCAAATGAGCATCGATTTTTTCCAGTGGATCTTTTTTTTCTCAGGCTTCGCAGTTTCAGCGGGCAGGATTTCCATCGAGGGTATGCTGCTTGAAATCACAACCAATGACAATCGTGCCATTTACGCCGGCATCAGTGGGACCTTGAGTTTAACAACGGCTATCTTTCCGCTTATGGCCGGAATCTTGATTGAAAGCTATGGTTTCGGCGCCATTTTCTTGTTGGCAACGCCTATTATTTTTTCCAGTTTCTTCTTTCTAAAACGCATCCATTGCAAGCCATAACCAGGACCGCCAGAGCAGAGCGTGCACCAGCAACGAGACCGGATAGCCTGTTGAACTAATTGAAATTATGCTTAATCGTTAAATTGACATTCAACCCAAAAGTATTACATTTGACCCATCTCCTGATCAGCTGCAGTATTGTTGGAGTGAGTGATCCCGATTAAATCATAAAAATGGCCCCCCGGAAGGAAACGAAATGGGAAAGTGTGTCAATCATCCGGATAGAGAAACCAGTTTCATGTGCTCCAAGCATGGCATTTATTTGTGCGAGGAATGTCTCGAGTGCCGCGATCCCAATATTTACTGCAAATTTCGCAGTGCTTGCCCCATATGGTATGAGCACAAGCGCAGATCGCGTCAAAAGAGGCAAGCGGCAGCCCTGGAGAAAGCGGAAACCTGTCGGGTAACATTTCAACCGGAGGATAAATCGGTTCAGGTAACACCGGGGTCCACCCTGCTGGAAGCTGCCCAACAAGCGGATGTCCATATCAATGCCTCCTGTAACGGCAAGGGCGCCTGCGGCAAATGCAAGCTGATCCTGGAATCCGGAGATGTCGATCAGGAACCCTCGCCCCTTCTTACCGACCAGGAAAGGGAAAACAAATACCTGCTGGCATGCCGGGCAAAGGCCAAGGGTGATGTTGCCGTTTCCATCCCCCCGGAAGCGGTTGAACGAAAGTTGAAGGTCGCCGGAATGGGCGATGAACTCACTGTTCAGTACAAGGGGCTCGTCAGCCAAATTGAACCGATGCTCAAAGAGATCACGCTGACGCTGGAGCCGCCGAGCCTGGATGACTCGGTCAGCGATCTGGACAGGCTGAACCGCGGTCTTAAAAAAACCGGCTGCGATGTGACCCGCCTGAATGTCGGGCTGAAGGTCATGCGTGAACTTTCCAATGCCATGCGAGACGATAACTGGAAAGTGAAAGCATCTGTCATTCGTAAAAAATGTTCAAATGAAATTCTGAAGGTAGAGCCGGGTAACGGCGCAGAAAAATCACTGGGCCTTGCCATTGACGTGGGCACCACCTCGATCGTCATCTATCTGGTCGACATGACAGATGGTTCCATTATTGCCGCCACTTCCGGACACAATAAGCAGGCAGCCTGTGGCGACGATGTCATCAATCGCATGGTATGTGCGGAAAAGAACGGGGTCAAAAAACTCAGCAGCATGGTGTTGTCCACCATCAACAACCTGATCGC
>JAOZRT010000571.1 GCA_029940035.1 Desulfobacterales bacterium
TCACGGTGAGATCCGCACTGAAATAGCCTTGCTGGGCGACCTCGGAGGGCATCTTATCGAATCGTTTTTTATAGTTGTCAAAGAACACTTTTGCTTTTCCGGTGGCCTGGTCCGCATACATGATCGGTATGGAAGTAACGCCATACAAACCTTCGACACCTTCCCCGCCTTTCAGCGGAACCACATAGTTGCAGCCGGCCGTCTGGGTTACCATATCCACGTCCCAGCCCATTTTGCGGGCGGTGGACACGGCGATGATCGTATCCGTAATGATGGTTCCCAGCATGACCACATCACACTCGGCCTGACGCAATTGGGTGATAGCCCCCACGAAATTGGTCTCGGCGGCCTTGTGCGTCGTTTCGGCAACGAGCTCCATGTTCATGGCTTTCAACTGATCATGTACGGCTTCAGACGTTTCGTGGCCGAAATCGGTGTCCACGTACATCATGCATACCCGTTCTTTGCCTTTTTCCTCCACAAAATACTTCAGCCCGGCGCGTACATTGTCATAGTAGGGCGCCAGGTTGGCGAATTTCAGTCTGTGAAGCGGTTCGTACATGGAGCGTCCGGCCGTGTAGGGGAACATGTTGGGGACGTCTTTCTTTTCCAGCATGGGAAAAATAGCGTTGTTCATGGGGGTGCCGATGCTGCCTAACAGGAAAAAAACCTTGTCCCGGTTCACCAGTTTGTTGGCTTTTTGAATCGCAATGGGCATACTGTATTGCGAATCTTCGGCAATATATTTAATCTTGCGACCATGAATACCGCCGGCAGCGTTGACTTCGTCGAAACGCATTCTGATGCCATTGGTAGCATCAATACCCCATCCGGCAGCGGGTCCGCTCAAGGCGGTATGTGTCCCCACCACAATTTCATCTTTGGTGACACCATGGGTTTCGGCTTGAGCCGCAGCAGCCATACCTACTACCAGAGTAAAACACAAAACCAGATAAAAAAACTTTCTAGCCATCATTCTCTCCTCCTAATTATTAGTGTTGACCTGAGTGGAGCGTTCCACTCTTCAGGAATCACTCCGTACAATTCGATAGACCATAAAAATAATCAAATAAATTTTCAGGAAGCGCTTTTATGTTTAACCCTCCATTCCAGGTTATTCATTGTAAATTAATCCCTATACAGACCTGATAAAATTTATTTGTACATTGATGCAATCAGATCCCCATACTTCTCATTGACGAAATTACGTTTCAGTTTCATCGTGGGGGTCAGTTCGTCGTCTTCCGCGGTCAGAAGCTGATCGATCAGTTTTATTTTCTTGACCTGCTCCACCCGGGCAAACTGCTTGTTCACGTTCCGGGTCTCCTCCCATATCAGTTCCTGAATCTCTTTAGCCGCGCATAAGCTGGCGTAATTGGTATACGGAATATCGTTGTCCTGGGCGTGCTTCTCGACATTTTCCTGATCAATCATGATCAGGCAGGTCAAGTATTT
>JAOZRT010000572.1 GCA_029940035.1 Desulfobacterales bacterium
ATTGGTGGAGGCCCGGGAGGGTATGTGGCTGCCATTCGGGCATCACAAATGGGTATGACTGCTGCTATCGTGGAGAAATCTGACATGGGAGGTATTTGTCTCAACTGGGGATGTATACCTACCAAAGCGCTACTGAAAAGTGCTGAACAGATGGCATTTTTAAACGAGGCGGATAGCTGGGGCTTTGATTTTGACAAGCTGAACTTTGATTTCCAAAAAATAATTAAAAGGAGCAGGTCTATAGCCGCTGAAAATTCTCGCGGTGTTGATTTCTTGATGAAAAAGAACAAGATCAGCGTTACCAAAGGGATTGGCGCTTTGGGAGATACTTCAACTGTAGTTGTCAACAACGACAATGGACAGGAGGTTGACCGTTTGGCGACTAAGCACATTATTATTGCAACCGGTAGCCGTGCCCGGGGAATTCCCGGTGTTGCGTTCGACCGGAAGCAGATAATAACGAGCAAAGAGGCGTTAATGATGAAGAAGCCGCCTAAATCCATGATCATTATTGGCGCTGGTTCGATTGGGGTAGAGTTTGGATATTTGTATCATTCATTTGGAACCGAAATTAAATTGGTCGAAATGATGCCCAATATTCTGCCTACTGTAGACAGTGATATATCGAAAGTCCTGGAGCGGAAATATAGAAAGATGGGGATGGCTATCTTTACGGGAACTCGCGTGGAATCGATTAAAAAAGGAAAAACCAAAGTTTCAGTAAAATTGTCGGAAGCTGAAGGTACCAAGGAGATTAGTGCAGAATGCTGCTTGGTGGCGATTGGCGTCCAGGGAAATGTAGAAGGCTTAGGGTTGAAAAAGATCGGGGTGAAGATAGAAAGAAGTGCCATCGTGACGGATCAATTTATGCGTACTAATGTGGAAGGCATTTATGCTATTGGCGATGTAGCTGGCGAACCATGTTTGGCCCATATCGCCTCCCATGAAGGCATCGTGTGTGTAAATAAGATCGCTGGGAAAATGACGCCGGGAATGAATTATAACAATTTTCCAGGTTGCACATATTGTAAGCCCCAGGTAGCTTCTATCGGATTGACTGAACAGCAGGCCACGGCGGAAGGCTATAATATCAGCGTTGGTAAGTATCCCTTCAGTGCAAACGGTAAAGCGCGTGCCATTGGCGAGACCGAAGGATTCGTGAAGGTGATTTTTGATTCTAAATACAGAGAGCTCTTGGGTGCGCACATTATCGGGCCTGAGGCCACAGAATTAATCGCAGAGTTCGGGATCGCCAAGACGCTAGAATGCAATGATGAAGAAATAACCCATACCATTCATGCCCATCCGACGCTTTCAGAGGCCATGATGGAAGCCACCTTAAATGTTTTTCAATCCGCTATTCATACTTAAATATCTACATGCCATTATTAAAATTGGGTGCGGCTCTTTTGTGACGATCTAAAAACTGCTCGAAAACGGTCAGTTATAC
>JAOZRT010000316.1 GCA_029940035.1 Desulfobacterales bacterium
CCGTGTGTTTAATAGTTTTAAAAAGTTAAAGAGCAAGCAATACTGGGGCAACAAATTTTGGTCCCGTGGATACTGTGTTGATACAGTAGGCTTAGATTCGGATATGATCCGAAAATATGTAAAGCATCAGGAACGGAAAGAGCAACATCAAGAACAGAAAGACCTGTTCGACAAATAAAAACATGGGGACAACTTGCCTTGCCCCCTCAGGGGGCAAGGTATCCACACCCCTTCCAGGGGTAACCCAGAGTCGGGCCCTCTGGACCCGGGTATCTACATCTTCATTCAAGGAATACTTACATTGGGAATTTGGACCACGAGATCAATCGCGTTTTCAAAGAAGGGGTGGGTTTCGTATGTCAAGCCTAAACATTTTACAGCACTTCGTTTTGTTCAATTACGTGCCTGAATACACAATTTCAAGGCGCTGCATATTTTGAGTCCCAATCCAAAATCGTCTATTCGATACAGAAGATCTCATTTGCTAATCTCAAGAGGGTTGTTCCAAAATATTTTGGAGATTAGATCAAATCCGGTGACCACCACTAACCGTTGATTGTATGATTATATCAGTAACAAAATTAGATAATTGCACTACACAACATATTGTATATTCATTGTCTCGTATATTAAGTTGATAGCTTGTGTCAGTTGTTCAAGATATCCTTCCTTACTCCAAAAATATCTATCATTTTGAAATCCCGTGATAAGTCTGACTGTTCGGGATCAGCCCTGAGTTAAGACACCATGGTAGTGTCTCATTTTTAACCATGTACCTTATTTATAGAGACATTTCACAATTCGTTGTATATAAATCTGATTACGGCTTTGGAATGGTTGTTCGGATTGCATTTCAACGTAAAGTAGAAAAAAGGGATATACTCATTCTCACCACATCCAAAAAGCTCACAATAAAAGCGGAAATCGTTTGACCACAACACAAGACTACGACAAGATCGTCTGGTCCTCATGCAACGTAAACTGCGGCAGCCGCTGCCCGGTGCGTCTTTTTGTCAGGGACGGCAGGGTCGTACGCGTCGGGCCGGACAACACGGGCGAAAATGTCCCCGGCGCCCACGAAATCAGGGCTTGTCTGCGCGGACGCGGCCTCCGGCACTGGGTCTATTCAAAGGACCGCCTTCTCCACCCCCTCAAACGCGCCGGCCGCCGTGGAGAAGGGCGTTTTGAACGCATCTCCTGGGACCAGGCTCTCGACGTTGTCGCCGTCGAGCTCGACAGGGTGCTGAAGCGCTTTGGCAACGAAGCAATCTTTCGCATGTACGGCACCGGCAACCTCGGCGGTGTCGTCTCCAGCCGCGATCAGATAGACCGCCTGATGAACATTTTAGGCGGAAGGCTCGACCTGCACAACTCCTACAGCAATGCCCAGATCTACCACGCTATGCAATACACCTACGGTCAAAAAGAAACCGGCAGCCACATCAGCGACCTTGCCAACAGCAGGCTTGCGGTCTTCTTTGGCAACAACCCGGCTGAGACCCGCATGAGCGGCGGCGGCACGGTCCGTGACCTGATTCTGGCCAGACAAAAAAGCGGTGTACGGCTCATCGTCATCGATCCGCGCCACACGGATACCGCCGCCGGACTGGCAGACGAGTGGATCCCCATCCGCCCCGGCACGGACGCGGCCCTGGTGAACGGCCTTGCCCATGTCCTGATTACCGAGGGGCTGGTGGATCAACATTTTCTGAACGATCACTGCCTGGGATACGACCAGGCCACCATGCCCGAAGGGGTCCCATTCAACAACAGCTACAAGGACTACATTTTAGGCAGCGGACCGGACCGTATTCCCAAAACACCTGACTGGTCTGCCGCTATCACCGGCATCCCCGCCCAACGCATCATCCGGCTGGCCCGCGAAATCGGCACTACCAAACCGGTTTACATTGCCCAGGGGTGGGGACCCCAGCGCCATGCCGACGGTGAGCAGAGTGCACGGGCCATCTGTATGCTGCCCATCCTAACCGGCAACGTGGGTATTCCCGGCGGCAACAGCGGTGACCGGGAAGCAGCCTTCGGCATCCCCTTTCCAGGCATCCCCGTGGGTGAAAACCCTGTAAAGGCATCCATTCCCTGCTTCCTGTGGACCCGCGCCATCCACGACCATCACCACATGACAGCCTTGAACAGCGGTCTGCGCGGCAAAGAGCGAATGACCACGCCCATCAAATTCATCTGGAATTTCGCCAGCAACACCCTGATCAACCAGCACTCCGACATCAACCGCACCAAAGCGATCCTGGCGGATGAAAAAAAGTGTGAAATGATCGTGGTCATCGACAACATGATGACCGCCAGCGCCCGTTTCGGCGACCTCCTTTTGCCCGACGCCTGGGCGTAGCGGAAGCATTTACCCTGGGGCGCAGCCATGACGAGTGGGTGGCCTACATGTACCATCAGTGCCGCCGGGTCAAGCCCGAGCTTCCGGAAAATTTTGAGGATGCCGTCCAGAAAGGTATCTTCAAATGGGCCCGCCCGGGAGATCCCCGGGTGGGGCTTAAGGCCTTCCGGGACGATCCTGTGAACAACCCCCTGAATACGCCGTCGGGAAAAATTGAAATATTCTCCCCCCGGTTGTGGGACATGGCTTGCACCTGGGAACTTCCCGAGGGAGATCTGATAACCGCCCTGCCGGAATACCATCCCACCTGGGGAGATCCGGACCAGACCGCCGTCCCTGAATATCCCTTGCAATGTGTGGGGCATCACTACAAGCAACGCACCCACTCAACTTATGCTAACAACCCCTGGCTCGAAGAAGCCGCGCCCCAGATGGTCTGGATCAATCCTCTGGATGCGAGGTCGCGGGGAATTGCCCACAGGGACCGGGTGCGCATTTTCAACCCGTTCGGCCAAACCGAGACACGCGCCAAAGTGACCCCGCGCATCATGCCCGGTGTGGTCTCCCTGCCCCAGGGGGCCTGGTACAGTGAAGGCCCCGGAGGGATAGACAAAAACGGCAGCATCAACGTCCTGACCAGTCAGCGCCCTTCACCCGTGGCTAAGGGCAATCCCCAGCACTCCAACCGGGTGCAGGTTGAAAAAATCAAAAGCCGAAAGACGGAGGGCTGAGCGTTTTCAGAAGAAATATTATTAGACAGGATTATGTAGATACCCGGGTCCAGAGGGCCCGGCACTGGTTTCTCCCTGGAAGGGAGTGTTAATTTCATAACAAAAAGTGACTAAAGTGCGCTAAAATGACCTAAAGTGACTAAAGTTAAGGAATTCTATCTGTTTTTATAAATGACAGAGCGAAGCGATTCATCAACTTTAGATCACTTATTACTTTAGGTCACTTAAAACTCTATTGCTACCTGTAGTCCCGGTAATCAATACCATATTGCTTGGCCTTGTAGCCAAATTTCCTGACCGTCGTCTTAAGCATATCCGCCGCCTGGGTTACATTGCCACGAGTGTTCTTCAGGGCGTCGATAAGCATTTCTTTTTCCAATTTGCTCACCGCCCCCTCCAGGGAATGGACAGGTATCGTTCCGGACTCGGCTCCCGTCTGCAGTGTCGGCGGAAGGTTGTAGCTGTGGATCACCCCTTCCTCACATAGCAGTACGGCCCTTTCGATGCAGTTCTCCAGTTCGCGCACATTCCCGGGCCAGTGGTAATCGATCAGCATATCAATGGAAGGTGTGGAAAATCGTTTGATGGCCTTGTTGTTTTCCTTGGCGTATTTTTCCAGGAAATAATCGGCCAGCAGCAGGATGTCTGTTTTGCGTTCCCGCAAGGGCGGCATGTAAATGGGGAAAACGTTCAGCCGGTAGTACAGATCCCCCCGAAACGATTCGTTTTCCACGCCATCTTCCAGGTTTTTATTGGTCGCCGCAATAATGCGGACATCTATTTTAATGGTGCGGTGCCCCCCCACGCGCTCAAACTCCTTTCCCTGAAGCACGCGCAGCAGGCGTACCTGGACATCCAGGTCGATGGAACCGATTTCGTCGAGAAAAATGGTCCCCTTGTTGGCCATTTCGAATTTGCCCAGCTTTTTCTTAACCGCTCCGGTAAAGGCCCCTTTCTCGTGCCCGAACAGTTCACTCTCGATAAGATTGGCAGGCAGCGCCGCACAATTGACTTTCACGAAAGGGCCCTTGGGCCTCATGCTGTTGTAGTGGATGGAGTTGGCCACCAGCTCCTTGCCGGTGCCGCTCTCCCCCCGCACCAGAACCGTGGCATTGCTTTTGGACACCTGGGAGATCATCTGATAAACCTCCCGCATTTTATTGCTGTTACCGATGATGTCGGTAATGCGGTATTTATTTTCAAGCTCTCCCCTGAGCCTACGGTTTTCCTCTCTGAGCTGATCCTTTTCGATCCTGATGGTTTCCAGGTTGATCACGTGCTGGGCAAGCATGGTGGCAATGACCGACATCAGGTTTTTACCGGTTTTGAGCGAGTAGGCTTCGTCATACGGCTTGTCCACGCTGAAGGCGCCGATGACCTGCTTGCCTCTTTTTACCGGAACGCAGATAAAGGATATCTCCTGCTTCATTTTCATCTTCCGCGAAGCGGTCCGGTTGAGGAACAGGGGTTCCTCGCTGATTTTGGGAATGGCCAGCGCCTTGCCGGTCTCGATCACACGGCCGGTGATGCCCTCCCCCACTTTATATTTCACGCGCTCCATGGCTGTTTTTGAAATACCGTGGGCCACCTCGATATTGATTTCGTTTCGCAGGGGGTCCAGTATGGTGATGGCCCCGCGTTCCATCTTCATGGAATTCGATAAAATGTCCAGCACTTTGTACAACGATTTTTTCAGATCGAGATGCTCGTTCAAAGCCTTGCTGATTTCATAAAGCAGCGTGGTCTCTTCGATTTTTTTCATGATTCCTCAATGATCAAGTCCTGATTAAAAGTTGTCACTTTTTAATTGATTTCTCTCAACCTGTCTTCCATCCTCTGTCTTCTTTTTTTTAGCCGCAGACAAGCGCGGACTTATAAAAATACTTGCGAAAAACAATTCGCTTCTGGCATCTATATTTTAAATTACTATCTGCATTATGCGGTCGCAAAGCGACATTAAAATGTTTTGTCTGCGGTCGTCTGCGAGTGCCTGCCCTGTGAAACCCGTTCTGTCTTTTGTTTCACCGGGGTCTGCGGATAATATTTCTACTCTTCTGTAGTTCTGTCCTCTGTGGTTCTGTCCTCTGTCCTCCGTCCTCTGTCCTC
>JAOZRT010000317.1 GCA_029940035.1 Desulfobacterales bacterium
CCTCCGTCCTCTGACCTCTGTAGTTCCGTTTCCCTACTTCCTCACCCCCAATTCCGCTTCGGCTTCTTCCACAATCGATCGGATGGTCTCGGCAGCACCATCCGGCAGGGGATCGGGTTGGTGGTTTTCCAAAATATATTTCGCCTCTTCCAGGGAGCGTTGATAGATATCGGTGCTTCCCGCGGCCGTCCAATCCTCGCGCATGTTGCGGTCGATTAATTTGGGCTGAGACTGGCTGCGCATGTATTTGTAGGTACTTTCATGGCTGAGAAAATCTTTTCCCACACCGATTTCCCTGATAACATCCGCTGCCAGGGTTTCGTCATTTACCAGAACACCCTGAATCGTGTGTTTGATCATGGCGGCAAACTCGTTGTCCATAACCAGTTGCCCAAAATCAATGGTCATGCCCATTTCGATCATCCCAAGGCCGTAAATCAGGTTGGCACCTGCCAACGCTGGTAACAGGCCTGTGAGGGTGGTTTCATGACCAGCCTGGGCATCACTTACTTTGCTGTCGCCCTACCCGCCTGCGACCCAGCTCGGCAACAGATAATAGGTTGCCATCTGGGCCACGGCAGCATTGATGACAGCACACTCCGGGCTCCCCACGGTAGCGGCAGCCCGCCGCAGATCCATGGCGGTTGTGGAAGAGCCGTAAATCACCTTGGCGCCCTTGCGGGTCAACTGGCTGAGGACGATGCCTCCCAGCACCTCGGCATTGTGGTCCACCAGCGTCCCCGCCAGGGTCACCGGTGACGAGCCGCCGGCCATGGCCATGGACAGGACATTGACCGCCATGCCCGAGCGGGCACCTTCCATAATGATTTCACAGGTTTCCGGCACCAGCTGCAGGGGGCTGACCGGACACGTGATAAAAGAAACTATCGGCCGTTCCCTGAGGTTGTCCATGCCGCCGGCTATGGCGGCCGCCATCTGCGTAATCTTCTGCATGAGATATGCGTTGCCCGGTCCCATGAAACCGTGTTTGGACGTGTTGGGGAACCAGGCTTCGGCATTGTGAAGCTGTACGGTCTCCATGGGAACATCCGAAGCACCCACAGCACGCTCGTAAACATCGATATCACTCAAGTAGTCGCATATTTTAGCCGAGTCGGCCACATCCTGTTTGGTTGTCTCCCGGTGTTCACCGGTGTACGGGTCGATGATGAAGACCCCTTCCCCGAAATTGGTGAATCCGACCCTGTTCCCTTCCATGATGAAATCGTTCTTGGGATTGCGGCCGGCCAGGAACAGTTTTGACGGAGCGGAACGGATCGCATCCTCCACTATATAAGGGGGCATTTTCACGATTCGTGTTTTTTTGTCCACCCTGGCGCCGGCACCGTGGAAAGCCTCCAGAGCTTCGTCACTGTCTATCAAAAGCCCTGTGTGCTCCAGCACCTCCAATGTGGCAAAATGAATTTCGTCCAGTTCTTCCCGGGTAAAAATATTCAGGCTCAGCCCCCCGCTCTGGGGTTTACCCGCATGTAGATTTCGTCTCAATGGGTCACCTCCTCATTAGAAATATATTGTCTCTTTTACTTGCAGAATACCTACACTAAAGCCTGGGCTTTAACAAGTATTCAAGCAGATAACTATTTCTAATGTATAATAATATTAGTTCCGAGTTCCCTTAACGCTTTAATTTTGTCTGGCTTGAATTACCTTTCACCCCCTTTCATAATTCACAGCTTGGCTTCGGATGCTTTAATAATGGACTTCATGGTCGCCGCGGCACCGGCCGGCAGCGGTATGGGTTGATGGGTTTCGATAATCTGCCTGGCTTTCTCGTAAGCGCGTTCGGTTGTATTTTTACCCTGGGCGGTTTCTAACCAGGTGTCACGGCTCGAACGATCGAACAGCCTGCCGGCTGACATGCTGCGCATATGCGCCATGGTGTGGGAATGGGTCAGAAACTCGCCTCCTGGCCCCACGTTTTGAATCACCTCGAGGGCCAGGGCCTCCTCATTAATATCCAGCCCGTTTTTTACCAGGTCAAGGCTTTTTATGTGCTCCGTGTCCATGATCAGCTTGGCGTAGTCAAAGGTCAGCCCGTATTCTATCCCGCCGCAGCAGAACAGGATGTTGGCCCCGGAAAGCACGGACAAGGAGGTGTTGAGGGCAAACTCGTAAGCTGCCTGGGCATCCGGAAGCTTGCTGCCGGTAATGCCCGATCCACACCAACTGGGGATGTCATAGAATTGCGCCAGTTTGGCCGTACCCACGGTCAGCATTCCGTTTTCCGGTGCCCCCATGGCCGGGTTGCCGATTTTCAAATCCATGATCGTGGCGCAGGAGCCGTAAATAAAGGGCGTGCCCCGGGCGGTCAACTGGGTCAGCGTGAGGGCGCTCAAGAGCTCTGCATTCTGAACAGCGAGCGTCCCGGCCAGGGTTGCCGGTGATGTGGTTCCGCTCAAGGGCATGGTGACGCAGCAGATCCCCACCCCGGATCGGGCTGTTTCGATAATGACCTCGCAGCATTGCTGGACCAGGGTGAGAGGGCTGGTGGGACAGACCACGGCCGTGACACAGGGGCGCTCTTTAAAGGTAGCCATGCCGCCCGCACAGGCAGCGGCCATTTCCACTATCTTTCTTGTGTTCTCGGCGCTGAAAAACCCGTGCAGGACGTGCTTGCCCGTGTTGGTGACCATGGCCTCATAATTGTGCAGAGACTGTGTGGACGCCGGCTTTTCGTGCGCCCCCATGCACTTTTCCACAATGCCGATTTCATCCAGGGCGTCGGCAACACGGGTGGCCTGTCCCAGGTCCTTCTTGACGCAGGGCCTGTGCTGCAGCGTGTGGGGATCG
This sequence comes from Desulfobacterales bacterium, assembly GCA_029940035.1. Classification (GTDB taxonomy): domain Bacteria; phylum Desulfobacterota; class Desulfobacteria; order Desulfobacterales; family B30-G6; genus JAJDNW01. The sequence continues at coordinate 2,812 of JAOZRT010000317.1, forward strand.
ATAACGTTCACATTCTCCCCGAACAGGGTAAAGCAGGACCGGCCTTTTTTCAGGGTGATATCGCGAAGGGGGTCCCTTCCGAAAAGAGTGATTTTGCCGGGTGCCAGGCGCACACAATCCTCTACCAGAGCAGGCGGCAGTTTCACCCTGAAACCGGGATCGTCTTGCTCCACCCTGGCACCCGCCCCCTGGAAAATCTCCACGGCCTCTTGGGATTCAACCCGCACACCTATTTTTTCCAGTATGGTCAGGGAGGCCTGGTGGATTAAGTCGATATTTTCTTCAGTTAAACCAACAAGGCTGAAACCGCCCATATCCATCCTTTCTTTCATGTTACCAACAAAGCTTTTCACAAAGGACCGTTGTAAAGGACCATTGCAAAGGATCACTGCAAAAGTCAAGCCACCTTAGGAAATATAATTTTTAGATTTAATATCAATTAATTATATATATTTTTGTTGATAATGACAACAGATTTGATTCATTAGTGGATCGGACAACCCGTAAGGTGAGGTGAAGGATGGAGGGGTGTCGCCTTTAATATCTGTTTTTTATATATTAAATGTCTATTCAGACGTATAATAATAGGTTCGATTTAATTATGAATCAGACATGGAAATGCCGTGTTTCTTCATTTTCCTGACAACGCTGGGCTGACTGATGCCCAGGAATTTAGCCATCTCCCTGGTGGAACGGCAATGCACAAGGGCATTTTTCAGCACCTTCATCTCCACATGATCCAGCTTTTCCTTCAAATAGCAGCGATCCCCGCCATCCCCTTCATCTGGTGCGATATCAGGGTTGTATTTTTTATTGAGGCTCTGGAGAATGATGTTGTCGATACGCCGCTCATCACCCATGACCACGGCCTTTTTTATGAGGTTTTTCAGCTCGCGCACATTGCCCGGGAAATCATGCGACTCCAGGACCTCTATGGCCCGGTATGAAAGCCGTTTGTCCTGCTTGAAAGTGCGATTGTATTTGGCCAGAAACATGTTGGCCAGTTCGAAAATATCCTCGGGGCGCTCCTTGAGGGCCGGTATCCTGAAATTGAAGGTGTTAAGGCGGTAATAGAGATCCTTGCGAAATTTTTCCTCTGCCACCAGGGTCTCCAGGTCCTGGTTGGTGGCGGCAATGACAATGCAGTCGATCTTGATGGGTTTGAGACCGCCCAAGTGCATAATTTCCAGATCTTCAAGACATTTCAAAAGTTTGGCCTGCATAGCATAGGGGAGATCTCCGATCTCATCCAGCAACAGCGTCCCCTCATGGGCCAATTCGAACAAGCCGGCCTTGCCCTTCTGATGTGCGCCGGTAAAAGCCCCTTTCTCGTAGCCGAACAGCTCTGCCTCCAGCAGGTTTTCCGGCAGCGCCGCGCAGTTGATCTGGATAAAGGGTTTGTCGGCCCTATGACTCTGCTGGTGAATGAATTTGGCCAGAAGCCCTTTGCCGGTCCCGGAATCCCCCTGGATCAGTATATTGGAAACATCCATGTGGGACAGCTTTAGGGCTGTTTTCAGCACCTGTTTCATGGCCCGGCTTTCAGCGACAATTTCCCCGCGTTTGAGCTCCATCAGCCTCAGTTCCGTAAGCTCTTCCTTGTATTTGTTGGACACCTGGCGGGTTTCATCCAGTTTTTCCAGGAGATCGTTGAGGCGGGTCATGTCTCGTTCGTTGACAACCACCAGGGCAATCTCCCCGTTTTCGTCAAAAGCCGGGGTCCCGGTGGCCAACACATATTTTTTGGTTTTGTTCACATACTGCAGCAGGTTGACCTGTCGTTTGCTAGACAGGACCTCGGGTGTCACAGCCCTGTCCATATAGCCTTGTTCCACCAGGTGCTCGATATTCTTGCCTATGACCTCTTCGGCCGTGATGCCGATATAATTCTGGGCCGTGCTGTTGACGTCGATGATCACGCCGGTGTTGTCCAGAACCCAGATGCCGTCTGAGGATGCGTTGAAAACCGTCTCGAACTGCTTGTTGAGGCGTTTATAGGATTCCAGCTGCAGGGCGGCCTGCTCAAACTCGTTCATGTCCTTGATGCAGCAGACCGCACCCTGGACAGCCTCCCCTTCCAATATGGGGGTAATGTCCAGGACAAGCTCCTTCCCATTGGTCTGCATGTGCCTGCCGAGTTGCGCCTCTCCGGTATCCAGACATTGGCTCACCTGTTGGGCCAGATTGGGGTAGGATACGGAAATGTGTTCACCAATGGTGCCGTCCACTTCATAGTCCAGAATGGTCGATGCCTGGGCATTGCAGTAGCAGATGGTGCCCTGGGCATCTACGGACATGATGCCCGTGCCGGCGGCATCCATTATGATTTGTATTGAAGGCGTGTCTATCATATCTATCACAATAGCCTTTTGGTTAAAAT
>JAOZRT010000318.1 GCA_029940035.1 Desulfobacterales bacterium
ATCTGAAGTTCTCCGGCTTTCCCGGAGGGTAAACAATATGGCAAAATAGATGCCACCCTTCTTGTCTCGGCGTAGCTCGAAGAGCGAAGCCGGATGAATTCACCTGGGGGGATATCCAGAAAATGGCGCTATCGCTATGATATTGGCTATTATTACAACTTATTATCTCTACTTTGCCATATTGTTTATGCAACCATAGGGTAAATTCTCCTACGACATGAACGGTTCGGACAGATCATGACAACTTCGTTAGTCTTCTTTGCGGTCTTCCTCAATGGGAACACAAAGAACCGGCTTCTTTATAAATCGAAGGACTCTTTCGGTGGTACTGCCAAAGAATATCGTTTTCATATCTCCAGATGTACCATGTGTTCCCATAATTACAATATCGACGTCTTTCTCGATTGCCTTTCTATTGATCTCAAGAAAAGGCGTTCCTTTAGTAACCTCCATCTCGATCGAATTGGTTGCTAAGTTTTGGTCCTGAAGAAATTTCTTTAGCCTTCCCTTGGCCTCCATAAACAAGGTCTTTTGGATTTGAGATGCAGTGCCAAGTCCGCTGGATATGCATTTCTCCACAAAATCGTTATCAATTACGTGCAGGACACAAATATAATCCGGCTTTCTCCCCATTATAAGTTTGGCGCTTTTAAGTGCATGAACTGAGCATAGAGAAAAATCCACAGCAACAAGAACTTTATATTCTTGATTGGTTGACCTATTTTTATCATTTCTTAACAATTTTTACCCACCAAAGTTACCTGCACCAAGACCACGCATGGCTTCATCCGCTATTTTCTAATTACTGCAGCAAAAATAGTGCCAATGGTTAAAAATGATGGGATAAATATAACATGGATTGGATCTACGGAAATTCCGGTTCATCGGGCTGCAACGATTGGAATTTTAGTCCGATAGACTACAAGCGGGTAAACCAGCCAGGCAACAGGTGGGCAAGATTTTCACCAAAGAAGTGAAAACGTCTCATTCCATAACATAGTGAAACGATTTTGGACGGCAGGCACCTTTGAATTGTCGTGATGAATAAACGGCCGGTACATAATCAGGTAGTGTACAATTGCAATCTGCAATGCTACTTTTTATTGCTTCGCCCATCGGTGGGAGGCGTTTCAATTTCTAAACCCTTTATTTTTCTATAAAGCGTACTATAGTCAATCCCAAGATCTTTTGCCGCTTGCTTGCGGTTGCCTTTGCGCCGGTGCAACGCCTCATGTATCATGGCCTTTTCCATGGATTTAAGTGATTTTGTGTCTGTGAATTCACCGTTTATCATAGCACTATCCACGCAGAGTTCCGATGGCAAATGGTGCGTTTCAATCAGGCCACTTTGACACAACACAAATGCGTGCTCGACAATATTCTCCAACTCTCTGACGTTGCCGGGAAAATCATGCGCCATCATGCATTGCATCACCTCTCCCGATACCCCAACGATATTTTTATCCTTGAGTTTGTTAAACTTAGCTATCATGTGATCGATTAGAATGGGAATATCCATGCGCCTTTGCTGGAGATCGGGCAATTTTAATTGAACCACCTGAATTCTATAGAATAGATCTTCGCGAAATTTCTTTTCACGCACCAAATCTTCCAGATCCTGATTTGTAGAGGATATTACGCGTACATCGATTTTGATCGGTTGGACTGAGCCCAAAGGTTCGATCTGCTTTTCTTGAAGCACACGTAAAAGTCGAACTTGCATTGCAGATGAAATGTCTCCGATTTCGTCTAGCAAAATGGAGCCACCTTGGGCTAACGCAAACCGCCCGGGTTTGTCTTTTTTGGCATCGGTGAAGGCACCTTTTTTATAGCCAAAAAGCTCGGATTCCAGCAGTGTGTCAGGCAATGCAGCGCAGTTGACCGCTACAAATGGTTTATTTGTTCGGTAGGAAAGATTGTGAATGGCCTGTGCGAAAAGCTCTTTGCCAGTCCCGCTGGCCCCTAAGATCAATACGGTGCTGTCGCTTTCAGCAATTTGGGGCATAATTTTGAAAAGGTTCATCATAGCCTGACTGCGACCGATAATGTCCTCGAATGTATAGCGCGATTCCAACTCTTTTCGAAGCTGTTCGATCTGGGTCAGATCCTGAAATGTTTCAACCCCACCGGCGAGAGTTCCATCTCTTTCCTTAAGGAGTGCTGTCGACAAGCGGATTGGAATCTGCTGGCCGGATTTGGTGACAATGCTGGCCGAAATATTAAACGTTGGTTTGCCGGTGGCCAAGGTTCGTTTCAGTGCACAGTCATTTTCACAGATGCTGGCTCGAAAAACTTCACAGCAAGGTCGGCCGATGGCATCACTTTTTTGAACTTGGGTTATCTTTTCAGCCGCTCGGTTAAAGGATGTAATTTGCCAGTTTATGTCGACAGTGAAAACGCCTTCATTGATTGAGTTGAGGATGGTTTCCTGATATTTTTTTATAATCTTTGTAGCCATCGTTTCCCCCGACATAGAATTGCAAATTGCAAGTATTTAACACTCCTAACAATGCAAATTGCTCGCCTAATATACAAACTAATACTTTTTTTCTTTAAAACAAACTGATTTTGCAGATTATCTTGCGTGTATGCAAAATGGCAAGAATGTTGCATTGTTGATGGTATATGAGAATTGCAATTCCCTATCAGCAGAATCGAATTTCTCCGGTATTCGATGTGGCCACACGTATTTTACTCGTGGATATTGATAAAGGTCAGGAAAAACGACGTAACGAGAGAAGTGTAGTTCAAAGTGATTCCATCGCCCGTGCGCAGTGTGTTTCGCAATTCGGTGTGCAGGTATTGATATGCGGTGCCATATCATGGAGGCTCGAAAATGCCCTTTCGTCGACAGGCGTGCAGGTTATTGCGTACATTTGCGGTCCGGTAGATGATGTTCTCAAAGCATTTTTAAACGATAAACTATCCGAAAGTGCATTTATAATGCCCGGTTGTTTGGGCAGACGACAACCCTTCAAATATAAAAAGGAGGATGTCATGGAAAAACCCATCATCAATTACAAATCCTTGGTTCGTATTACCAATGCGATCTCTACAATTCAGGATCCGGAGGAGATCGTTCTTATCAGCGTGGAGGGGGTTACGCACGCGCTCAATATCAAGGGATGTTCCCTGTTTCTATTTAGTGAAAAAAGCGACGAACTCAAGTTGGCCGGCTATTATGGGTTGAGTGACGAATATATCTACAAAGGGCCGATCAACGCCCTTAGATCGATTGCGTCATCAATTCAGGATAGACAACCTGTCGCGATTTTCGACGTTACTGACGATCCGCGGATCCAGTACTCTGAAGCCGCTGAAAAAGAAGGTATCGCTTCGATTCTCTCTACGCCCATCATCATCGGAGACCAACTGATCGGCTGCTTGCGCGTTTACACTGCCGAGCCTTGGGAATTTACGTTGAACGACGTGAATTTCGTCCAGGCCGTTGCCCAGGTGGTTGGTATGGCATTAGAAATGTGCCGGATCAACAAGGGCTTGAGAGAAAGCATAGATATACTGGAGATGATGCAGGACCCCAGGACCCTGAGAGACAAGCGTCGAACGCCATATGAATCCGTCCCTGAAAGCTTTATCAATGAGGAATAGATTCCACCGGGTATGCTCGGGGGCATCTATTTCAATATAGGATACGACCGTGGCATGCATGCGCCGAATTCCAAATTCTATAGAAAAAAACTGTCAAATTATCTTTGACAGTATCGAGGAAGGTGTCTTCACCGTAGATTTAGAGTGGAAGATTACATTCTTTAATCGAGCGGCTGAAAAAATTACAGGGATTCCCGGGAAAGAAGCTATCGGTCGGCCATGCTTTGAGGTCTTCAAAACCAACGTCTGCCATACAGACTGCATGCTCCGGAGAGCCCTCAAGTCCAACAAACCGGTTTTTAATACCCCAGTCTACATGATCCACTCGGATTCAAAACGCATTCCCGTCGTTGTCAATGCTACGATTCTAAGAGACCATCAAAACCAAATGATCGGTGGTGTCGAAACCTTCAGGGATTTATCCAACGTCTCCAATCTCCAAAAATCTTTTCGAAAATATCACACATTTGAAAAAATGGTGAGCAAAAACCAAAAGATGATCGAAATCTTTTCAACCCTCGAATTGATTGCTGACAGCAATTGCACCGTTTTAATAGAGGGCCCAACAGGTACAGGAAAAGAACTGCTGGCCGAGGCCGTTCACAACAACAGCCGGCATAAAAATGGTCCTTTTGTACCGGTCAACTGCGGCGCACTGCCTGAAACACTTATCGAATCAGAGCTTTTCGGATACAAAGCCGGTGCGTTTACAGATGCTAAAACAGACAAGCCGGGCCGATTCGAACGCGCCCAGAACGGTACAATCTTTCTGGATGAAATTGGAGACGTCCCCTCGGCATTGCAGATTCGTCTGCTGCGCGTTTTAGAGAATAAAGTCTATGAACCCCTGGGGGCTGTCAAACCATCCAAATCCAACGCCAGGGTTGTTGTTGCCTCCAATCACAGCCTGGAAAACCTGGTTAAAGAAAAAAAATTCAGAGAAGATCTCTTTTTTCGAGTCAATATAATGAAGCTAACCCTGCCGGAACTTGCCGAGCGGAAAGAGGATATTCCGTTTCTGGTTGATCATTTCCTGGAACGTTTCAATCACGATAAAAAGAAAAAAGTTCTGGGATTAACGCAGGAGGCGATGGCCGCCTTGATGTTCTATGACTGGCCCGGCAATATTCGTGAACTCGAAAATGCCGTTGAACACGCTTTTATCCTCTGTACGGAAGAGCTGATCCGCTTGCGACACCTGCCCGATAAAATTCTGATGGCAATCAATACCACCTTTGCAGACAAAAATATAACGCTGAAGGAAATAGAAAAAAACGCAATTCTCCAGGCCCTCGAAGGAAACAACTGGAAAAAGTTACAAACCGCCAAAGAGCTTGGGATTAATAAAAACACTCTCCGCCGTAAGATCGTGCGCTACGGCATTGAGAGGAATTAACGAGGTATCGGACATGACAAAAAAAACCAAACAAAATAAAAAGCGAGATTTAACCGTACTAACCCCTAAAGACCATTTCCAGTTCGAGTGTCATCAAAGTCTTGATTGCTTTACACGATGTTGTCGCAATATCACTATTTTTCTAACACCATATG
>JAOZRT010000319.1 GCA_029940035.1 Desulfobacterales bacterium
CTTATGCCGTCATGTGCTGTTTGAGATAGGTCGAAACCGTATGGTCGTCAATCTCGTTGATTGATTTCCAGTCGATCCCCATCGGTTTACCGCCTTTGCGTTGCATGCAATTCATGATGGCTGGATGATCGTAGATATGACCCGGCCTGAAAACGCTGAAACCTTCGACATCCGCATCATCTTCCGGCCAGTATTTTCCAACAAACTTCTTGTTGACGAAAGAGCCAAACCGGGAGACATTCCCTTTCGTCACTTTGGCAAGATATGACGTTTCGAATTCCCGGTTCCACAAGAGCCAGGCATAGGAGAATATCTCATTGGCCAGCAGATCTTCTGACGCGAATACCAGACCATATTCCGGCTCAGTCACATCACCGAAATCCGGCCCGATGGTGGTCAACACCTTGCGGCCGGACGTAATGGTCAGACGCAGCCTGGAACTGATTTCCGGAACCTGGGCAATCTCCTCATACATGGCGAAAAAGTTTTCACCACCACTGTGAAAAACGCGCCGGCTGTCTTCCCTCAAAAAACCCACGCCGAGTTTCATACCGGATGTCAACTCGCCCATGACATGCGATGAAACCCTGGGCATGAAAATGATATGATCCACCTGATTTACAATAGACGGGATCCAGAGCGGAGTTTCCCAGTGATGGTTCCCGGGCGGGGATGTCTGAATATAGGCATCGTAACCGGCTTCTTCAAAAAATACCGGCGTTGCCCCACTTGCTTCGATGGTCTGCAGCAGCCCGGCGGATCGGCAAAGTTCCCGTGAAGACCCTCTTTGGCTGTCCCTGTTCCACTGCACCGCCTGAATGCCGCTTTGATCCCCCACCAGGACTTCCCCTGCGCCCTTGTTTTTTAAAATCCTGACAACCTGTGCAAGCGCCCAGGGATCGGTTGTGGCCGGATATTCATTGCCCGAGTTTAGGGCCAGTTTGATCAGGATCCTGTCTCCTTTTGACAGCCAGGAAAAATCGGTCGTCGCATCGAGAACAGCATCGATCAGATCAGATGATTTTTCCAACGTCCCTTTCCTGATCCAGGCACTGTTGACCCCGGGCCGATAGTCCTTCACATAAGGGAGGCTTTTGCTCGGGCTTTGCAGCGCTTCCCCAGCGTGCACTACCGCTGGCAGCATCGCCGAACAGGCTAAGGCCGCAGAAGTTCCCAGGAACTCTCGGCGGTTTATTTTTTTCATTGTCATCACCTTCTTTCCATTCATTGGCCTATTCTAAGTCTATCTCATACCGGCTTTGACGGCGATCAGCCTTGAGTCTTCAATGGCCTCGTCTCGAAAGGGTTCCCGTTATCTCAAATGCTGCAACCTTGGGCTCTTGCTTAAAGAGGCTGTCTCCCAAACACCATTCCAAATGAATGCCAGGTGTGGATGGTCAGCAGCATAATTTCTTTTCTGAAGGCTATGACCAGCAGCAATCCACCAGCGATAGCCATCAACAGAAAGGGGGCGAACATAGCCTTCTCAAGCATTACGGCCAGATCAATGCCGAGCTTTCTGCCGATTCCCAGCGCGTAGCCGGGAATTTGGCCAGGCACGTCTCTGGGAACGCTGTGAAGAAAAGACAAACCCGGCAGGCAGGATGCTGTAACCATCCCCAACAAACCAGTGGCAATGAGCGGCCCTGACAGCCAGGCAACAGCACTTTTAACAGATCTTGCGGCCAGCAGCAATCCAATTGCCAGCAGAACAACGGGCACAAGCCAGAGTGCCGATCCCAGAAGAAAGAAGGTGCGAATCCTTTTTTTTGCAGCAGACAGCTTGTCCCCAGAGATTTTCTCCCTGATTTTCTCTCCGATATGAATGCTGTCCGGCGAATTGTTTACGCGGAGCTTTTCCCTGATGAGTGCCGCACCCATTGGCGCAATTTTCCTCTGCAGCGATTCCGGGGGTACGCAGAAAACCAGTTTTTGAAGGTCGTTGTTATGGTCTCCCCGTTCAATTTCTTGAATTTGACCCGGGCTGCAGGCGGGTATGGGAAAGGACTTGTATATCCAGGGCAGCAGGTTCTCGGCATTGGTTTCAAGGTTATTGAGAAAGGTGCCTGTTTGAATCGTCAACACTGGATATGCCTCGTCCCCATGGATCCATGCATAAATGGCGGCTGACACTTCATCCAGCAGCGATTTGCGTTCTTTTTCCGGCGCAACGTAGTCGAACAGTTCGATCATGCCTGCCGGCTCGATTCCGCTGATGGCAGCTTTGATCACACGGGGTTCAAGCGGGTCGTCCATGCGGGTTAGCCAGGCTTCATATTCCATGGCTTTTCTGATCACCTCGGGCAGCGCCCTGTCCGACAACAGGCTTTCAAATAGAAAGTCTGCGGCCCGATCCTTGTCAGACACAACCCGGGAAACTGATTTCAACAACCAGGTCATGGGCAGGGTCATAGTAAAAAACAGCACAAGCACGATTGCCACACCCTTTTGCCATGAAACATCTGATTTGTTTTCAACATGCACCTGATCCGGTTTCGCTGTTTGAGACGCCGTCACCTTCCACATTCCCAGCCCCCCCAGTATCAGGCCCAAACCACCAAAAACGATCAACCCCATGTAAGCCGCAGACGGCTCGCTTTCCAGAAAACTAGTGTACGCCCAGGCCAATCCGAAACCGGTCAGCAACACCGCGAGGTAGAGCATGGCCAGAAACCGCTTTTCCTTTTTTCTGGATTTCGTAAACGCCATGATCTTTGCAAAGGCAAAGAAAACAAACCCGCCCAGCAAAAGAAAAAAAAGTATTCCGAACGTCGACATATATGACTCCTTAACCCTATTATACCTCTTTGTCCCAAAATGCCCTGGCAGCTTGGTCTGTTTTTTTTCCATACCCAAAGGCGTCATCCAATTGGCGGGCGATATCCCTACCCACGGGCATGCCTACCAATACTTTGGCCAAATCATGGATCCAGGTGTCGCGTTTGTTGAAAGGGCAGGCCGTAATACAGAAGGAGCACCCGGTACCGCCGTTGCGGTCCCACTGCAGCATGCACTTTTCACCATCCTGGTACCATTTTTTGACCCCGCTGTTGCTGGATATGGAACCGGTGGTACTCGTTGCCGAAGGTTCATCATCGATGCTGATGGCATTGGACGGGCAGGCTTCGGTACATTTCTTACACCGTTTGCAGAATTCCTCCACACCGAAACTGACTGGTTTGTCAAATTCCATTTCAAGATCGGTATAAATTTTGGCCAGTCTGACCCTGGGGCCGTACTTCTCGGTGATCAGCATGCCCATACGGCTGCATTCTCCCAGACCGGCCTGGATGGCAATGGGAATGCTCATGCCGGTGTCATTCCCGGTGGGGATGGATTTGTAGCCCAGATTGTTGAGAAAATCGGCAACTTTGAACGACACTTCAGGCATAATGGAATACCCCAGGCCGGCAGCCGCTCCGCTCAAGAAACCCGGGGCTTTTAAAGCGTCATAGTCCATTTCAAAGGCCATGGCGATCACGGATTTGGGTTCAAAGGGAAAGACACCTTCCACCTCCTTCATCTTGTCCCACGGGATTTCCAACGACTTGGTGTCCTCAATGGAAGGATCGAGATCAAACCACTTGCTGTAGGTCCAGCGTGCATCATAGGGGGCAATGCCCACCAGGTCGGCCCCCAGGAAATTGGCGGCCCGTTTGACGTATTTGGCGGCCTCGGCCCTGTCCTTAAAAGCATAGGGCTCGAATTTCGGATTGGCGTGCCGTTCCCAGTCATCGTAGTTGCCGGTATTCCTGGCACCAGCTCCCATCAGGGGGGTACCCGCGCGATGCCCGGCCCAGCCGGCCCAGTGAAGGGCCCAATCCACCTTTGAGTATCCCGGGGTTCCTTCCTGGGGAAAGGGAATCATCCCTGATTTTTTGGCGACATTGCCCAGAAAGTTCGGCCGGACCTTTTTGTCCCAGAAGCCCCTGTTGAATACGGTGTTTTTCTGGCGCATGCGCTGGTAGTCTCTGGATATGGCGTACATCTCTTCAATTTCGGCATGCACCTTTTTAAAAGGGGAAAACGGTTTCGTATGGGTGCCCATACCTGAAGCTGCATAGGCGGCTTGACTTGAACCGCCAACCAGTGATCCTGCTCCGGCAGCCGCCATAAGTTTAATAAACTCCCGGCGGTTTGGTTTGTATGGCCCTCCCCGGTCATTACTGTCTGAACTGCTTTCCATTATGTGTCTCCATGGTCGTGCTTTGTCTGATCGTGCATAGCTGCTCAATTCACAAAAGATGATTGCCGCGCTCTATTTTGGAATGAACGGTCAACAATAGAACTCTTTGTCCCGTACTGGAACGATCAGTCAAGAATATAATTTCCATTATTAAAAATTTTTCCCGGCATTGGTCCATTATAGGCAATAACTCGGTTTTATTGAGGTAGGCAGGACCATGCCCGCGGCTCGAAATTGAACAGAGCACGGTTGGCATTATGCCGTTCCGATTCCAGCGAAGGAGGCTGTGGCGCAATCCGCTTTGGCAGGGCTGAAGCCCTGCGCTACATGATAGAGCAAACAGATGGATTGCAATAACGATGAATAATCAATCGATTATCTATGTAGGCCAGGGCTTTAGCCCTGAAAATTGTCCCTCGTAGCACTATAGTGTGAACAATGACACACCCCCCTCCGCAGGCGTGTGAGAATTTTAGCTCATCTTGTCCGCAAGATTGATGATGGTTACCTGCCAGCTCATAATGCGTCTAAAAATTGCATAAGCGCCTTGTTCAGAAACGGGGTCTGGGTCCAGTTGGTTTTCACCATGCTTTCTTTTATGGTCATAGCCTTACCTCATTTTTTTCGAAACCGGCGTGTGATGAAAAAACCAATCAGCCCCAGGATGACCACCCCCACGGCAGCATATACCGGCCAATGGGCTTTCAGTTGGCTTCGCGTGGCATAGGACCTCAATGCGTTGAAATATTCATAGTCTTCGGGTACCGGCAGCACATTGTTGTCGCTGACATAGGTGCGATAGGCGGCCATCATATCTTCGAATCTTTCCGGCATCTCTTCCTTGAGGTCCGTTGTTTCACCCGGATCGTCTACAATGTTGAACAGGTGCCAGGCATCGTCGCCCACCGGCCCCCTGTTTTTGACGATCTTGTAATCCCCTTTGAAAAGGGCTGCATGGCCGGTCAG
>JAOZRT010000320.1 GCA_029940035.1 Desulfobacterales bacterium
ATTATTTATTTTCAAAGCAAATTGATAGCGGTGGTTATGGCATGAACAAACAGCACAGTTAACACGTTAAAAATGCTCCAAATTTTACATTATTATTGCAATAAGCGTGCACACTTGTCAATTTTTTATTATGTCAATTAATACAACAAGTTAACAATTTATATTTCATATGCGGCATGGCAGACTATGGAATAAATGCCACAATTATCAGCAATAATTTATGTTTTGTGTATCAAACCTCCCAAATTAGTAGATATAATAGAAAAATGGCATCAAACCAATCGCATGCAGTGTTTCAATAAAGGGGAAAATGCCGATGGGAATTATAAAAAAAATAAGGTCTGATATCCCCTTTCTAAAAGAATTCAGGTTTATTTCGGTCCTTTCCAGACCAGCATAGTTTCGAAAGGACGGTATGATTCGTGATGGGATCTTTTTCATGAAGTTTTCGAACTCAGTCCCGAATTTCAGCTTCAGTTCTGCTTCCTCCTTTCTGATCACAAAGGGGTAGTAAACCACAAAAAAGACGAATATAATCAAAGGGAAGATAAATGTTTTGGTGGCTAAACCGATTCCAATGGCGCCGATGAGGCTAAACAGATAGAGTGGATTCCGGCAGAGAGAATAGGGGCCATGCTGAATGACCATGTTCCTTTTATTGCCGCCGATGTAGGATAAGCACCAAACACGGCCGAGGACCCCAACGGCTACCATGACGGTCCCGATGAAAAAAAGGGCTCCCCCCAATACGGCATTGTTCAAGCTCCAAAAACTGGCGCCCAACAAATAATAGCTAAAAACGATGACGCCGAAGAATTGACTGAGTTTAACTCTTTTTTTAATTAGCTTCATTTTTCCTCACGACAATAGGCTCTTGCCAGATTCCGGCAGATTATCCGGATCCATTCTTCTTTTATCAAAACAGTTATTCACTTTTCTTGAGAATCAACAGCCTGCTCATGGTCAACATCCTCGTCAAAACTGGCTGCGACCGTTGAAGAGGACAAGCGGTTGTAGACCTCTTCGAACGTTTCCTGCATCTCCTCCAGGGGCACATCGTCATATTCCCCCCTGAACAGGATATAGTCCATATGCCTGTTGCCGTCCAAATCAAAGGGATGGTAGATGGAATCGTTTTGCCCGTCGAAGTCCAGTGTTCTCAACCTGAACTTTTCACACAACTCGACATTGAAGGCCGGCGTTGCTTTCACCCACTTTCCACCGAGAAAGATGGTGGTGTAGCCGTGCCAATGAAACACATCCGTTTGCATGGCTTCGCGCATACGCTTGGTGGACAGGTGGTTGCGGACATCGGCATAACCCACGCGCGCCGGTATGTCCATCACCCGGCAGCACGCAGCCAGAAGGGCAGCCTTGGGAACGCACCAGGCTTCACCTTCCGCCAGGGTGGTTGATGCTTTTAAGCCGTTTATAGTAAGATCAAACTTGTAAGGGTTGTATCGGATTCCATCCCGAACGGCATAATAGAGGCTGACGGCCTGATCGATAGAGTTCCCTGAGTTGCCGGCATGCTGGTGGGCGAAAGCCTGAACAGCTTCATGATCCGAGTCGATGATGGGTGTAGGCCGCAGATGCTGATCATTCTGATTCATTGCAATCCTCGAAATTTGAATTCATTCATTAGAAATATTTGGTTGTATTCGGGGCCGTTTCTCTCTCCCAAGAAATCTGGATTCACAACCCCTTCTGTGCTGATATGTGTTTATAATGTGTGTAATTATAAAAAACGATTACATCAAATCTATATCAGCTATTATATATCGAATGCGATCTTTATTTTATATTTTCGTGAATTCGCGTGAAAAAAAATAAAAATGGATGGTAATAATAAATGTGCCATGCCTGGTTGTACGTATAGGGCCATGAAAATGTATGCTCTCAACCTATTCAACCCTATGGTTGCATAAACAATATGGCAAAGTAGAGATAATAATTTGTAATAATAGTCAATATCATAGCGATAGCGCCATTTTCTGGATATCCCTCCAGGTGAATTCAAAGGATGGCATCTATTTTGCCATATTGTTTACCCTCCGGGAAAGCCGGAGAACTTCAGATCCTGTGTTGCTGAGGGTTCGAAGTAAAAAACTACGACTTCACCCTCAGACGCCTTGGCTCTGAAGCTCTCCGGCTTTTGCAACGATAGGGTCAACACAAGATAGAATTCAAATTTGAATATGCTTAAAATGTAAAACGCTCACTTTAGGTAATTTTCAATTCATGCTATACAAGCGGTTATTCTTCCGAATCTCAAGCGTTACGTATATCCGCCATGGCCGTTGATCGAGGGTTGTATGAAAAGTCTAATCCTATTTCTGGTGCTTGTATGCTGCTTATTGCCCGTGAATGAAGTGTCTGCTAAGTTGCCGGAGCAAAGCCAGTACTACTCCATCCAGTTCACTGCCACGCCCATGGCCCACAAGGAAAAAGCGCTTGCCATTTATGATCAGCTGAAAGCCAAAAGGTATTTTGTTTATTTTTTTAAAACAGAGGTCAAAGGAACCAACTGGCTGAGACTGAAAGCCGGCATTTTCCCCACAATAACCCAGGCAAGAGAATTCGGAACCCGTTTCAAAGAACAGGAGGGGTTTGATTTTTTTATCACCAATGCAGACGTGCGGGTGCATGCCCTCGACGCCGGACATCAGATCGTCACGACACCGAACGCCCTTTGGATGAACGACGAGGCCGGCTACCGGGAACTGCTGCTGTTCAGCCCTGAGGCCATCGAATCCATCGATGTGCTCGATCGGATAGAGACTACCCTGTCGCCGGACAAGACCCATCTCGCCTGCCGCCTCGATTCCCGGCATTACACCATTCAGTTGAAGGAACCGCAGGCTGTTGCGGAGCAAAAAGAAGGCCAAATTGAACCAGACGCCGCAGGTGCTGAGGCCTACTACAAACAGGGGTTTACCTATTACAAAAAGGAACAGCTCAATCAGGCAAAAACATATTTCGATAAGGCCTTGAGGCTCGACCCGCAGCTTGTATCTGCTTACTACTACAGGGGCATCATCCATTACCGCCAGGGTCAATACGATCAAGCCATCGCCGACTGTACAAGCGCTTTGAAAATCAATCCCCTGCATACCGAAGCCTACAACATCAGGGCACTTGTCTGGCTGGAGAAGGGTGAGATCGACCACGCCATCAAGGACTGCGACCGGGTCCTGAAAATAGACCCTCAGAATATCGCTGCCTACAGCACGTTGGGTGTGGCCTGGCTCCAAAAGGGTGAACAGGAATGGGCCTGCTCAGACCTGCGCAAAGCCTGTGATCTGGGGAGATGCGAAACCCTGGAGACCGTTAAAGCACAGGGATACTGCCAGTAAAATATCGATCTCACTCATCCGGTGGATGAGTGAGATCGATCTTTTACATGACCACCATCACCACCAGATCGTTGACATTGGTCCCGGTTGACCCGGTGTCCACGGCATCGTCGAGTTCCATGAGCAGCGGCGTAATATCGTGCTTCAGAAGAACGTTGTACACATCGTGCCCTTTTTGCGCGGCCCGCAAGACGGTGGAATAGTCTGTCAGAGCCCCGGCCAGGTGCGTGGGACCGTCCGTGCCGTCCGTGTCCAGGGCACAAACTGCAATGCAGTGGCGCCTGTCCAGGTTCAGGGACGCGCCGGCTGCCAATTCCTGATTGGCGCCTCCCAGCCCCTTTTTATCTGCCATTACCCTGACGGCGGTTTCACCAGACGCAATCAGGGCACAGGGGGGTTGGAACGGATTTCCGGTGGCTGCCGATTCCGTGGCCAGGGTGGCCAGCGTTCTGCCGACTTCCCGGCTTTCGCCACAGAGCGTTGTGGTTAGCAAGTGCGGCGTCAGGCCTATCTCCGAGGCTCTCTGGACGGCGGCCGTCCACAAATCTTTTATTCTGACGGTCATCTGGGTGTGGATTTCACAGCCCGCCAAAGATTTGGGCGTCTCTTTGGCAGCATCGAACGCCGAGAAATACGCCTTTACCACCTTGGGGCACATATCCCACACAGCATACTTTTTCAGGATATGCACGGCATCTTCGAACGTGGATGAATCAGGGCTCGTCCAGTCCGTGTTCCACTCGATGGGGTCGCCAATGGCATCGGAAACGGTGAGCGCCACGGCCACGGCAGGCTGTATCCTTTCTGCCAGGCGCCCCCCTTTGACGCGGGACAGGTGACGGCGCACGGACATGATTTCGGTGACGTCCGCCCCGGAATGGACCATGAGCCGGTTCACCTCTATTTTGTCGGCCGGGGATATCCCTTCTACGGGTTGAATGCACAGGGAGGATATGCCGCCGGACATGGCGCAGATGACCAGGTCATCGGTACCGGCCTCATCCGCAATCTCCAGAATTTCCCGGCATGCATCGAAACTCCGCTGGTCGGGCACCGGGTGGGATGCCTCCGTGATTGGGATCCGTTCCAGGGGTCCTTTCTGGCCATCTTTCACTACCACGAGGCCGCCGGTAATGCGGTCCCCAAGGATTTTTTCCAGGGCCGCGGCTTGCAGATAGGTTGCTTTGCCGGCCCCGATAACAAAGATGCGCTTGAAACAATCGAGGTCAAGAACCTGGTCCCCCACCGACAAGCGGCTGCCGTCAAGCTTGACAAAATTCAGGGTAGCCTTGAAAGGGTCACAGGCCTGCAGAGCATGGGTAACGATGTCCAGGGCTTTTTCCCGGGCTTCCCTGTGGCCGTGGGAGAGGAGTTCCACTTTGTTTTTTATCATCTTTAGGATCCTTTAAACGTGTCATCAACTTTTATGCCAACAACAGTATGTGGTCGGCGGTCAGTAGTCGGTGATCGGTAGTCCTCTGGCCTTTGTCTTCTGACACCCTGGCTTCCGGGATGGTCAAGTCCTGATCAAAAGTTGTCACTTTTTAATAGATTTATCTCAACCTGACTTTCGTCCTCTGTCTTTTTTTTAGCCGCAGACAACCGCGGACGTTTAAAAATACTTGCGAAAAGCAATGCGCTTCTGGCATCAATATTTTAAATTGCTATCGGCATTATGCAGTCGCGAAGCGACATGATAAATGTTTTGTCTGCGGTCGTCTGCGAGTGCCTGCCCAGTGAAACCCGTTCTGTCTTTTGTTTCACCGGGGTCTGCGGCTAAGATTTCTGCTCT
>JAOZRT010000321.1 GCA_029940035.1 Desulfobacterales bacterium
GCATCTACAAAAGCCATCCCCGCCACGGGATAGGTTTTTGCTTGTTCACCGCCATGCCCGGCGGTTAGCGCTTTCGATGACTGTACATGAGAAGTCCCCGAGCCATTGGCAGAAGCATGCCCATTATCATCGGCCGCTGTGTGGTCTGCCATGCGGGGCGCCTCGGGTTCCTGTAGTTTTTCCGCAACATGCGTACCCGTTTCCACGGCCTCTGAGTGCGTGCTTTCGGCCGACGCCGCTTCCTGTACATGGCTCGATTCTACGATATGGTCATCCCCAACCACATGCATGTTTTCAGGGTTTGCCACATGAGCCCCGGCATCTTGCGACACAGCGCTTTGGTGCGGGGCATTCTGATTCTGATCAGACTCTTCAAAATACTGTATGGCGATCCACAAGGCGGCCATGACCGCCACCGCCGCTATAACAAGGGGCAGCATCTGTTTGGCGGCAAAGCTTCCAAAGCCGGCATTGGCACCTTTACTCGTATTGTTCTTGTCTTTCATAAATACATTTATCCCTGTTTATATGATTATAATTATTACTAATTATGGTCATCCTTTTCTCAACTTCCTGCTGTCCCCCACCCTGATGGTGACGTTTTTAGCATCAAAATACTCCAGCAGGGGAATGATATATTTGCGAGAAACCCCGGTCATCTCCTTGAACTGGGGTGTGGTGATCTCTGCGTTGGCCGTCAGAAAATCGACCAAACGCTTTTTCAAACTCTCGTAGGGTTCCACATGAAAAAACAGTTCTTCCTTGGCCTTGATCATGGTGCCTTCGTTCACCAGCAGCATGAGGACATCTTTGGCCACAGCCGGATCAACCTCCAGGGTTTTGGTTACTTCCTTGAAATACGGCGGCGTCAGCCCGCTTTTCCGGTAAATGCCCAGCACCTTTTCCTTGATAGTCTCCTGGTCAAAGCCCAGGGATACCTTGTGCCCGGCCAGTTTCACGACCTCCCCCTCCTGAATGATGGCATTGGCTTTGAGCATCTGATTCATCACCGCGCTAAACAGCTTGTCGGCGGCTCTCATGGGAAACTTCGTTTTCAGCTCTTCCTTGGACATGCCGGCCTTCAGGGGATTGGCCTGATGATATTTTTCAAGTGATGACGCTGTTTTCTCCTGCAGGGATTCAAATACATTTTTATGCACGAACAGGCGCATTTCTTTGTCGATCTGGATGATTTCCCGTGTCGAGGATAGCCCCTGGGTTATGGACGTCAGTTTCTTTTCAGGCAAATTGGTCATAATGACCAGGTCGGAGAATGTCACCCCGGCCACATCCGCATCCTGCACGTGAAAGGAAACCACCCATTCCGGCGGACTGTCGATCAACCCTTGCAACCCCTCGGTCACATCCTGCTGGAACTGCTTGTGCTTCTGCGGAACCGGATTTAAAACCTTGCCCCCGCCAATGGTGCGCACCGGCGAATAGCTCCTGACGACAAAACGGTCATCCCGGACAAGGGATACGGGGGTATCCAGGCGCAGTTGGGCCACAATGTCTTCCCCGGGTTGCAGTTCCTCCCGGTCCAGCAGCACCAGATAGCCGAACACCTCGCTCGTGCCTGTGTGGAAGCGCACCTTGGTTCTGTTCTTGGCTGGCTTGTGGTTGCTTTTCAAAAAATGCAGGGACACGTCCACCATGTAGCTCGGTTTCAAGGATTGCGGTGTGGAAATAACCTCCCCCCGGTTCACCGACGCCTTTTCGAGTCCCTGGAAATTGATGGCTGTGCGCATGCCCGGGCCGGCCTCTTCCACACTTTCGTTATGCACCTGGACACCCCTCACTTTGGAAGTGATCATGGAAGGGTAAATCGTAATGGTATCGCCCACCTTGACCCTGCCGGAAACCAGCGACCCGGTAATGACCGTCCCGAAGCCCTTCATGGTGAACACCCTGTCCACGGGCAATCGAAACAGGTTGGTGACCGGCCTTTCAGGCACAGCGGCACTCAACTCGTCCAGGGTGTCGATAAACGCCTGTATGCCCTCGCCGGTGGCGGAAGACACGGGTATAATGGGACAATCCTCCAGGAAGGTGCCCCTGGAAAAATCCCGGATGTCCTCAATAACCAGTTCCATCCACTCTTCATCCACGAGGTCGGTTTTGGTGAGTGCGATCAATCCGTGCTGTATACCTAAAAGAGCGCAGATTTCCATGTGCTCGCGGGTCTGGGGCATCACGCCTTCGTCCGCGGCGATCACCATGGCCACCATGTCGATGCCCGTGGCGCCGGCAACCATGTTTTTCACAAATTTCTCATGACCCGGCACATCCACAATGCCCAGGTGCCAGCCGCCAGGCAGGTCCATGGAGGCAAACCCGAGCTCGATGGTAATGCCCCGGGCCTGTTCTTCTTTCAACCTGTCGGTGTTGACGCCGGTGACCGCTTTGATCAGGCTCGTCTTACCATGATCGATGTGCCCGGCTGTGCCTAATATGATCTGTTTCATTTATCGCGCTTTCGTTTGCGGAAGTATTCCGTGACGTAGGACATTCCCACCAGGAATATGGCCAGGCCTGCCACCCACACCGGATCTACCCGTCCGTAGAAAAAACGGGTGAGCATGACGGCAAAAAACACTCCCAGAATGACCCGCATGATCATGATGCTAAAATTTATCAATGGTTTCAGATCCTAACGTGCAACCAATAAAATTAAGGATGCTTGTGCTTTTTAAAATATTATCGATTTTCACAACCTATAATTGTATAGCAGAAGGTATTAACGGTCAATAAATAAACCCCAATGCTGTATAAACAACATGGCAAACAACATTTAACATGTTGTAATAATATTCGATATTATAGCACTTCCTCTATTTTCTACATATTCCCACAAAAAAATATAAAGGATAGCGAAACAGCATCTTCCTTGTATATACGGCGACCTCGACAATCGCTCAAATCAGGTCAAAGCTGATGCAAACACTCCAAATTTTAAAAATAACATAATTTTTCCACTTGAAATGTGGAAATCCTTCTGGTAGTTTTATATTTTTAAAACGCAACCGTTTTATGGTGGGTGTAGCTCAGGTGGTAGAGCACTTGGTTGTGGCCCAAGTGGCCGTGGGTTCAAGTCCCATCACTCACCCCATAAAAAAGATCGCCAGTGTCCGTTCCGGACACTGGCGATCTTTTTTTTAAGTTTGACACATGTTTTCGGATCGTTGTACCGGTCTAAACTCCGCCTGGAACAAATCGCAAGCTCCTCTCCCTTGGCGGGTGAAGGGGGAAACGATTCCCTGGCACGAAATGCAAATGAACATTTTTGCCCTGATCTGTTACTATACTTACAATCACCCACCGGCCTCAGGTGGCCGGTATCTATTTTCAAGATAAAGGCCTCGAAAAACAATCATGGCAATCGAACGCTATCTCACTAATGCCGTCCTTGAGGACCTTGCCCGCAAAATGGTCTTTGTGGGTGGCCCCCGCCAAGTCGGCAAAACTACATTTGCCCGCAAAATTATCGCCCGGCATTTTAAACACGCCGGCTACTTTAATTGGGACAATCGAGATCACCGGCAGTCCATCATGAGTGGTATCTGGCCCGGTGATGCTGATATACTTATCTTCGACGAAATCCATAAATACCGGAAATGGAAACAGTTGGTAAAGGGTTATTACGATGTGCTGCAGAGCCGGTTTCGTTTTCTTGTAACCGGCAACGCCCGCCTCGATATATATCGTAAAGGCGGTGATTCCATGCTTGGCCGCTATCATTATTACCGTATGCACCCCTTTTCACTGGCCGAGGTCTGCCGGATGAATTCAGAAATCAGCATATTCAATCCATTGAACATCCCCGACAACCATGGAAAGGATTTGCTGGTGCCTTTATTACAATTTGGCGGATTCCCGGAACCATTTATAGAGCAGAGTTCCCGGAGCTTGAGACGCTGGCATAATGAAAAAATAGATAGATTGTTTCGTGAGGATATTCGTGACACCGGACAGGTGCGTGACATTGTCAACATGCAGCTTTTAGGTGACGTGCTGCCCTCCCGGGCCGGGTCAAGGTTGTCACTGAACTCGATTAGGGAGGACCTCCAGGTGAGCCACAGGGCAATCACCAATTGGCTGGGAATACTAGAATCTTTCTATTATTGTTTCCGCATTTTTCCTTTTGTGAGCAAACGCTTCCGCTCACTTAAGAAGGAGGCCAAACTGTATCTTTGGGATTGGTCGGAAATACCTGATGAAGGCGCCCGCTTTGAAAACTTCATTGGTTCCCACCTGATGAAATTTGCCCATTTCCTTTACGACCATGAGGGCTACAGGTCCGAATTATATTATCTGAGAAGTGCTGAAAAAAAGGAAGTCGATTTTCTGTTTACCATTGATGGCAAGCCCTGGTTTGCAGTGGAAGTCAAGGTCAACGAAACTAATGTTGCACCGACGCTGCTTTATTATAAACATAAGCTCGACATCCCCCACTGCTATCAAGTTGTTAGAAAACCGGGAGTTGACATTCTAAAGGATGATGTCCGCGTGGTATCCGCAGATCGCTTCCTTTTGAGCCTAATTTGAAACGTTCATTTCAGGAACGGCAAAACCACCCAGGTGCTGACTCCCGGTGAAACAGTGACCCACCATAAACAATCGGTCAAGAAACTAAAGGAATTTATCAAGACCGTAAATCCCGAAAAAATCGATCGTGATCACACACAGTACACCATCAATCCAGTCAATTCCTGAGAGGTTTCAGGGCCACCCCCTCACGCCGGCGTTTGCCTCGAATTTGGAAGACTTTATACTCAATCACGAACCATGCTTATGGATTCACGGACACACCCACGACAGCTTTGATTACCATATCGGAAAAACCAGGATCATCTGCAATCCGCGGGGCTATGTGCCTGACGCCTTGAACCCTGATTTTCAACCAAACCTGACGATAACGATTTAATCTCTCCGGTGTTTAATTCCCTCCTATCTCGGGAGGAGGTTAGGGGGAGGGCCTAAAAAGCATTGATCCAATACCTTCTTGCAATATCCCGACCAATCCGGTAACAGATAGCTCGAATTGGCTTATCAGGTATGTGCAGCCATTTTGAACCAGGTATAACGCTTTGCGCCCGTAGCTCAGCTGGATAGAGCGCCGGACTTCGAATCCGTAGG
>JAOZRT010000066.1 GCA_029940035.1 Desulfobacterales bacterium
AGGCGTTCAGCATTTCGGATACCGTGTCTTCCGCCACGGAAAATTCGACAAATTCAAGCATATCCATGCAATGCCGAACAGGGTCGACCTCCCGGCTGCGCCTTTTTCCGAACACTGTCGCCACCATGACATTCTCCAAAACCGTCATTTTGGGGAACGGGCGGGGAATCTGAAAAGTCCGTGAAAGCCCCAAATGGCACATGCCCTCCGGCGGCAGTCCGGTCACCTTCTTTCCGCGAAAAAAAACCTCTCCGGATGTCGGGGGATTCAAGCCTGCCATAGCATTCAACAGCGTGGTTTTCCCGGCCCCGTTGGGGCCGATCAGGCCCAAAATCTCGCCGGCTTCCACATGCAGGCTGACCTCGTTGACCGCCACCAGCCCCCCGAATCGTTTACTCAGGTGCTTGGTCTCCAATAGGTTCATAATGAATTATCCAAATCATGAAATGTTGAGAGCGGCGGCGGGCGCCGCCGCTCTGCATGACGATCAGGGTACCATCAGGTCTGCCTGTTTAACATCTTCCGGGAAAACGTTGACGCCCGCACCGTTTTTATACTGGATGACGGGAAAGAAAAAGTCGGCCGGGCTTATTTTGGGATCCGGTCGACTGGCCGCATCGGTACCATAACTCGCGTGGACCAAGGCTCCGTCTGAACGGGTGAAGGTCAACTTGCCTTCGGCGACCTCTTCACGCCCGACTTTGGTTATGGTTTCACTGTTGAGCTCGCCATATTTTTCAATAGCACGTTTGGCGATTTTGACAAAATAATGGGCATAATCGTAGGACTGCCCTGCGGCCGACGGGCTGGGGTTGTATTTAAAGCGCTTTTTGAACTTTTCCACCCAGGCCTGCTGGGCTGGAGTGGCCAGTTGGGGCTGCATGTCCAGTACGCCATCGGAGGCGCGACCGGTCATTTTGTACCAATCCCCCACCCAGCCAAGGCCGTCGGCGATAACCAGGCCCTTGAAGCCGATTTCACGCTGTTGTTTAATGATGGCCGAAACCGAGGCCACACCTGAGCTGGAACCGGCCAAAAGTGTGACGCCGGCCTTTTTACATTTGTTGATGTAGGGGTAGAAATCGGTTTTCTTCAGATCGAAATACTCTTCGGTATAAATCTCCCAGCCGTTTTCTTTCAGACCTTTGGCCATGCCGCCTACCAGGCTGCGGCCCCAGTCGGTGTCCTCACCCCAGAGAGCGACCAGTTTCTTTTTGGGTTTCCAGATGCCATTCTGTTCGGCATGGTTCAACAGGTCCACGTAGCCCACTACGAGTTTCTGGGGAATCGGCCAGCCTTTCATGATCAGGTAGCGATCATCGGGCGGTAAGGATTCCCACTTGTCATTGACAGCCTTGCCAGCGCCCATGCAGAAGAAATGAGGTACTTTGTACTTGGCCAGCATGGGTTGAATGGCCACACTAACGGCCGTGTTCCAGTTCAGGATGCCGGCCTGAACGCCTTTGCGTTCAATGGCCTCGGCATAGGCGCTGGTGCCCTTGGACGGGTCCGACTGATCGTCGATGTAAACAAGTTCGATCTTGTAATCGCCGACTTTTCCACCGATCTCGTCGATGGCCATGGCTGCAGCATCCTTCATCTCATTACCGCTTTTTGCAGCAGGACCGGTGAATGGTCCTAAAATTCCAAGTTTAAACACTTTTTCGGCTGCCATGCCCTCTCCGACAATGAGTGATAAGCCAAAAACGGCAACCAATACGATCACGAGCCACGTACATTTTCTATTCATTTTGTCCTCCTCCTTTGTCATCGTTGCTTGCTGATTGAAGTGCACCCTCCTGTGTTACACCATCACCCACCTTCCTCCTTTCTTAAAATCAATTGATCAAGAGCCCTGTAACAACGGCATAAAAGCGGATATATCCTCGATGGTTTCAAACCGATAAATGGTTTCGATAATTGGGTCGACCTGATGCGGTTCAAGCGAATACAGGGCCTGGTTTCTGAACTTGTCTTCGATTTCTCCCTGGCTGATGGGGCGCTGAGGATCGCCGGACGGCACCCCGATAAATTTTTCGAACCGGTCCCCGGCCGTGGTGGTAATCTGGACACGGGCCCCAATCTTGTCATCGTCAAAATAGGCCCGGTCGATTTCCGGATCGGTTTCCACCTTGACTTTTTTCATGATCTTAGCGACGGTGTCGCTTTGCAGATTTTCCGGCGTGTACCAGGCGGGACCCGGGTGTTCATCCAGCAGCACCATGGAGACGGTATAGGGAATCGAGAATTGCGCATCGACCATATCCGACGGGTTATACACCTCATGTGTCTTTACCCATGCAAAGGAATTGATCGCCACCTCCTCAATGGACTCCGGCTTAAGATCATGTTCCCGCTTCAATTCCTTGACGCAATCCAGGGCGGCATGCTGCCAGCGGCAGGACGAATAGGGTTTGATAGCGATGCTATCAACGACTTCGAACTCGCGGCCCAATCCCCGAGTCATTTGTTCATAATCGCATTGGTCCGATCCCGCCATGATCCAGAAACCGTTGTCGCCATCCAGGATGTACCGGTTGCCGATGAAGCCGTTGTCTGCGAGGACAGCCGCTGTCGTGCCTGTCCAGCAAGGCCATCCGGTGGGCTCCTTGACCCAGTGGATCGGCCGTTCGGATCGATCCCAGCCCCATTTCTGGGTGTTCGGTAAGGGAGCCGTCGCCCCGGCTACGCCGTAGGTGTTCAAGGTTTTATCCAGGTCCATGTTGAGCACCCTGGCCGCTGCCGCTGCCGCCCCCAGGGTCTGCCAGGTGCCCACCCCCCAGACTTTCTGAAGCCTTTCATAGCTGGGCTGGATGGCCATGCCGATCCGGTCCCCGACATCGTAACCCACCAAAATAGCGTTGAGGACATCTTTTCCGGAGGCGCGCTTCCACTCACCGATGGCCAGAGCGGCCGGTATGACGGATGCACCGGGGTGACCGATACCCAACAGAGTGTCGTCATAATCCAGGGCGTTAGCGGTGGTCCCGTTGGCGAAGGCCGCCTGGATGGTGGGCACCCTGACTCCGCCGCCGACGATGGTGGCTTCCGGCTGCCCCCCCATGGATGTCAAGGGGGTCACGATAGCCTTTCCCAGGGATGTCTGGCATCCTCCGAACATGCAGCCGATCAGATCGAGAATGAGTATCTTCACCCGCTCGATGACGTCGCCAGGGTAGTCTTCGAATCGTGCGTTGACAGCATACTCGGCCAGCTTTTTGGTATACCAATCATGCATAACGTACCCCTCCTTTCTGTCGGTTACATCCGGACCCGTTGGCTCTTGGGATCATAAACCGGTTCGAGATGAATTTTGATGGGAAACATCTTTCCGGCGACATTGATTTCGTACTTGCCCGCCATGATCCACGCATCGTCGATGCCTTCGGGATGCTTCAGCCAGCACATGCCGATGGAGCAGCCAATCATGTGCGAATAGGCCCCGTGGGTATTTTCGCTGACCAACTCCCCGTCGCGATAAATGGGTTCGTCGTGATAGACCAGAGGCTCGGGGTCTTTGATGGAAAACATTACCAGTTTGCGTTTCAAACCGGATGCCTTTTGATCGGCCAGGGCTTTCCGGCCCAGGAATGCCGGTTTGTCCGGTTTGACGCAGAACCCCAGGCCTGCCTCGTAAGGTGTCTGATCTGGTGTAATATCAGCGCTCCAGTGTTTATACCCTTTTTCCAGGCGCAGTGAATCCAGGGCGTGTAGGCCCACCAGCCGGAGATCAAAGGATTTGCCTTCCTCCATCAGGGCATCAAACACATTGTTCGAGAATTCCGAAGGGATGTACAGCTCCCATCCCAGTTCCCCGACAAAGGACATCCGGATGGTCAGCGGTCTTGCGTAAGCGATATCGATTTCCCGGGCGGTGGCAAAGGGGAAGGCCTCGTTGGACAGGTCCGCATCGGTCAGGGTCTGCAGAAGATCCCGCGACCGGGGCCCCATGACGGCGAGCATGGTGTAGCCCGAGGTCACCTCGGTCAGGGTGGCAAAATTATCCGGACCGATATGACGGTTGATGTAGTCGAAGTCCCGGACTCCGCAGGCGCCCGGGCTGACGATGAAAAATTTGTCTTCAGCCAGCCGCGTGACCGTGATGTCGGCCTCGATGCCGCCCCGTTCATTTAGCATCTGCGTGTAGACGACCCTGCCGACGGCCACATCCACATCATTGCAGCAGAGGAATTGCAGAACATTTAAAGCGTCACGGCCCTGAACCAAAAACTTGGCCATGGAGGAAAGATCGTACACGCCCACATTTTCACGAACCGCCATGTGCTCGGCAGCCGAATGTTCGAACCAGTTCTGGCGCCCCCAGCTATATTCATATTCCGCTTTAACGCCATCGGGGGCAAACCAGTTGGCGCGCTCCCAGCCGGCCACCACGCCGAAACAGGCGCCGCGTTCTGCCAACCGGTCGTGAAAGGGCGTCTGGCGGACATTGCGGGCGGTTTCGGGCTGCTTGAAAGGCCAGTGGTCAGCGTAGAGGTTGCCGACCGCTTCGATGATTCGGTCGTTGAGGTAGCGGCTGTTACGCTGCCAGCCATAGAAGCGCCGGACATCCACAGCCCACAGGTCTTCCTCCGGGTAACCCTGGTCTATCCACTGGGCCAGGGCCCTGCCCGCACCACCGGCGCTGGTGATGCCCACCGAATTCATCCCCGTGGCCACGAAAAAGTTTTTGCAGCCAGGTACCTCACCCAACATGTAGGCCGTGTCCGGAGTGAAGCTCTCCGGTACCGTGGTGAGGCTGTTAACTTCGGCATCTTCAAAAGCCGGAACCCTTTGAACGGCTGTTTTCATGAATATTTCGAATTGGTCCCAGTCCTCCTGGAGTTGGGTGTACTTGAAGTTGTCCGGAATGCCCTGCATGCCCCACGGTTTGGCCACGGGCTCGAAGCCGCCCATGAGCAGGCCGCCCATCTCTTCCTTGATATAGATATAACCATCCATGTCGCGCAGATAAGGCATGCCTTTGTAGGTTCCCTCAATGGGATTGGTGGTCATATGCATGTGTTCGGCAGCGTACAGGGGAAAAGTGATGCCCAGCAGTTTGCCAAGTTTGTGCGACCACATACCGGTGCAATTGACCAGAAATTCACAGGATATATCCCCTTGGTCGGTCTTGACCCCTTTGATGGTGTTCACGCCCGAAATAATACCCTGCTGGAATTCAATGTCGGTAACCTTGACATCCTCGATGATGCGGGTGCCACCCGTCCGGGCCCCTTTGGCCAATGCCTGGGTCGTGTCTTCAGGATTGGTGTGACCGTCGTTGGGCTGGAACCAGGCGGCTTCGAGATCGTCCGTATAAAGCAGGGGAAACAATTTTTTGGCCTCATTTAGGCTGATTTCTTCCATTTCAATGCCGAATGCCCGCGCCATCTGCATGGAGCGGTCATATTCTTCCTTACGGGCCTTGGTCTGGGCCACGCGGATCGAACCCGGCCGCAGGTATCCGGTGGGCTGGCCGGTTTCCTCTTCCAGGCGTGAGTAAAGATCGGCACCGTAAACAGCCAGCTTGGTCAGGGCGGCGTTGGACCAGAGCTGTCCCAAAAGCCCGGCAGCAGCCCACGTTGTCCCGGATGCAATGGATTTACGCTCTAACAGCACTACATCTTTCCAGCCCAGTTTACATAGATGGTAAGCGACACTGCAGCCGACAATACCGCCGCCGATGATGACCACCTGTGCGTTTGTGGGAAACTTTTCGCTCATAAGTACCTCCTCAACTACCGTTGTTCTGGAATTTTATTGTTATGAAAGGGTGGAAACGTTTCAAACGCTCAAATTCAGGTGTGATATCTAAAGATAGCAATCTTTGTGCCATGCCCGGGTGAAATAAAAAAATACTAAAATTACAGATAATTATGATTTTGTGGTAAGATTGACATTATTTGGTCGAGTCGATATCGAATCAATTAAGATGGAAAAAGGGGATTATTTTGAATGATTCCTGCGGAGAGTCGCTATCGACTCGAAAAGTAAATGCCTTGGAGGAGAGAGGTGCGGAATTAACCGCCACCGGCTTCCGGCACTCTCACCCCCTGATCTTCTTCGAAACCGACACCTGACCACTAACTACGGTTAACCACCGGCAATCCGGCTTCTGTCGTCCGTACTCCGCCCTAAAGCCGGCGGTAGCTGGAGGACATGCGGTGCTTCTTCAGCAGCCTGGCAATTCTGGACTGGCTGGTGTTCAGGTAGGCGGCAGCCTGGCGGGTGGATTTACATTGCCCCATGGCATGATCCAGGATACTTTTTTCAAAGTTGTTGATCAGTTCGGTCAGATCCAGCCGGGCATCTTCCTCGATGGACGACCAGGGGTACTGCTTTGGCAGCTTGCCCCCTGGGGGCAGAATATCGTTCAGCACCTCTTCGTCATGCATCACCACCCCCTGGTTGAGAATGTTTTTCAACTCTCTGACATTTCCGGGGAATTCATACTGCTGCAGACGGTGCACCGCCTTGAAGGAGAGGCGTTTCTGCATGTTGTATTTCCGGTTGTATTTGTTCAGAAAGAATTTGGTCAGGGCCACAATGTCCTCGGGCCTCTGGCGTAGAGAAGGTAGCTTGATGCTGAAGGTGTTCAATCGGTGGTAAAGGTCTTCCCTGAATTTTTTTTCGGCAACCCTGTTTTTCAAGTCGCGGTTGGTAGCGGCAATGATGGTGCAGTCCACCTTTATGGGTTTCAGTCCGCCAATATGCATGATTTCATGATCGTCCAGGCACTTAAGCAGCTTGGACTGCAGGGACAGGGGCAGCTCACCGATTTCATCCAGCAGTATCGTCCCGTGCTGGGCCATTTCAAAAAGACCAATTTTCCCTTTGGTGCCAGCGCCGGTGAAAGATCCCTTCTCGAAGCCGAACAGCTCAGCTTCCAGCAAAGTCCCTGGCAGCGCAGCGCAGTTTACCTGGATGAAGGGTTTGGCTTTTCGTTTTCCGCTCTTGTGAATGAATTGGGCGATCAGTCCCTTGCCGGTTCCGCTTTCCCCCTGGATCAGGATGTTGGACACGTCGAAGCGCGCCAGCTTCAAAACGACGTTGAGTACCTGTTTCATCTCTTTGCTTTCGGAGATGATCCCATGGGTTTTGCTGTCCAGCAGGTTGAGGTGTGAAAGCTCGTCCTGGTACTTTTCGGCCAGCACCCGCAGCTCGTCCAGTTGTCCCTGCAGGTTCCGCAGGGTCGTGATGTCCAGCTCCTGGACGACCACCAGCAGGATGTTGCCCTCCTGATCCAAGATTGGCATGCCTGTGGACATGACGTAGCGGTCGGTTTTCAGCACGTGCAACAGTTTGGTGACCGGGCGTTTGGAGTTGAGGATGTGGGGGGTTAAGGCCTGATCGATGATCCCTTTTTCAGCCAGAAGTTCGATGTTTTTTCCCTCGATGTCGGTTGCGTTGATGCCGATCAATTTTTCGGCAGCCGGATTGAGCTTCAGCACGATGCCGTTACCATCGAGGATCCATGTGCCGAGTTCGCTGAAGTCGAAAACGGCATCCAGCTGCAGCTGAAGCATCTGGGATGTTGACAGGCCGTCGCCTGCTTTGAAAACATATTTCACCTTGAGGCTGTAAACAACGCCGACAATGGTCTTCTTTTTGAAAATCGGGGAAATTTCCACTTCCATGCGTTTCCCGTTACATTGAAAATCTCTGAAGCGCATGGGTTTTTCCTGCTCAATGCATTCCGTTAAAAGTTCGCTGAGGTAATTTGAAATAGTCGATATGTGGCTGCCGGCCTGCTGGCGAAAGGTCATATTCATGATCCTGTCGGCGGCGTCATTGATGAACACCATGATGCCCTGTGTATCCGTGGCAATGATGCCTTCAGGTACCGATCTGAGGATGTGCTGATGGTTGATATTCATGACGTGGCTGGCCTCCGGGGAGCGAACGGGGATCAGGTATCGCGGTAATAGTTAATATTTTCTCCGCGCCTCGAGAAAATGCGATGAGTCAATATCGACTCGTATACTGGAAGCTTCTGACGGCGTCAAGAATAAACTGAGCATGAATCAAAAAGCAGATACCGCGACAATCTCTTATTGACATAACTTAAACGATATTACTATTTGAAAAAATCTACAATTGCAAAGATAGAAACTACAAAATTCGCTTAATACCCCTATAATATGAATTTAAACTATAGGATAATTAAAACAAAAATATCATTCATCCGACTAAAGCGTACTTCGCTTCGTGAAGCGCGAAGATTTTGAGTTTAAAGAATTCCATATCTTGATATCCATAAGCCTGCCTTTGAAGGGTTTTAATTTTATTGTTAGTACCTTCCAAAGGACCGGTTGAAATAGGGTAATCATAGTAATTAAGAATTCCAAAAGCGTGTCCAGCAGTGTTTTGGCAAACTTTATTAGCATTGGATTGCTTGGCGTAACTCAGACAACTTATTGTTGAATAGTTTGATCACATGAAAGCGATCAAAAACGATCGTTGACTCAGGTAAATCTTCAAGAACCGCAGCGATATAGGAGGGTGACATATCAATAGCCACGGCTATGATTTTCGAACCCAGCATCAACGGCCGGAGCCACGCTGAAGTGGAAGAAACCTCCTGGGGGGGATTGTGAGGCTGGTGCGAATGTCTTGTCGCACTGCCTGCTTAAATCTGCGAGCGAAAAGGAAAACAAAAAAAATTATTACACTAATAAAGCTGAGTTGAGAAAGATTACTTTCGGCACATACAGATCTATTTTAAATGGAGTTTTCAACTCAGTATTACAAATTATTGTTCGAAGGCTGCGAATGATAATCTCCAACAGATGATACTTGCGTAACACTAAAGATTAGACACTTTTAACAGATTTGTAATTGCTATGATTGTATGATTTAAGTTACATGCTGAAATTAATCAGAAATACGATCAAATCAAGTGTTGATTAGCACCTTTCAGAGGTGTTGACTTCCATATCATGTCAACAATAACTATGGTATTTTGGTAGCAGTCGAAAGTTTGGCGTAGCCGCCGGTTTTAAGGTGTCAGTACTGCCGTATTGATATTTTATTTGCTGAGTTCTCCCCACAGCTTTTCCACCTGCCCGCGAGTTTGCTCTTTGGTTCCTTCATTGTGGATCACGAAGTCGGCAAACCTCACCTTCTCGTCTATGGGCAGCTGAGATTTGAGGATGTTGGCGGCTTCTTCCGTGGTAATTCCGTCGCGCTTGGCCAGACGCTCGACCTGAACTTCCATGGGGACATGCACCACCAGCAGTTTGTCGAACAAAAATTGCAGGTTGAGCTCGATGAGCAGGGGAACCGCCACCTGAATGACGGCATCGGGTTTTTTTTTGGTAATGGCGGTGATTCCGTCAAAGAACTCCGTATAGATCGCCGGATGGGTGAAACTCTCCAGTTTCTTGCGCTTCTCCATGTCGCTGAAAACGATGTCCGACAGCTTTTTACGGTCCAGGGCGCCGTCCTCCGCCAGCACCTGTTTGCCAAAGAAGTCCACAATTTGATCAAATGCGGGCTTACCGGGTTCCACTACCACCCGAGCCAGTTTGTCGAAATCGATGAGCGGTGAACCCAGCTCTGCCAGAATTTCGGAAACATAGGATTTGCCGCTGGCAATGCCGCCGGTTACACCCAGCAGCAGGTGCTCGCCGCCCAATAAGTGCTCGGAAACATCTTCCATGCCATGGTAGCTGGCCGGAAACATGGGTCCCACGTCGCCTTCGGCGCCTGCAAAGCTGATGGGATAGCGCACACCCCGCCGGTACAGCACCTCCAGACCGTAGAGCGCTTTTTCCATCATGTTGCGAGGGATGGCCATGACCAGGTCTTCGTCCTGGGCATGGCCGTATCGGCGCTCGCCGTAGCAGGGAATCGTCAGCGAGGGTTTACCCGTGTTGTAGCAGCGGGCAATGGCATCGGAGCAGGAGGACTCGCCCACACAGAAAAACTGCATGACTTCATAGTCCTCAAACTGCAGCGCGTTGATCAGCAGCATCATCTGGGCCGGATTGGCATAAATCAGGACAATATCCGGTTCAAAGGGCTTGTACACCAACGGCGCCATGGCCACCGCCTCGTATTTTCCCATAGGAAGCCTGGGTATGGAGGCTTCGTATTTTTTGCCGTCCTGCTTGGTCTTGACCCAGACGATACTTCTGAACGTCCCGTTTTTGCAGATTTCCGGCACATCTGTGAGGCCTAGGATGGAAGGGCAGGCTGAAAAAAGAAAATCATCCAGATCAGCGCCTACGGTCCAGTCAAAATTTCTCACCAGGGTAATCAGCTGACAAAGGGTCGCTTTGTTGCTGGTGCGTCGCATGAAAGGGATCTTTTGCAGGTCATCTTTCTTTTCCAGCATCTTGAATGCCACGGGAAACGACTTGAGCCGCAGTAACAGTTCCATGCGCCGGATCAGCTTTTCCCAGTCAACTTTTTTCTCTGCCATCTCTAATTCTCCTTTTTTCTCGGCTTTCCAGATTACTATTTTAACGCCACGAAGACACCAAGACGCGAAGATGTTTTATTCTTTGTGCCTTAGAGCCGTTGTGGCCATTTCCCGGTAGTGACAGGGAGCATAGCTGCCGCTCTTCAGGGCCGCCACCAGCTCCTTTTCATTGGTAATGGGCCCTTTAAAAGAAGTTGCATACTTGCCGACGCCCAATACATCGTGGGCGTCGCTCCCGCCGGTGGCCGGCATACCCAACCCCTCGGCCACCTTGCCGGCAAAAACATTTTCCCTCTTGGTCACCTTGCCGTTCAGCACTTCCAGGGCATGCACCATTTGCAGCGCCGGGCGCTGCATGGCTTTTTCAACGGTCAGCCCGATCTCGCTGGTATTGAATATCAGAAATCCCCGAAAGGGGTGGGCGGCGATGATAAAGCCATCGGCCTCGTCCACCAGCTGTTTCAGGTCCTGAAGCTTGATGATGCCCTGAACATCCTTGTACATGCCGAAGACCAGCATGTCACCCTGATCCGTGGTGATTTCATTGCCCCTGAACACCGGGATGCCGTGCTTTTCACTCAGCGCCTGAATATCGGCCGGTTTCCACACGTAGTTGTGATCGGTGATGCAGACGGCATCGAGGCCGATGCTGACGGCTACCTGCAGCATGTTATCGACCGACGATGAACTGCACTGCGAGGCCGGAAAGGTGTGGATATGCAGATCCACACAAAATCCATCTGCCGCAGAAGACGCTTCTTTTTCCCGTGCCGCTTTTTTGACCCGGAATTCCGGTTGGATAACCGCCTGGGTTTGCGGTGTTTTTACCGGCTTGGCGGATACATGTCCGGCCAGGTATTCCTCAAAGGTCAAGGCTGGATTTTCCGCCCTGGCAGCTTCGAACGTGATCATGTCGGCGGCATCTTCCGCCGCATCACAGCATTCGATAATCAGGTTGGCAAAGTGGGGACACGATTTCCGGCCCACATGTTTGTTCACCTGCTGGGGAAAGCCGTCCTCATCAATTTTGATACCAACGGCATTCTGCAGAAAAGGTACGGCCCGCCGGCACTCGGAGTTTTCCGCTCGTAGCCATTCGCCGTTGATGGCGCGGATGGTGGCGTTCTCGATGTTGATGGTCATGTCGATCTCGATCTGGTAGATGTGATCGTCTAAAGCGCCATGCACGGCGATGGATCCGTCCTTGTTGTCGATGATATTGACCAGTTTGGTCCGTTGAAATTTCAGCATTTCCGCTCTTTCCTTTAATAAATTAACAATCGCTGCTTATACAATGATGTTTACATTATCAACCGGTCAAATAAATAGCCAAATGCGTCATGCCGGACTTGTTCCGGCATCCAGTAATATCCTGGATAGCGCCAAGGCTTCACTTCGTGTCCCGCCTTCGCGGGAATGACGGCGTTAACGTATTTATTCGCCGGAGCAATCTTGAATAATTTTCTAAATTTTCATGCGTCAACCCATAAGCATAAAAAACGAGCAATAGGGAATTTTGCTTGATGCTTTGATGGGCGTACGCCGACATGAAAATTTAGGGTGGATCAATGCCGTCCACGATCGGGCTGCCCGGCGCAAAGGCCGCACAGCTGTTGTACAGCCGGATATTTTCCTTGACCATGTTGGCGAAAAAGTCCTTCTCCAGGGCAAGCTCCTCGGGAACCAGGGTCAGCATGTCCTTGGTAAATGCTAGAATCACCGCGTGACAGCACTCTTCCACCAGTACGGCCACCTCCCTACAATCTGTTGTTTCACTGACCAGTCCTCGAATGATTTTTTTCATGCCGGCGCCGATGCGCACGCCCACAACCTTTGCAAGGGCGCTCTCTACGCCTATGCACGCGCTGCGGCTTGAGCGCATAAAGCTGCCCTTGGCATCAATGATCTCCAGTTCGGGAAGACGAATGCGGAGGGTTACCTCGGCATCGGTCAGTGAATCCTGCAGGCGGCAGGTGGAGGCAAGGGTGGAAGCGTCGATCTGTTCGACGCTGGTGGCCCGGTTTCTTGAATAGCACAGCAAATTTGCCATGATCACACACTCCTGACCCTGTTTTTAAGTGTCTATTAAATACAAAAATGCTTTATGACAAAAAAAAGAGAAATGCAAGG
Organism: Desulfobacterales bacterium; assembly: GCA_029940035.1. Classification (GTDB taxonomy): domain Bacteria; phylum Desulfobacterota; class Desulfobacteria; order Desulfobacterales; family B30-G6; genus JAJDNW01. The sequence goes on from JAOZRT010000066.1 coordinate 12,557, forward strand.
AAGGAAAGTGCCAGAGGTCAGAAATCAGAACCACAGAGCCCCAGACGACGATGAACGGAGGAGCGAATGCGGAATGTGGAATTTGAGGACGGAAGACGGAAGAGATCTTGAACCGCAAAGACCAGGACTATAGGACGGAGAGCAACCTGAAACCCAATATTCCAACACTCCAGTACTCCAACATTCCAGGGTATCTGTTTATATCCAGTTTGAATTTCTTGAGCTTAGCACTGCAGATCTGGCTCTATTCGGTAATGGAAAACCGCCAGGCGCAGTACCACTCTTCCGGATGATCGTCAGGGGGGCATCCGATGCACTCGGTGGTAATCCGGTCATCTATGGCCCGGGCAAAATAAGGGTATTCGACATTGCCCACGGATTTGCAGGGGTAATCATCCAACCCCTTACGTTTGCGCGCGGTTTGAACCCGGCACTCGTTCATCTGAAAAATGATGCTGTCTGGTCCGTCTTCGATAATGGACTGCTTGTTCAGACGGGCATACAGTCTGAGGTTAAGGGCCTGCTTAAGGCCTTCCAGCCCCGGCCTCTTAGGCAGGTTCAGGATCTTCTTTATGGACCAGGCCTCCACCGGGGAAAACTGGGCCCAGCAGGAATCATTGCAGCGCTTGGCATCGTTCATACCGCTGGTGAATTCCACAGATTGAAACCACACCCCGTCATTGACCAGCCAGTTGGCCGCCAGCGTGTCCAACAGTTTTACCAGCTTTTCCCTGGGCATCTCCAAAAGGGGTTGGGGAAGCCCGTCTTGCATCTTAAAACCAAAAAGCTTGGACAGTTTCTTTAGCTGAATTCCCAGGCTTGTTTCCGACGCACGGCTGTACATCTCAAAGGCTTTCTCAAGCCCCATCTGGTGCTTGACCTCATTGAACCACATGCCGTGGTGCAGGACCAGGCGCTGCAACATGTCTATGGTCAGCCTCGCCAGTGCTTCCTGATCCATATCTTCGATATCCCGGGATTGTTCAGCCACGGTTTCACCCCTTTCAACAACATAGAACGTAAGAACTTGATAAGGTAAGAAGGTACTGTGGTTGAAAGTTCTCACCCTCTCACGTTCTTACCTTCTCACCTTCTGATATCGACCTATTGTCGATGAGCCTCGGGCAGTACCGCTTTTTCCGACCACTCCGCCGGAAAACTCTGGTCTGGTTTCTCTCCCAGGCTTTCCTTTCTTTTATTGAGCCCCGGCCGGGCAAATTCCATATGGCCTTCCGTCAGCGTACGGCCGTTGATGGCGGCTTCTGAGCGCAGGCGCTGGCCAACGGTCCTTTCCATCTGCCGTCCGAGCCAGAGAATACGATCCACATTGTAGCCGTGCTCAATGCCCATCTCGTCGATCTGGACCACCATGTCTTCCAGGCAGGTCAATCCCACAAATCGCGGGTCCTCGTAATAGTAGTCCCCTGTACCGGGGACCGGTGTGTCGTCCAGAAAGTTGGCTGGCTGTCCGCCCATGCCGCCGATGGTTGCTTCAAACTGGGTAATTCCGGCCTGGAGGGCCGCCAGCACCGAAGCGGATGCCACACGTTTGGTTTCGTGGAAGTGGGCCAGGTGCAGGTCGGTGTTGGGCATGGCATCCAGAATCATGGAAAAATAACGGTAAACATTTGCGGCCGAGGCGCTGCCGTCGTGGTCGGCGTGCTCGATGTCATGGGCCCCTATCTCCAGCCAGCGCTTGGTGAACTCGACAGCATCTTTCATGTCCGTGGCGCCGGCAATCGGGCTGCCCCAGATGGTGCTGACCGTGCCGCACATCATGATGCCCACATCGGTGCATTTCTTGATGCAGCGTTCGGCTTCAGCCCAGTAGTCGGGCAGGGTTGTCCCTGAATTGGCAAAGTGGTGTTCCTCTTCGGTGGACACCATCATGAGCACACGGTCCGGTCCGACGCCCCTCTTTTTCAACTCGATTGCCAGGTCTACGGCGCCTTCACGTATGGTTACCGCAGTGATAACGATATCGTCAGGATCAATGCCTTTTCTGGCGCAGCGTTTTCTAAAACGATCACTGCGCAGATGGGCCAATATCTCCTCGGCATCGCTGAACTGCGGCATCAGGTACGGATTGCCCAGGTTGGTAACTTCGATGTTGCGGCAGCCCGCAAAAATTAGCTCTTCAGCATAAAAAATCTTGGCCCGTGTGGAAATGAATTTTTCCAGGTGTTGAAATCCGTCCCGGATGGTGATGTCGCCGATAGTCACTTTTTGAGGCATCCTTGGAAATATTTTCCAATAATCATATTCGGTCATCTCGTATTCTCCTTATAAATAAATTTTATATTCAATTGCATTCACTCTGTTGCAATAGAGCTATTCTCCTTTGTATACTGGTTTTCTCTTTTCGCGGAAAGCGGCTAGCCCTTCCAGGCGGTCCTTGGTGGGAATGGTCATCCAATAGGCATTGGACTCGATGGCCAGACCGGTGTTCAAGTCCGTCTCCAGTCCGTAGTTGATGGCATACTTGGCCTGCTCGATGGCGATGGGGCCTGTTTCACAGATCATGGCTGCCATGTTGCGCGCCTCGGTCAGCAGGTCTTCGAGAGGACAAATCTTGTTGACCAGCCCGATCCTCAAAGCCTCCTCCGCCCCAATTTTCTGGCCGGTAAAAATCAGCTCCTTGGCCTGGCCTTTACCCACCAGCCGAGGCAGACGCTGGGTCCCGCCGGCGCCGGGTATGATGGCCAAACGTGTTTCCGTAAGACCCATCATTGCGTTATGCGAGGCAATTCTTATGTCTGCCGCCAGGGCCATTTCGGTTCCTCCGCCCAGGGCTATGCCGTTGACCGCGGCAATCACCGGTTTGTTGAGATACTCGATGGCGGTGAAAAGATTTCGAATGGTCAAAATGAACTCCTTGACCTTGTCCGGCGGCATGGTGGCGCGCTCCTTCAGGTCTGCGCCCGCGCAAAACGCTTTTTCTCCAGTCCCGGTAATGATAACCACCCTGACATCCGTATTGAACCTGACCGCTTCGATGTGATCCCGCAACGTCCGGAGCATATCGAAATTCAGCGAGTTCATGATCTTCGGGCGGTTGAGCGTCAGCGTCATGACCCCGTCTGTTTCATCCTTCAACAATATACCGTCATCCATATGCGTGGCTCCTCATCTGTTCCTCTTTTAGCAAAATGATAATACCAAATCTCAACCACAAAATAACAAATAAATTCCAATACCTAATTTTTGCTCCGCAAAAATTAGCAGCCGATGTAACGCGAAATAACGATGCGTTGGACCTCGGAAGTTCCTTCACCGATTTCAAGCAGCTTCTGGTCCCGGTAGAAACGCTCCACATTGTATTCCTTCATCAACCCGTAACCGCCGTGAATCTGAACCGCGTGGTTGGCTACACGCCCCATGACTTCAGAACAATAGAGTTTGGCCATGGCCGCCTCTTTTTCAAAGGGCCGCTTTTTGTCCCTGAGCCAGCACGCCTTGTACAGCAGGTTGCGGGCACATTCGATCTCCACGGCAGAGTCGGCCAGTTTGAAGGCCACAGCCTGAAACTTGGAGATGGGCTGCCCGAACTGCTCCCTTTTCTGGCCGTATTTGAGGGCGGCTTCAAAAGCACCCTGGGCACCGCCGAGCCCCATGGCCCCGATGGAAAGGCGTCCACCGTCCAGGGTCTGCAGCATCTGGTGAAACCCGTCCCCCTGTTTGCCCAGTATGTTTTCCTTGGGAACGCGTACGTCGTCAAAATAGAGTTCGGCCGTGTTGGATGCCCTCCACATGAGCTTTTTATGCATGGAGACAGCCTTGAAACCCGGTGTGCCGTGCTCCACCAGAATGCAGGAATATTCAGGTTTGCCGCTGGGCCGCGTGCCTGTTTTAGCCTGCACCGTCACGCCTATGGACATGTCGCAGGCGGCATTGGTGATGAAGATTTTAGATCCATTCAGCACCCACTCGTTACCATCCAGGACGGCCGTGGTCAGACTGCCCCCCGCGTCTGAACCGGCCGTGGGCTCTGTCAGGCCGAATCCCCACAAGCCCTCTCCGCTGCACAACTTGGGTAAATATTTGCGCTTTTGCTCTTCCGTGCCGAAATAATACAAGGGGCCGATACCTAGGGAGTTGCCGGCCGCGATGGTGGCGGCCTGCGAGCCGTCAACCCTGGCTATCTCCTCAACAGCAATGATGTAGGAGATATAATCCATGGCCTGGCCTTCGTATTCATCGGATACGACCATGCCGAACAGGCCGATCTCCCCCATTTTTCTGGTCAACTCCTCAGAAAACTGTTCGTCCTCGTCCAGTTCTCCGGCAATGGGGGCAATTTCAGCCATGGCAAACTTGCGGACTTCTTTCCGAATCATTTCCTGCTCTTTCGTCAAATCGAAATCCACCGGACCCTCCTTTTCATTAGAAACAGTCAGTCGTATTTGGGTACAGTTTTCCCTTCCCAACAACCTGGGTTATAAAACACCTTCTATGCTGATACATGTTTCTATTGTATGAAAATTTATCAGTGGTATAGAAAGACAATCAACAATATGAACGAGCGCTCGGTCGGATGCATGTTAATATACAGCCATTATTATTGTCAACCGCTTTCTATTATCAGACACAACTCATGACAACAAATTGAATTTATTTTAAATATCACCACAACACGCCTCTTGTTTTCACACTGTCCGGCCTTTGTTGGTAACCCCTTGACGAACAATTTTGGCTGTGGTAAGTTTTTACGACTGAGCGCTCGCTCAGTAGCTTGCCCGTGACAGGCCCTTCAAAATGGAATATGTTGAAAATGCATGAATCGACCAACCAGCCCCAAGAGGTTCCCACCCAGGTCAAGAACCCCGACCTGGTGGAACGGCGGCGACGGCAGATTGTTGACGCTGCCGCAAAGCTGTTTATTGCCCAGGGTTTCCATAAAACCACCACGCGCCAGATTGCCCGGGCTGCGGGTGTTTCCATCGGGTCGCTTTATGAATACGTAGCATCCAAGGAGGACGTCCTTTACCTGGTTTGTGAATTTATTCACAAGGAGGTCGAACGTGGGGTAGCCGAAGCCATGCAACGGACCACCGTGGGCAAAGAGGTGCTGGCGGAGGTTATCCGGGAATACTTCCTGGTGTGCCACCGCATGAGTGATTTTATCCTGCTCATCTATCAGGAAACGCGCTCCCTGCCCGCTGTGTGGCGCAAAAGAGTGCTGGAAAACGAGCTACGCATAACCGGAGTGCTGGTTGAGGTGCTGGCCGGGCTGGCGGACGGCGGTGACCTGCCCGCCATGAGCAGCGAAAAGCTGGAAATGGTGGCCCACAACATCACTGTCCTGGGCCACATGTGGACCTTCAGACGGTGGTATATGGCCCGTCGCTACAGCATCGAAGACTATATCCGCGTCCAGACGGATTTCATCATCGGCATGATTGCCCGGCAGACGTAAGTGTCATCAGATAGGAATCGAAAATTCGCAAAACAATGAAAAAGAACCATACCGTATAACTTGCTGTTAGAAGGAGATCTCGTGTGGAAATAGAAATCTACCAGCCTGAAAACAACATTCGCATCGTCACGGCCACCTCTCTTTTCGACGGCCACGACGCCTCCATCAACATCATGCGCAGAATCCTCCAGAGTACCGGGGTGGAGGTCATTCATCTGGGCCACAACCGTTCGGTGAAAGAGATTGTCGATGCCGCCATCGAGGAAGATGTGCAGGGCATTGCCGTTTCCAGTTACCAGGGCGG
>JAOZRT010000004.1:0-22335 GCA_029940035.1 Desulfobacterales bacterium
TCGCTATCATTCCCTGAGTTAATTATTTCTTTTTTTTCTTTTTTTTCTTACTTTTCTTGGCCTTAGTGCCTTTATCGTCATCTTTCTGAAACTCCACAAACCGGTAAACCACTGCCGTACAGGAAGTTGTCAACTCGGTTTCCCCCTTGCCCTTGGCCGGCGCCATGGCGATGTCAGTGACATTGACGATTCGCGGCAGCCCGGCAATCATGTCGAAAAAAACAGCTACGTTGTGGTAGTCTCCAGATACTTTAATAGATATGGGGACTTCGGCATAAAACTCTTTTCTGACCTCCGGCTTGGGGGTGAAGACCAGTATATCCAACCCCGCATCATGGGCGGCCTGCGATATGCCGTCGATCAGCGTGGGAATCTCTTTCTTGTCCGGCAGAGCCCGTTTAGCGATTTTGAATTTTGTTTCCGCCGCTTTCATCCTGTTACGGTAATAGTTAAGCTGGGCAGCATTCTTTTTGGCTTTTTGCAGCTTTTTCTCCAGCTCATTGTACTTGACCTTGAGCGTGCCGATCTCTTTCAGTTTCGGCATGTAGGAAAAGTAAACAAATGCACCGACCAGAACGATCACCGTGCCTGCATAGATCAGTATCCTTTGCAGCTTAGATAAGCTCTCGATCCTTTGGATGACGGGTGCCAGTGATTTCAGAGAAATATTTAATTTTTTCATGATTTTTCAGGCTTTTTATCCGGAGTCATCTGCTTTTTTCTTTTTGCCATCTCGAAACTGAAATCTTTCAGTTTCACGTTTTTCCCTGGGATCGCCTTCTGCTGCATGGACTTCAGGGTGACATTCGCATAGGACCCTTCCAGGTTTTTCATGAAATCAGCGATGGTGCGTTCATCCAGGGCAACCCCTTTCAGGGCTATGTTGCCACCTTTCAGAGTGAAACTGGTGAACCACATCCTGTCGGGGATGATGAGCTGTGTCATTGATTCCAGCAACAGCACCGCATCCGTACGGCTGCCATTTAGATCATTGATAACGTCGATCTTCTTATTGAGAAGCGTGAGTTTTTTCTTGATATCTGCGATTTCTTTATTTTTCTCATTGTATTTTGCCAGTTGAGCAGTGGTTTCTTTGTTTTTAACCTTGAGCCGATCGATCTGCTGGTTCAAGTTGACGTTGTAATAGATAACCACGGCCAGGAGAAAAACGAACGAAAGCAGAAAAATAGAAATCTGTCGCCGAACGTTCTCTTTCTTGCGTGCTGCACGAAACGGCAGTAAATTAATTCGTATCATTTATCGCTCACCCTTCTGATGGCCAGGCCCATGCAAATGGATGCCTGGGGTGCGATTCTTTCGATGAACGCCGGTTCAAAGCGATCCTCGTTCACGTGGAAGCTCTCAAAGGGATTGATGGTCTGCACATCAGCCGATGTTTCCACCGCCAGAAGCTGACGGAATTCTTTTATCGCTCCCCCCCCGCCACTCAAAACGATTTTTTTAATCTGCTCATCGGGATAGGTTGAATAGAAAAAATCCAAAGCACGACGGATTTCCGTGCACCAATCCGCGACGACAGATGAAATAATATCTGATAAATCTTCCTGGGAAATCTTATCGGTCTGGTTACCGAACTTGAGCTCTTCAGCCTCCTCCAGTGAACAGTCGGCAATGGAGACAATTTTCTGGTTGATCTGGCCGCATCCCAAGGATACGTCTCGCATGAACACGGATGTTTTGCCTTTGAGTATGTTCAACGACGTTTTACTTGCCCCTATATCGATCAGGGCTACATTATCTTCATTGGTATCATAAGTGACTTCAAAAATATTCTGGAGGGCAAAGGCATCCACATCTATAATACATGGGTTGAGACCGGCCAATTGCGTCAGGTTGATGTAATCGTTCACCATCTCCTTTTTAGCCGCTACCAGCAGTACACTCATCTGGTTGGGATTGTGTTCATTTTCCCCCAGGATCTGAAAATCGAGATTCACATCGGCGATATCAAAGGGAATATACTGTTCCGCTTCGAATTGAATGGACTCCTGAAGTTCATCCTCCGTCATTGTCTGCACATTGATCTTCTTAACAATGACCGAGTACCCACCGATGGAAATGGCTACGTTCTGTTCCCGGATGCCATTGGAGTGGTATAACTGACGGATGGATTCGGCAATCGCCTCGGGGTCTTTGATAGATCCGTCCTCAATGAGCCCGGGGGCAATATCGATGGTACCGAACTTTTCCAGTACCTGCCCTTTCTTTGTGTCACCAACCTCGCCGACCTTTATGGTCCTGGAACCAATATCCAACCCGACGAGACGGTCTTTTTTCCTAAAAACCATGATACTCTCTTAGTCGCCAAATATTTTATTTTTGTCTGAAAGTTTGAATCCCAAGGCCAGGAGTATTTTCCGCTTTGTCTCCATGCGACATGGCATACCCTGTTCGATACGCGTGATCGTAATGGGTGAGACATTGGCCTCCCGGGCAAGTTCAGACTTACTCATTAAAAGAGACTCTCGTATTTTTTTTAAGGAATTTTTACTCATACACTTCTGTCTTCATGAATATGGATGATTGTGTTGAAAAAATCAATAAAACGGCAAGTACGATTTCAATTAATCTGAAAATATTTTTATTTTCGATCGTATATTCTCTTGAAATGTATCGCCTTGTCAAGTAAAATTATATATAAATTATACATAATTTTATTCAGTTACTTCATATTGTGTCTCCTTATTCAAAGTTACTACATGTTGTGGGAAAAAAACGAGACCTCGATTTCGAAAATCGACATCCCTTATCCCGGCCCTGCAAACTTCCGCGCCTTGACTTTGTGGCCACGCATACCATATAGAACCCTAAAGTGAGCGTTTAGGAGAATATGGCATGGTACGTTTCCTCGAGTTTACCGGCAAACCCTTTGTTATGATGATCGAAGCCTTTGGAAAGGTGAGCCTTCTCCTATTTTCCACGCTCGCCTGGATGGTCAGGCCTCCATACCGAATTCACGAGATATTCAAACAGATGGAATTTGTCGGGGTCAATTCTTTACCCGTGGTCCTTATTACCGGCGCCTTTACCGGTATGGTACTGGCTATCCAGACATACTACGGTTTCAGAATGTTCGGGGGGGAGAGCCTGGTGGGGGCCACCGTGGCGCTCTCCATGGCCCGGGAATTGGGACCGGCCATCACCGCCCTGATGGTGACCGGCAGAGCGGGGTCGGCTATGGCTGCCGAAATAGGTACCATGCGGGTTACCGAACAGATCGATGCCCTCTACACCATGTCGGTGAATCCTGTCCAATACCTCATCATGCCGCGCGTCATTGCCGGCATCGTTATGCTGCCCATGCTTACGATTGTCTCCGATTTTATCGGAATTGTCGGTGGTTATTTTGTGGGGGTGGGACTGCTCAACATCAATTCCGGTATATTCATAGCCAGAATTGTTGAATTTGTAGACCTCAGCGACATTATCAACGGTCTCATCAAAGCATCTGTTTTCGGCCTGATTCTCTCTTTGGTCGGATGCTACAAGGGATTTAACACCTCAGGCGGCGCCGCCGGGGTTGGCCGGGCCACGACACAGGCCGTGGTTGTCTCTTCGGTTTCCATTCTGATCAGCGATTATTTCTTGACGGCGGTAATGTTTTGAAAATCCAACTTGTGAATATCTGTAAAGCTTTCGGGGACCAGGTTGTTCTGGACAGCCTCAACCTCACCGTGGAACCGCACCGCATAACAGTCATTATCGGTGAAAGTGGCGGTGGCAAAAGTGTTTTGCTAAAGCACATCATCGGACTCATTCGACCTGATGCGGGGTCTGTTTATATTGATGATGTCGAGATTTCTGCACTCAATGAAAGACAGCTCAATGACGTCAGAAAAAATTTCGGCATGCTTTTTCAGGAAGCGGCGTTGTTCGACTCCATGACCGTGGGTGAAAATGTCGCCTTCCCCATCAGGGAGCATACCCGGCTTACAAAAGAGGAGATCAACATCATTGTCGAGGAAAAACTTCGCCAGGTCGGCTTGAAAAAGGTGACCGGGAAAATGCCTGCAGAACTCTCCGGAGGTATGCGCAAGCGTGTCGGCCTCGCCAGAGCACTTGCCCTCAACCCGAAGATCATCCTGTTCGACGAACCGACGACCGGGCTCGACCCCATCAGACGTGACGACATCGACCGGTTGATCGTAAAAACCCAACAGCACACCAGGGCAACCTGTCTGGTCATCAGCCACGATATCGACTCCACCTTTAAAATTGCACATAAGGTCGCAATGCTGTATGATGGCAGGATTATTGAATATGGCCCACCGGAGAAAATAAAAAACTCTGAAAATCCGGTGGTTAAAAATTTTATTGAAGGCAAATCGAGTTCCGAGCAGTGACTGGCCGATTATGTCGAAATTTAGCATTGAAGCGAAAGTTGGCATCTTCGTAGTAATTGGGATTGTTCTCCTGGCCTACATGTCCATGAAAGTCGGCAAGCTGAACTTCTCCAATAACAAAGGATATTACATTGAAGTCCTGTTCGATTCAGCCTCCGGTCTGGTCAGGGATGTAACCGTGGAGGAGGCTGGTGTTGAAATCGGCCGTGTTCAGGATATTTCGTTAAAAAACGGCAAAGCGCTGGTACTGCTGCAAATCAAGCCTGAAATAGAGATAAAAAAGGATGCCAGAGCCATCATCCGGACCAGGGGTATCCTGGGTGATAAATATGTGGAAATTCTTGCCGGTTCCGCATCCGCACCCGCCATCCGAAACGGGGACCGTCTAACCCGGACAGTGCCGGTAACGGATATGGATTCCCTCATGAACGTCTTGGGGGAAGTGGCGCATGACATCAAACTCCTCACCAACGCCATCTCCAATGTTCTTGGCGGGGCGGAAGGCGAAGCCACTTTCCGGGCAATTGTCGACAACTTGAAAGAAATGGTTACAACCCTCAATCAGACGGTCCAGAGCAACAGCGACGATATCGACCGCATGATCGACAACCTGGCAGGTTTTTCGGACACGTTGAAGTCTGTTGGTGACGAAAGCCAGGATGACATCAAAGATATCATTGCCAGTGTGCGCAGGGTATCCAGCACCATGGAGTTATTGCTGACCGATCTGGAGGAAGTCGTTGTAAAAATCAATACCGGGCAGGGCAGCATCGGCAGATTGATCAATGAAGAAGACACCATCAACGATCTCAACGAAACCCTGGCCGCCCTGAAACACATCACCCAAAACATCAGCCAGGGGGAAGGGACCCTAGGCCGCCTCATTGCAGAAGACCAGACCATAGACAGTCTCAACGCCACGCTGGCGTCGTTGGATGAAATCACCACTAAAATAAACAGCGGTGAGGGGACTATTGGCAGGCTCGTCAACGACGAAGAGACGGTCGACACGCTGAACACGACTTTGTCGCAGCTGAACAACTATCTCGAAAAGCAGGACACCTTCCGAACATACCTGGACTACCGCGGGGAATACCATTTTGAAAGCGAAGCACTGAAATCCTACGTGTCTCTCCGTATTCAGCCGAGTGAGGACAAATATTACCTCCTCCAGGTCATTGACGATCCCGAAGGAAAGCGGAGTAGCAGCGACACATACACTGTCATCAATGGTGAGACTGTTTTGGTGCAGCAGGCAAAGATAGAGTATGATGAATTGAAATTTTCCGCCCTGGTGGCCAAGCGATATTACGACTTTGCCCTGAGGGGTGGACTGATGGAATCCACAGGTGGGTTCGGGTTTGATTACTACTTTTTGGACGACAAGCTTCTCATGTCTATGGATGCATTTGATTTTAGCCTGGACCGCAATCCGCACCTTAAAGCGAAAATCGACTTCACGCCATTTTCACACCTATACCTCACGACAGGGTACGACAATTTTCTAAATGAAGAAAACCGGTCGTTTTTTATCGGGGGCGGCATCAATTTTTCAGATGAAGATATAAAAACGCTTATTACAAGTGTGCCCATTCCCTGAAAAATTTCATTCTCGACTACGTTAGCAGTTGATTTTATGACCACTGACACACAGATTATTGAACCGGGCAAGCGTCCGTCCCCTTTGGATGAAAAGACAAAACCATTCCGCCTGTACAAATTTTTCACGCTGACGAGTTTTATTTTCATTTTCGTGGGTACCATCGTGCTTTCTTCCCTCAACATGCACTGGGCCCGGAAGATGCAGTTCAGCAAAAGTGAGGATTATGCCCTGCTGCTGATTTCCAACCTGAACCACCAGATTTTCAGACAGTTCATGCTCCCGATCAGCGTGTCCGGCGAAAAAATCCGGCTCAGTAAAAAACACCAGTTTGAAAGGATGGACACCATTGTCCGCGGCACCTTGCACGGATTCAATATCGAAAGAATTAAAATTTACAACCTGAACAATATTATCATCTACAGCTTTGACAAAGAGATGATGGGTATAAAAGACATCGGTGGATCCGGGTACCAGAATGCTAGCATGGGCAACTATACGTCGGAGATGGAACAGAGCGGGAGCTTCTGGCAGATCCTGCTCGGGTTCCCCAAAGAGATCAGGATCACCACGTTTGCCTCCCTGCACGCCGAGGAATCACTGGCTGTCACCACCGGGCCTATTTTCGGCGTTGTTGAAATCGTCCAGGACATTACGGATGACTACCGCACCATCTTCAAATTTGAGGTGCTGGTGGTGCTGACCATTATGCTGGTCATGGGCATCCTGTTCCTCGTTCTTATCGCGGTTGTAAAAAAGGGGGAAGAAACCATTGAAGCGCGGGCCCGGGAACGTTTGAGACTCAAAGAGAAACTCAGCCGTGCAGAGCATCTCTCTTCCATCGGCGAGATGGTGGCCGGTGTTTCCCATGAAATCCGCAACCCGCTGGGCATTATCAGAAGCTCGGCAGAGCTGTTGAAAAAGAGAATGAAAAAGCTGGACCCGGCCAATACCTTCCCGGACATCATCATCGAGGAAGGGGCTCGTCTGAACAACATCATCAGTGATTTTCTGAACTTTGCAAAACCCCGCCGGCCCAGCCTGGCCGAGTGCAGAATCGAGGAGATCATCAGGAAAAATATTGACTACCTGTCATCCGACGCCGTTAAAAAAGGCTATATTCTCGATCACCACAGCAACGGGGAATTACCGGTGATGATGGCCGATGGCGATATGCTTTACCAGGCTTTTTTAAATATCCTGATCAATGCCATGCAGTCCATGCCGGACGGAGGCAGGGTCGTGGTTGACACCATCGGAGAAAACCACCAGGTCACCGTGCATTTCAAAGACAGCGGGGAAGGCATCGATGAAGAGATCATCGACAAGATATGGGCGCCGTTTTTCACCACCAAAGAACAGGGGACCGGCCTGGGATTGGGCATCGTCAAAAATATTGTCGAAGCCCATGGCGGAAAGATCAAGATCGTGAGCCGCGAAGTGCGCGGCATCAATGTCACGATAACCTTACCCGTGAATCAAGGAAACTGAAGATGGAGACGATTCTGATCGTTGACGATGAAAAAAACTACCCGCCCATCCTGGCTGCCGTCATGGAGGAGGAGGGGTTTGAACCGCTGATGGCCAACAGCGGCGAGGAAGCGTTGGCCATTTTGAAGCATTCGGATGTCGATCTTGTGCTTACAGACATGAAGATGCCCTCCATGGGCGGCATAGAACTTCTGGAAAACGTGAAGAAGAAGGACCCTGAGCTTCCGGTCATCATGATGACCGCCCATGGAACCGTAGAAAAAGCGGTCGAAGCCATGCAAAAAGGTGCCTACAGTTATATCATGAAGCCTTTCGACAACGACAGTCTCATTATTTACGTGAACAAGGCCATTACCATGTACCGCGTAATAAAGGAAAACCGCCGGTTGCGGCAGACAGTCACGTCGCAGTACAGCTTCGGCAATATTATCGGCAAAAGCAAAAAGATGCGGGATGTGTTTGAAATCATCCGCAAAGTGGCACCGGCCAGCGCTACTGTGCTGATTGGGGGTGAAAGCGGAACCGGCAAAGACCTCGTGGCCAAATCCATCCACTTCAATAGCCCCAGGCGGGATTTTCCGTTTGTGGCCGTGAATTGCACCGCATTGGCCGAAACACTTCTTGAAAGTGAGTTATTCGGCCATGAAAGGGGGGCATTTACCGGTGCCGTGTCATCCAAAAAAGGCCGGTTTGAGCTGGCTGACGGCGGCACTCTCTTCCTGGATGAAATCGGAGAACTGTCGCCTTCGCTGCAGGTGAAGCTTTTGCGTGTTCTGCAGGACAAGGTTTTCGAACGGGTGGGCGGTGTCCGCCAGGTGTCCGTCAATATCCGTTTGATTGCAGCCACCAACAAAAAATTGAAGGAGGAGGTAAAATCCGGGCGGTTCCGGGAAGATCTTTTTTACCGTTTGAACGTTGTGCACATTGAACTTCCGCCTCTCAGGCATCGCCAGGAAGACCTTCACCTCTTGGTGGATCATTTTATCGACAAATATTCCAATGAACGGGGTTTGGATATGCCTGTCAACGGCATTGAAAAACAAGTGGAACGGCTGTTCTTTGACTACAACTGGCCGGGAAACGTGCGTGAGCTCGAAAACGTCATTGAGAGAGCCATGGTGTTGTGCCCGGATGATATTCTTAAAGTGGATGACCTGCCGAAGGATTTCAGAAATTCCATCTCCGACTCCCGGCGATTGGACGGCATTCCGGAAGATGCCCAGCTATTTGCAACGCTGATGGATATCGAAAAAAAGATGATACAACGGGCGTTGAAGATTACCGGCCATGTGCAGAGTGAGGCTGCCCAACTATTGGGAATCGGCAAGAGCGGGCTGAACAAAAAACTGAAAAAACATGGGATCGAAGCAGGACGCTTATCAGACTAACGTTCCGAATGCCGTAAGAGGCGGAGCGCCTATTTTTTCAAAGCGCCACATCAAACTGATTTCCATCTGGAAACCGTTCGATTTCCATCTGGAAACCGATACGGTTAAATGAGACAAGAGACGCATGGTACAATGCGGCAGGTTTTTCTAAAGCATTGATATTAAACCGATAAATAAATTAACAAAAAAACAGGGTGGATTATTGGGTTGGCAAGAAAATTGCAGGTGCTTCAAGGTGGACAACTTAATAATTTTCTCATCTATTCTCCTTAAAAATTGGCTGACCGGCTCCTTACCGGCCAGCCAATTTTTTTCCTGATATGTCCTATACAATAAGCTTCTCATTAACCAGTTCATAGTAAACCGAATTCTGGAATTCGGAAACCAGGCGATTGTAAGCGGCCTGGCTTTTTTCAGTGTCGCCCGATGCTTCGTACAGCCGGCCCAGATTAAAGAGGGCCACGTCCTTGGCAACCGGATTATCATTTTCGGCAATCTTCTCAAAGTAGGTCACCGCTGTCTTTATATCCCCCTTCTTTTCATAGGCATATCCCAGACTGCTGAGGATCAGGTTGCGATATCCTCCTTCTTCCGCAGTATCATCCAAGGCTTTTTCATACAGTTGGATAGCGGCGTCTGTTTCGCCGGCTTCGTAGCTCAGGTTGGCGTAAATCACACCCGCCATTTTTCCGGCAGGTTTGCCCGCGTATTTCTCAAGAATATAGTTAAAATCCGGCTTTGTTTCGGCAAACGCCTGATCGGCATCGGTATCATTGCGCCGGGTTTCATATTTCTGCATGGCCTGGCGGAGAAGGTCTGAAGCGGTGTCTTCGGCCCTGTTGGAAAAAAAGCGGAAGGCTGCCAGGGCAATGACAATAACAAAGAAAGCACATGCGGCATAGGTGAGTTCCTTGTTGTATTGCCGACTGAATTGGATGAGCTTTCCGGTAAATGTGATAAACTCATCCGGTTCTTTTAATAACTGTTTGCGGGTCACTCGTTTTTTTGCCATTGTTCCTCCACCCTTCTTTCCTGAATGGTTGTTTTAAATAGTAAGAACAACCGGGATTGTTCTGTTATCTACAGGTAGCATATCAAATAAGGCGCTTGATTCTTTCCCATCCTTCATCCGGAATATCCGCACCGATCACCTGGCAGACCTCATAGCCGCAGGCGGATCCGATTTTACCACACACATCCAGCGGATAACCATTCGCTATCCCGTAAAGAAAACCCGAAGCCCACAGGTCACCGGCACCGGTGGTATCCACCACCGGCCCCTGGCCTGTCATTGGGGCTATTTTAACAATATTTTCCCGTGTACTGACATAGCTGCCCCCTTCGCCGATCTTGAGAACGGCAATATCAGCTCTTCGCGCAAGCGACGCCATGGCCTTCATTTCATCCGTATGCCCCGTAAAAGCACGGGCTTCGTCTTCATTGGCAATAAGGATATCAACAAATTGATCTACAATGTCATCCAGAACGTCTCTGGATTCTTCGACAACCGTGTAGCTTGCCAAGTCCAGGGACACCCTTGCCCCCGCTTCTCTGGCACGCTGCAGGGCGGCATACGCCAGCTCCGTGTTGAAAAGCAGGTAGCCTTCCAGGTGAACGATAACGGTGTTTGAAAAATGACTCCCGTTTAAGTCATCCGGGGTCATTTCAGAAGATGCGCCTAGGAAGGTGAACATGGACCGCTGTGCATCCGGGGTTATAATCGAAAGCACCCTCCCGGTGGGTGAAGCGGATCTGAAAAGATGGGGCTGGACATGGCTTTTTTTCAGGTCTTCTTCAAAAAGAGCCGCCATATCATCCTGCCCGCATTTGCCGATAAAACGCGCCGCCCCGCCCAGTTTTCCAATGCCCACGGCTGTATTGCAGGCCGACCCTCCCGGGACGATAACGGGTCTGGCGGATGTCAGGGCAAGGGTTTTCTCAATGAACGGCTGGTCTACCAGCATCATGCCGCCCTTTGCCGCACTGGTTTTTTTTAGAAAATCATTATCCTCGTACACCAGGATGTCCACCAGGGCGGACCCGATACCCGCAACGACACCTTGTCGACTATCTTCCAGCATAACGTAATTTCCTTACCACAACAAAGATTTATGAATCCATCCTTTGTCACCGTCCGCGTGCAGGATCTGACGCCAGTTGCCTTTTTTTCCTATTATTTTAAAAGGAATGCCGCTGCCGACGGTAAAAACCACAGGATTTTCCTTACCGGGACCCGACCTGACATTGCATTTTTCCTTAATGGTGATCGCCGTGGGAATGTCCCCTACAAGGGATTTGTGAACCCAGCCCTTGTCGCCCTCATAATCAGTAAAACCATACCAATCGCCGGATTTGCGCTCAACTATAATTGGGTGGTATTTTTCCACCTTCCATAAAATTTCATGGTTCGTTCCAGGCCCTGAACGTATATTGGCTGTGGGTGATGAAATGGCCAGCCGGTCTGCCAGGGCCGCGGCAGCCATGCATAGCCAGAACGCCAAAACAGCGGAACAAAATTTAAATTTTCTCATTGTCCATATCCAGTGCTTTTACCATGATTTTTTGCGCCAGCCCGCGCCCAAGGACCAATCGCCTGTTTTCAATGGCGATCACAAGCTGTCCCTGGTTGAGATTGGTGATGACATCGATTTCATCCCCCAGCCTCAGTCCCATGCTCATCAGGCGCATACGGGATCCGGCCCCCCCGGTAAACTTTTTGATCACCAACCTCTCGCCCTGCCGGGCAGACATGAGCGGCGTAACATCCTGGCGTTTCTTCAAGCAGTCGGAACAGATGCCGTAGATTTCCATCTTGTGCTGCAGCATGTGGAATCCATGGGTCGCGGCTATACTCACCTGCAGATTTTCAATCTGATCATTCTGAAACTCGATAATTTTTTTGCATTTCGTGCAGACCATGTGGTCATGGTGCTGCCCCAGGTGCCGGTGTTCATAGCGAAAAACGCCATTGTCAAAAGAGTGCTGCTGGGCAAACCCGAAGCGGCACATGAGCTTGAGGGTGTCGATGACAAATTCAGGTTCCGGATCCATGCCGCCTTTGCGCACAAGATCCACGAGTTCGGCCGCTGACAGGTGCTTTTCAGTCTGCAGAAACACCTCGATAGTCTTGATCCTCTCCTCGAAATGATCCACGCCCTCCTGATCGAAAAGCTTTTTCAGCTGCTCTTTTTCCTGAACATGGGTATGCTGCATGTAAACGGCCCCGCTCCTATCCCCAGGGTTGAATAAACAACCCGGCTTAACCGTTTGGCCCGGGAATCGTGTAGGTTGTGCAAGATCCGCTTGAACAGTTCCGGGTTTGAGAGGCGGCATTGCTTTGTTTATTGCCGCCCTCACGCATGGCGAAGCTTGTTGAACTGAGAACCCTTTCAAATTCTTCGGATGAACACTTAGGACAGCTGAGGGCCACCTCTTCATCCTTGTTCATAACCAGCAGTTCAAAAAACTCATTACATTTCAAACACTTGAATTCATAAATCGGCATTTTCCGTGTCCTTTCATTAGAAATAGCCTTTCCCTTTCGGGAAAAATCGATAACCCAAGCCATGATTTATTACAGGCAATGGTATCGTTTATTGTTTCTAATGTCCATATACGACAATAGAAGACTATTATAGAACCAATACGTCTACAATTACAATGGCGGGGTTGTCAAGTAAGGATGCCCTGTTAAGTCAGGATCATCTCTAAATGGGTTGTCATTTAGTTTAGACAGTATTCACCGATTGTGCCGCTGGAGATGAAGGCTTACGTGGCTTGACCGGCAGTTTCACCTGGAAATGGGCACCTTTTCCGGGTTCACTTTTAATGCCGATGCAACCACTATGCTTATGAACGATTTCATGACAGATATACAGGCCCAGGCCCGTGCCGGCACCCACCTCCTTGGTGGTGAAAAACGGCTTGAACATATCTCTTCGGACCTGCCGGGTTATGCCAGGGCCGGTATCCCGGCATGAGAATACAACATGGTGCCCCTTGGGCTCGTAATATGTCGACAGCCTCACTGCGCCATCAACTTCGGATGCAGCCTGCAGGGCATTCCGGACAAGATTGACAGCCACCTGCCCGAGACCTGCATAGTTTCCGGTTATGCGGGGCAGACTGCCGCTGAGCGTCGTGGTAATGGGCGGGCAAACAGGTTTGAACTGATTCTTGAGTACACGCACGGTATCGACGATAACCGCGTCCAGGTCAACCTTTTCGCTATAGGTCCGCGTCTGCCGTGAGAGCCCCAGCAGGCTGGTAATGATGGTTTTGGCCCTTGTCAGTTCCCTGCCGGCCAGCAAAAGGTCCGGCACAATTTGGTTGCCGGGGATATTCCCTGCACCGGGCCCGGCCAGGTCTTCTACGGTGGATTGAATGAGGCTGATGGCAGACGTCAGTGGGTTGTTCAGTTCGTGAGCCGTGCCGGCCACAAGCAGGCCGATGGATGCCAGGCTCTCGGAACGCACCAGTTGCTCCTGGGTTTTCTCCTTTTCGGAAATCACTTTTTTAAGGGTGTCCGTTCTTTGTTCAACACGCAGCTCCAGGGTTTTGTTCAGGTCATTCAGACGCCGGTAGGATTTTGCGTTTTCGATGGCAACCGATGTCTGCATAGCCAGGGCTGCTAAAAGGTCGATGTCTTCAGCGCTGAACAGCTCTCCGCTTTTTTTCTGGCCGAACCCGATGAAACCGTTCAACTTGTTGTTGAAAGCAAGCGGCAGGACCACGTCTGCTGCAACGGCCGCCATATCTTTCAAGGCTGTTTCAGCAACAGGGTCGTTCGGCAACTCCAGCAGCCTGGTCTTGATAACCGCCCCCGAACCCTTTTTCATGAATTGTATCAGCGGCGATTGCAAAGAAAGGGTTGTTTCACCCGGGGAGAGATCTTTTGAAGCGCCATCCAAAACCACTCGAAAACACACATCCGACGTGTTTTTCAAAAACAGGCGGCAACCGGTCAACATGACTTGATCGACTACGGTATCTGACAGGCGGAGTGCAATCGTGGATACATTCAGAGTGGATACAATGGTTTGCCCAAGTTCCCGGATGGTTCTGCTATAGGCATAACGTCGTCTGTAAAATATGCGGTCAAGAAAATGCTGCATGGCCGCTTTGACGGGGCCGAAGATAGTCGCAACAATCAAGAAAAACAATATGTTGAAAGATACCGAACTCTCGAACGCCCATCGGGTAAGGGTGGCGTTGGCAAGGATCACCAACAATGAATATGCACAGATAAGGAAGGCGGTTAACAGGGAGTATAAGAGGCTTTTCCGCAGGAGGACGCCCATATCCAGCAGATCATATCGAAACAGGCCAACAGCGAATATGGTTAGGGGGATGAAGCTGAAAGTACCCGGCGGATAGACAGGATATCCCAGAATCGGCAGCACATTCAGCCCATTCAACACGCCCATTGCGGCAAAGCCGGCACATAAGTATTTGAGCTTGTTTTTCTGAATGCTGTTCTTTTCATGGTGTATGGCCCATCCGAGCCAGAACAGGCAATACAGCAGGGCCATAACAGCCCCGGCACCAACCAGGGGATAAAGCGGCCCGCCGCGGCCAAAAAATCCGAACGCATGGCGCTGCATATCTTCGATCAGGAGGGAGGTGAGTGCAAAAGGCATCAGGACAATAGAATAGGCATAGGCAAGCCAGATCGCCCATTTATGACTGGAAATGTTCAGGTAAACGCGAAAAAAGTGCATAAACAGCGGTATGGTGAAAACCACGCCGCAATGGTCCAGCCGGCTGGTTAAAAGGGCCACAGTATCGGATCCGGTATTGAAAATGATGAGGATGTCCACATAGAGAAACGTGCCTGCAAGGCAGATCGAGAACAGCAGTTTGTTGACCAGGGCTTTCAGACCACGGTGCAGTATAATTGCTCCAAGGGCCACATAGCATATCAGGGTCAGCAGCGGGGGTATGGAATATAACGACATAGGCAGACCTCCCTGGCCGGAAAATTTTCCAGGCCTGTTACACCCGTTGTCAGAAGTATATTCCGATTCAACATCGGTATGGGTGGCGGAACAACTTCATGACAAACAACATAAACAGCGAACCGTATCAATTTTCAGTGAAGTATATATCAAACAACCGGGGAAACAAGACGGGATCATTGCGTATAAACTGCGTAATTAAAATAGGTATTAATTGATGTGGGTTTCAGGAGTAAAGGCTGAGGGTCGACCTGGTAAACTGAAAACATGTCTGCCATTATCAATTAAGCATTCAAGTAGCTATAGATGACGCCGATAGCCGTGATTAATAGTTAATTGTTAATATGGATTTCTGCTGACTGGTTCCTGGCATCTGTCCGCCAGTCACCGACCACCAACCCCGACATCCGCCAGCATCTCCCGGGCATGCGCCAGGGTTTTGGGGGTAATTTTTTCCCCGCCAAGCATCCTGGCAACCTCCTGAACCCGGCTCTCTTCATCCAAACGGTGGATGACGGTTTTCGTCCTGCCGTCATGGACCTGTTTTGAAATCCGGAAATGGGCATTCCCGAATTTAGCGATCTGCGGAAGATGGGTAATGCAGACAACCTGGTGTACGTTTGACAGGGCTGATAATTTTTTGCCGACCACTTCGGCGGCCCCCCCGCCGATACCGGCATCCACCTCATCGAAAACCACGGTTTCCACGGCATCGTTCCCTGCCAGAATGGCCTTCAGTGCCAGGACAACCCGCGAAAGCTCACCCCCGGAAGCAATATCTGACAACGGCTTGAGGGTTTCCCCGACATTGGGGGCTATCATGAAGGCCGCCCGCTCCAAACCGGTATCCGTAAAGGCATGCCCTTCTGTCTGCAAATGCCCGGAGAGACTGCTGTCTGCCGGTATTGCCGCCAGGTTGACCTGAAACCGCGTATTCGGCATCTTGAGTGTAGCTAGTTCTTTTTCCACCTTCCGGGAGACAGCCTTGGCCGCCTTATCCCTTTTCCCGGAAAGCTGCCGGCACAAATGCACGGTTTCAGTGTAAGTTTTTTCCAGCGCTCTTTCAGCGTTGGAAATTTGACCGGACAGATTTTCAATCGTATCCAGCTCCTGTTGAATGACATTCGCCCGTTCCAGCACCGCTTCAAGGGTGTCCCCGTATTTTCGTTTTAATTGATTCAGCAGGTCCCGGCGGTCTTCGATTTCCAACAATCGCTGTTCATCGGTCTGGATGCGGGGCAGGTAAGCGCGCAGCTCTTGCACGATGTCTTCGACCCTGTACACAACCTCGGACACGCCGTCAGCCGGTGCAGATAAGGATGAGTCGTACTGCGTCACGGAGGCCAGCTCTTTTTTAACCCCGGCTAGCTGCTCCACCACGGCCCCTCGGTCGCTGTAAAGCGTTTCGACACAGGCGTAAACGGTTTGATACAGTTTTTCGGCATGCTTCAGGCGCGAGGCCTCGTTTTCCAGATCATCGTCTTCGCCCGGGCGAATGCGCGCCGCCTGAATCTCCTGCTGCTGGAACTCGAGCAGTTCGATCTGATCTGCCTGATTTTTTTTCATTTGCCTCAACGCTTTCAATTCCTTCAGCAACGGGACGAGCCGGAAAAAAGTAGCCTGCACCTTTTCCCGAAGGGGGACAAGCCCGCCGAACTGGTCGAGTATCAACAGCTGCAGGTCTTCTTTTAGAAGCCCCTGGTGCGCGTGCTGGCCGGAAATGCTGGCCATGTGCCGGGTGATCCCCTTCAGCGCCTGCATGGTCATAAGGCGCCCGTTGATGTAGATGCGGTGGCGCTCGCCCCTGGATATCAGTCGCCTGACCAGCAGGCCCTCCTCGATGTCAAGCCCCTGGTCGCGCATGGCACCCGCTGCCGAACTGCCGGACAGAATATGGAAAAAAGCCTCCAATTCCGCTGTTTCCGCCCCTGTTCGAATCAGACTGGAGGAGGCCCGGCTGCCCAACAGGAGGTTGACGGCATTGATAATTATGGATTTGCCGGCGCCGGTTTCGCCGCTCAGAATGGTCAAGCCTTCCGGAAAACGAATTCGCAGATCATCGATAATGGCAAAATTTTTAATGGATAGTTCCTGCAGCATAGATCAATGTTGGCGCTAGTACTTTTGCCGCACCTTGGTGATGTTGACCACCTCACCCAATACGATGATGGTCATCCCTTTTTCGAGGACCAGTTGCGGTGAAGGGTTGAACTCCATTTCACGATTTCTGTGGCGGACGCCTAAAACCAGAAGCTCGTAGTCCTGTTTCAAGCCTCCTTCCATAAGCGTTTGACCCACAAGCGGGGATTGATCGGACACATTGATCTGGTGGATTCTCAGGTTGCCCCGGCTGCTGCGCAGCATGCTGTCCAGAAAGTCCACAGCTGCGGGACGGATCATCTCCGAGGCCATGCGCAGAGCGCCGATGTAGTTTGGTGAAACAACGCTGTTGGCACCGGCCCGCCTCATTTTCGGTTCGAGGCTTTTGCTGATTACCCTGCTGATAATCCTGACCCTGCTGTTGAGCATCCGCGCGCTCATGGTGGTGAACAGGTTGTCCTTGTCCGATGACAGGGTGACGATGATGCCGGATGCCTTGTCGATACCGGCTGCGGCCAGTCTGGCGTCGTCGGCGGCATCGCCTTTGATGTAGAGCAGATCCCCGATCTCCTTGCAGCGTTCGATTATCTCCTCATCCATTTCAATGAGCACCACCTGTTCCCCGTTCTTGATGAGTTCGGCGATAACCGGCCGTCCGGTTTCCCCACCACCGCAGACGATAAAATGATTCTTTAATTTGCTGATCTGTTTTTCCATCTTTTTTTTCCTCAACATCCCTGACAGTTCGCCCTCAATGGTGATGGCCGTCAGGGTACTGATGCCGTACAGGATAATTCCCATGCCGAACGTAATCAGAATCATCGTGAATATTTCAGCCGCGATATTGCCGGTTACCGCCGTCACCTCCCCGTAACCGACGGTGGTCAGAGATATGACGGTCATGAACAGGCAGTCCATGAAACTGCTGGTGCCCTGGTAAATAATATAATACCCCAGGCTGCCTGCCATTATGACACAGAGGACTGCGACCATAATGAGGATGAGTCGGCGTTTGATTTCCATTAGAATTCTACTTGCTGGACGGTTTCGCGGCCGCTGATGGCCCTGCGGATTTCTTTTTGCACCAATGGGTCGGCGATGGGTGTCACGCGGGATACGGGGCGGCCTTCTTCGCTGGTTTTATATTGCGCATCACGGATGAACCCGGGGACGTGTGCATAGCAGACCCCGCCTGACCCACAGCAGGTGGTATCAAATACCGCGCACCCTACCAGGTACAGCACCTCTTGGTCCTGAAAAGGAAGCACAGCCTCCTTGACGAAAGCGTACTCCCCCCCGATAGCCTTAACCGTCTTGTTCAATTCGGGGTGAATAAAATCGACTGCTCTGTCAGTCAGCATAAGCGATCACCTTATTCTCAGCAACAACTACCGTCGCCGCAGCGCAGGAGGCGTTCTGGTTGATTTGATCACAGCCCGGCCGCAATCCGTGTTTTCACCATCCTGGTTTAAACACAGGCTGCAGCGGTCGTCACCGCAGGCCTGGCACGAAAAGCAGGCTTTGCAGTCGTGCTTCTTCTGTCCGGAGAATTTCTCCGGAATATATACTTTCCCGTTCAGCCCGGGTCGGGAGACAAAAGGCATGCGTCAAATCCTTTAACAAACCACTTGTAGCTGTTTATTAATGCCGTTCAATTAAATAAAATACTTCTGTTTCGATCATATGTCAATCAAAGGCGAATCCATAGCCGGGTTCTTGCCATATGGATCATTGTGTACTATGATTCCTGCGGTCCTTACGTTCCCCAAACCGAAATGTGTTGACTGCCGGAGGATGCCATGCAGAAGAATGTACGCTTGACCCTTATAATTTTGTTTGCATTATCATTATCCGTCTCGCCTGCAGCCGCGGACAGCTACGACGGTTCCGCAAGTTCCCTGAAGGTTGAAAGAGCCGTTATGTGCAAAGGTGTGGATCAGCGGGTGCCCTTGGGAATAGGGAATGTGTTTGCCGGTGATGCGGGAAAAATTTACTGTTTTACCAAGATAACAGGGGCTGCCCAGGACACGGTAGTCACACACAAGTGGTTCCTGAACGGCGATCTTAAATCTTCGGTGGACCTGCTGGTGGAATCAAACAGCTGGCGGACCTGGAGCTTCAAACAGATCGGTCCGGCGGATGTCGGGGACGGGATGGTGGAAATTGTTACCAAGGAAGGCGTCGTTCTGACCACCATCATCTTTTTTATCCAATAATAATAGATTTCCCCGGCTGAAGCCGGGGGAAATCTATTATTTTAAAATAGCAATTGTCGCGCCCCACCCGCCCGCCTCAGGGGGGGCTGTCTTAAAAGAAGCCACCAGTGGATGTCGTTTCAAAGCCCCTTCCACCCGTGCCTTGAGGAATCCCTGCCCTTTTCCGTGGATGATCCGTATTGACGAATATTTTTTTTCAACACATGCACGAATGTAATCATCCAGGAGTTCCGGGACATCTTCCGGGCGAAAGGTGTGCAGGTCGATTACATCCCTGATTTCGATGACGATGGGGTCCCCTTCATGCTGCAAAATAAATAGCCTCTTCTATACCTATTGTCGTGAATATGGTCCGAATCAACATCGGGCATGGAGACAGAACCAGATCAGTGTAACCACACCGGAAAGAATTATTGTCGATTCCATGATGAATTCCATCTTGATGCCCGGAAGCATGTACTCTTTTTCATTGGCCAATATAACCAGCAGCATGAGAATAGGGCAGATAGCTAGACCGTAGCCCAGGGACGTGAATACTCCGGAAGCGCTTAAAAGAAAAACCGTGGCCGCCAGAAAAAGGAGCAGAATTTTCAACCATTGCAAGGATCGCCTGGCGCCGATCAGAATAGGGATGGTTTCCTTGCCCACAAGGCGGTCACCCTGCATGTCAAGAACCTCGAAAAATGCCGTTCTGGCAAAAACCAGCCCGAAAGACCATATAAACGCTGCTAGGGTTCCCATGTGAAAATGTTCTGAGGATGCACCAAATGCAGGGAAAAGAGAAGTGACAAACCCCCATGCCAGCGCGATCAGCACGGTCCTGGAGCCGGGGATGTCCTTCAACCGCTTCATCCCGGATTTGCGCACCAGCTCGCCCGGTATCACCCTCAGGTTGTACGACAGACCGAAAAAGCTCATCATCAGTAAAATAAAGAACGGAACCACCCCCAACGTGTAGGCTGTGAACAACCCGGCAGCCCCTGAAAAGGACGCCAGGATGAAAAGCAACACCTGGTTGCGGGCATAAAATTCAGCCCGTTCGGGATCATTGAACCGGTCGGCCTTTCTGCCCATGAGATGGTTGAGGATATGCATGGACTGAACATACAGCATGGAGATCAGAATCTGAGGAATGACATTCCTGGCGCCCTGGAGCTTTGCGCAGGCAAAACAGAGGGCCCCGGCCCCCAGCGCAATGTAGATATTGGTCAGCAGCAATGCCCGTTGTGCTGAAAATGCCGCCTGGCGCCAGGCAACCTTGGCTTTGGAAGGCATGGTTTCCAGTTTGCGGTACACCCGCCTGATGATCCAGTTGGGTGTCGAGGCGCCGGCGGTAATACCCACGCAATCTGCCCCGGTAAGCTCGTTCGTCTCGATATCGGCTTCTGTTTCGACGTGCAGGACCGGTTTTCCGGCCTCCCGGGCAATTTCAGCCAGTCGTTTGGTGTTCCCGCTGTTGTAACCACCCACAACGATGAGGGCGTCCACCGATGCCGCCATGCGTTTCACCTCCTTCTGACGCTTTTCCGTGGAGTCGCAGATGGTGTTGAATATTTTGTAATGGGGAAACCCGTGTTCAACCCAGCTGACCACCTGGTCGAAAAAATTGGTGTTCTGGGTAGTCTGGGCGACAAGGATGGCTTTTTCAAATTCAGGCAGGGATTTCAGGTCGTCAATGTTGTTGACCACGTGGCCGTTTCCGCCGCTATATCCCATGAGGCCGACCACTTCAGGGTGGTCTCTGTCGCCGATGATGATCGACGCATAGCCTTTTTCCGCATGTTTGCGGATAATGGTCTGAAC
Source organism: Desulfobacterales bacterium (assembly GCA_029940035.1). Classification (GTDB taxonomy): domain Bacteria; phylum Desulfobacterota; class Desulfobacteria; order Desulfobacterales; family B30-G6; genus JAJDNW01. The sequence goes on from JAOZRT010000004.1 coordinate 20,920, forward strand.
CTTGATGACCCGGGGGCAGGTGGCATCGATGACCTCGAATCCTGCCTGGTCGAGTTTTTTCTTTGCATCCGGTGGAACGCCGTGCGCCCTGACAAGGATCGACCCGTCCCCCCTTTCTGGAATGTCATCGAGGGTGGATATTCCTTTTTCTTTAAAGATATTAAGAACTTGAGGATTATGTATCAGGGGGCCGTATGTGTAGATAGGGCGATCACCCCGGCGGTTCGTGTCGAGAACCATCTCGACAGCCCGGCGTACGCCCATGCAGAACCCGGCGGTTTTGGCAATGACAATTTTCACGTAACACCGCAATAATCCCCAAGGTCGATGGGGTCTATGCTTTTAAATAGACTTTATGTTCAACCAGTGAAAGAGCGTGTATCCGGGCTTTGATAAACTTCTGATCCCCGAAAATGCTGACCAGTCGGACGCCGTCCTCTTCCGGTTCAACCGTGTCCACGGCCTCCATGATCAAATTGGTTTCATCGCCTTCTACTAGATATGCATTTGCTTCACACATTGTATTTTCCTCACAGTTTTTTATCTTAAAGACCAATATTTTGCTCGATCAATTCGTCGATGAGCCGGGGCAGCGGTATATTTTCGACCCCGGCAATCTCAATATTTTCCTGGGAAAGCGGCAGCAAAATTTTTCTGGCCGGGCTCCGGGAAACCGCTTCCGCCATTGCCGGCGTGACCTCACCCAGCATGGCATGCGCCATGATAATGCCAATGGGCCCGATGATGACATCCACCAGTTGGACTGTCTGCACAATCGAATTTTCGCCGGAAGCACCGCGATTTGCCCGCGCCTTGATCATCTGGGCCGTGGCGATGGCATTGGTGCCCAGGGCAATGATCTCGATGCTTTCCCCGAACGTATACTTCATTTTCTTAATGATGGCGCTGCCGATGCCGCCGCCCTGGCCGTCAATGACGCATATTTTTTTCATACAATACCTGAATCTTGCGCGAGTCGGAGGCTTTCATAGGCAAGGCGTCCAAGGGTGAAGTCGTAGTGGTTTACTTCGAAACCTTGGCAACGCAGCATATGGAAGCCTCCGGCTCGCCCTCCGGGTGAAATTTGATGATTATTTATGACGATGATCCGTTTAACCCATTAGGTTTGTTTGACGTTACGTTAGTTGTTTTTGCCCCTTAATCCGCAATATTTTATAGTTCGCTGAAGTATTATCAAATTTCATGCAAGATTCAGGTTATAATTTCTTTGTTTTTTGTCTGTTCCTGCGCTCTTTTTTAGACAACCTGCGGCTGGGTCCCCTCTTACGGGTGGTCGGATTCCAGCCGGTCATCTCATCATCGGGGTTGATGCCTTTTTCCCGGGACCAGGAGGCCATATTCAATTTTTCCATAAACGCCGGTGAACTCACCGTAGCGGCTTTTTGAGACGCCGCA
>JAOZRT010000004.1:22345-48880 GCA_029940035.1 Desulfobacterales bacterium
ATACCTGACCACATCCCGGTCGGAACTGACCACCAGCGCCCCCTCCCTTTCCCGCGCTACTATGTGTTTGATAACCGTATCAGCCGTTTCACCCCTGCGGGAAAAAACCACCTTGATGCCCTTTGACTGATCCCGCTGCCGGTATAAAGAATAAGCATCGGTACCGTCAAAAACAACTGTAATTTGATGGCGCTTGATTTTTTTATAGGCTGCCAGCATTTCCAGCAACGCCTCTCGGCCTTGTTGTAAATCCCTGCGATCGAGGGGGCTCAACTCTGCAGACTGCCGGATCAGATTATATCCGTCGATGATGATGTGGACAGCCATTTTAAACACCACCTATATCTTGCATGTTTCGCTGGCTTTTATCTAATTTCACACAAGAATTGGTAAGAAAAGGGTCATCAAATTTCATGCAATATTCAGGTCAACAATCCCAGCAGCCGGTCAAGGTCGTCGTCGCTGTAGAACTCGATTTCAACCCTACCCTTGCGACCATGTCTATTTATTTCGACCTTCGTGCCGTAATGGCGGGACAACTCCTCGGCGATCCTCGACAGATGGATGTCGGTCGAGCTCGAAGCATTCTTCTTTGGGTTTTTTTTACCCGATTTTAGTTTTTTGACCAGCGCTTCTGTTTCCCGGACAGAAAGACCCTTTGCCACCACAAGTTTCCAGACCGCCTGCTGATGGGTTTTATTGGGCGCACCCAAAAGTGCCCGTGCGTGCCCCATGCTCAAAATGCCATCGATCAGGCTCTTTTTGATGGAGGCGGACAGGCTCCGGATTCTTAAAAAATTGGCGACCGCTGATCGGCTTTTCCCCACCCGTACGGCCGCCTCGTCCTGGGTCAGTCCGAACTCTGCCATCAGGCGATAATAGGCTTCGGCCTCTTCCACGGGGTTCAGGTTTTCACGCTGGATGTTTTCGATGATGGACATTTCGAGTGACTGTGAATCACTAACGCTTTTTACGACGCAGGGCACTTCCGTAAGGCCTGCCATTCTGGCAGCCCGCAGCCGGCGTTCTCCGGCCACCAGTTCATAGCCGTCCACGATCTTTCTCAACAACAGGGGTTGAATCACCCCCTGTTCCTTAATGGAACGTGAGAGGCCTTCCAGTTCGGCCTCTGAAAAATGCTTGCGGGGCTGATAGCGGTTAGGCTGGATCAGTTCAATGTCACACTGGAAATATTCATTTGAAATCTGATGGATATCGTCGATATCCGGAATCAGTGCACCGAGCCCTTTTCCCAGGGCCATTTTTTTTAGTTTTTTTGCTTTTTCTTTGGGCATTTCCTACCTTACCGGATGGCGGTTATGCGTGATTTCCTCTGCCAGCGACATATAGCTCTTAGCGCCCACGGAAGCAGCGTCGTACGTCAGGATGGGCTTACCGAAACTGGGCGCTTCACCCAACCTTACGTTACGGGGAACCACGGTCTTGAACACCAGTTGCTTGAAGTATTTTTTCGCGTTTTCAGCAACCTGGTAGGACAAATTGGTTCGTTTGTCGAACATTGTCAAAAGGATACCGGCAATGGTCAGTCTCGGGTTCAGGCCACGCTTGATGCGTTTGACGGTCTGCAGCAACTGGCTCAAGCCCTCCAGGGCATAGAATTCACATTGAAGCGGGATGATCAACGCATTGGCGGCAGCCATGGCGTTGATGGTCAAAAGGCTTAAGGAAGGAGGGCAGTCGATGATGATATACTCGAACGATGCCTCCATGCCACGGAGCACCCGCTTTAATGTTTTTTCCCGGTCTGGCCTGGACAGCATCTCCACATCGAACCCGATCAGTTCGACCCGCGAGGGGATGACTTTCAGCATTTCGATGTCGCTGCCCACAATTAAATTTTCAACGGGTTCCTCACCGATCAGCCCGTGATACAGGGTTTTTTCAATGGTGGTTTTATCGATACCCAGGCCGGTTGTGGCATTGGCTTGAGGGTCACAGTCCACCAGCAACGTCCTGTTCCCGGTCATTGCCAGGGCGGCGGCCAGGTTCACGGCAGTGGTGGTTTTACCCACACCGCCTTTCTGATTGGCGATACAGAAAATTTCACTCATAAGTAAAAATTTTGCGCTTAATAATAGACAATCACATTTGTTTTATGCGCTTAACGACACCATCGGCAATACATCTGAAAAATACTGCATAATATCATATGTTTCTTCGAATCAAGGGATCTTTAACATGGCTATTGTCCAAAAACAATAGCTTCAAGGCTTGCTTGCTGTTTCCACCTGCTTCTGATAGAATTTGAGCATGGGAACCTGGAAAAAACCAGCCATAGCTGTTCTGGTGGTACTGTCCATCATCAGTGCCTGGCCGTATTCCGGCTACAGCATCACCTACAAGGAGGAGGAGGAGCTGTCCCGGGAGTTTCTGGCAGTGGTCTCCAGCCGGTTCACCTTTATCAAAGACCCCATCATCGAGGACTATGTCAACGAGATAGGGCACCGCATCTTAAAAGAAGTGCCCACCCAGCCGTTCCGCTACCACTTTTACGTAATTAAAGAAGATGTTTACAATGCATTTGCCACACCTGCCGGCCACATTTTCATCAACTCCGGCCTGCTGGAAGCGGTCAAGAGTGAAGAGGAGATTGCCGGTATTATCGGCCATGAAATTGCCCATGTGGTCTGCCGCCACATTTCCCAGAACATCGACCGCTCTCCAAAAATCAACCTGGCTACCCTGGCCGGGGTGGCGGCGGGTATTTTTCTCGGGGCGGCAGGCGCCGGGGATGTGGGCAGCGCCTTGGTCTTGGGCTCCATGGCCGCGGGCCAGTCAGCCATGCTGGCCTACAGCCGTGAAGATGAACTCCAGGCAGACCAGCTGGGCCTAATATACCTGTATGATTCCGGCTACGGGGGGGAGGGGCTCTTAAATTCCCTGAAAACCATCCGCAGCAAGCAGTGGTTCGGCACCGAACAGGTACCCAGCTACTTGATGACTCACCCCGCATCCGAAGACCGCATGGCCAACATCGACGTGTGGCTCGAAGGCAACCAGATCCCTGAAAAGAAAAAATTCCACCCGGACCCGGAAGCCTTTTATATGATGCAGGCCACCCTGACCGGCAAGTACGGCAACACAAGCGGAGCTCTCAAGCGATTCGAGGCCAAACTGCGGGTGGCTCCGGAAGACCCCGTCGCCAATTACGGGTATGCATTGGTGCTGGCCAGAACGGGCAGGCGCCAGGAGGCCATCGGCCATTTTCTGAAAGCACTCGAAAAAAAAGCCTTGAATCCGTATATCCTGGGTGAACTCGGGAGGGTATATTTCCAGGAAGGCAAGTATGAAAAAGCGTTGCGCCTGCTTGAATCCGCAGTTGCCATGGGCCCCTCTGACCCGGATGCCATGTTTTTTCTGGGCCGCACCTACCTGGAACTGGATCAAGATGAAAAGGCAACCGAGATTTTAGAAAAATTGATCGAAAAACATCCTGATTTTACCGATGTGCACTATTTCCTGGGCACCGCCCACGGCAAGCTGGGCAACATGGCGGAGGCCCACTATCATCTAGGGGTGTTCTACGCACGAAAGGGGAAACTGAAAAGCGCCGCTTATCACCTGGAGCGCGCCCGCGAACTCACCACGGACCCCAAGCGCAAAGAGGTTGTAGAAAAACTGCTCGAAAGCGTCAACCAGCGCATGGCCCAGGCCGCCCGGCAAACGCAATAAAATCGTGAAATTAGGTCATAGGTCGAAGCTGATAGCTGGCTATGAGCTACGAGCTAACAGCTATGACCTGCCCTTGGGCCCCGGATTTTATTTGCTGCGGTCAAAATGGGAAAACTGCATGGTGAAGGTGCCCCGGCCCTGGGTGGCCGATCGCAGCGAGGTGGAATAACCGAACATTTTGGCCAGGGGAACCACCGCTTTGATGACCTGGATGCCCACCTGCGGTTCGATGGATTCGATTTTTCCACCGCGTGCATTGAGATCGCCGATGACGTCCCCCATGAATGATTCCGGAAGCAATATTTCCACATCCATGATCGGGTCCAGCAGGAATGGGTTGCCTTTGGAAAGCGCCTCTTTGCAGGCCATGGAAGCGCTGACTCTATAAGCCAGGTCCGAGCCGAGGGACTCCTTGAATGCGCCTCCCGTCAATACGGCCGCAACATCCGTAACCGGATACCCCATGGCCATGCCGCTTTCCAGAGATTCCATAACCCCCTGTTCGATAGCGGGGATGAAATTTACCGGGAATGTGCCTTCATCGATATCGCTTGAAAATATATTGCCCGCCCCCCGGGGCCTCGGCCGCAGGGTGAGACGAACATCGCCGAAGTGGCGCTGACCAGCCACTTCCTTGTCGAAGACGGCCCCGGCGGAAGCTTCCGACGCAATGGTCTCGCGGTAAACCACCTGGGGTTTGCCGACATTCACGTGGGTTTTGAATTCGCGCAGCATGCGGCTGATAATGATTTCAAGGTGAAGCTCCCCCATACCGGACAAGATGGTCTGACCGGTATCCTCATCGATTTTGACCTTCAGTGTAGGGTCCTCCACCATGAACTTGTCGAGGACTTCATCCAGTTTTTCCTGGTCGGTATGGGATTTGGGCTCTATGGCCACCGAGATGACCGGTTCGTGAAAATCAATTTTTTCCAGCAGCACGGGTGCTTTCTTGAAACATAGCGTTTCACCCGTGGTGGATGCTTTCAAACCCACAACCCCCACAAGGCTGCCGGCACCGGCGGCATCGACACGCTCCCTTTTATTAGCGTGCATGCGCAAAATTCTGGAAAGTTTTTCAGTGGTTTCCCGCCCGGGGTTGTACACTTCTTCGCCGGCCTTGACCTTTCCGCTGTATATGCGGATGAAAGAGAGCTTGCGGCCCTCCATCATGGCCACCTTAAATATGATCGCGGCCAGAGGCTCATTTTCACGGGCCACACATTCCATGACTTCACCGGTTTCAGGGTGCTGGCCCTGCATGGGGGGGATGTCCACGGGGCTGGGCAGGTAGTCCACAATGGCATCGATAAGCGGCTGCACCCCTTTGTTTTTCAAGGCCGAACCGCACAGAACCGGAACCAGCTGCAAATCGATGGTGGCGCGCCTGATGGCCGCCCTGAGGTCGGACACGGCGATCGGTTCCTCCGAAAGATAGGCCTCCATGATGCCGTCATCGACCTCGGCCAACGTTTCGATCAGCTTTTCCCTGTATTCACCGGCCGTTTCCTCAAGTTCTTTCGGTAAGGGCAGCATGTCAAAGTCCTCACCTAGGGTGTCCTCATCCCAAACTATCTGCTGCATGCCCACAAGGTCGATAACGCCGCCAAAGGCATCTTCCGCCCCCACTGGAATCTGCAGGATGAGAGGATTGGCGTCCAGACGGGTCTTCATCATTTCAACGGCATTGAAAAAATCAGCCCCGATCCTGTCCAGCTTGTTGACGAACGCAATTTTCGGCACATGATATTTGTCAGCCTGGCGCCAGACGGTTTCGGATTGGGGCTCCACTCCGCCCACCGCACAAAAAACACCGACCGCACCGTCCAGTACCCGCAGCGACCGCTCCACCTCGATGGTGAAATCAACGTGCCCGGGGGTGTCGATAATATTGATTTCATGGCCGTCCCAATGACAGGCGGTTACGGCAGACGTAATGGTGATGCCGCGCTCCTGTTCATCCTGCATCCAGTCCATAATGGCCTCGCCGTCATGGACTTCACCCATTTTGTGGGAACGGCCGGTGTAGTAAAGGATCCGTTCGGTGACCGTGGTCTTGCCGGCATCGATATGAGCGATGATACCGATATTGCGGATATTTTTTATTTTTTTACTCATCGAATCAGCAGCATGTTGGCTTTAAAAGGGTAGCGAAGGTCGATATGCCCTGCCAGTGTTGTTTCCTCTTGTCCGTCGATCAAAATTTTTACAGCATCGACCTCCGGCACATTCAACACGATGGAATTGACCAGCGAATAGATTGTCATCAACTCTGACCTGGCACCGCCAGGATGATTTTCTTTTGCTTCCTTGGACAGATCCACGTAGGCTGCGCCATTTTCCACCAGGTGAAACGCCCTCAAAGATGTGCCTTGCGGGATGGTGCGCACCAGGGCGTTGCGCGGTCCTTCAATCAATGCCTCTACGATAACGGTACCCAGCGCTTTCGCACCATCCGGTTGGGCAACGACCATGTCTTCAGCTGTCAGAAACACGCCTTCCTGATCAGCAAAATAAAGGTGCAGCATTACTTTGCCATTTTGGGCCGGTTGCGTGCCAACAGCCTCTTTCCCGATGTGGGCGGGTTGCTGTCGTTCCTCACAGGCATTGCAACAGAACAGAATCACGCAACCCAAAAAAAATGCAATAGATGCCTTCATGCGCAAAGCACGGCCTCCAGAATTGATCCAACCGGATCGGAGCTGTGGATTTTTATTTCAATACACAACGGTTGTCAAGCCGGACATCAAAACACACCCTAACCTTATAGCGGCATGGATTCAAGGGCGGTTGCCATCCTATCCAGTGCCCGGGCAAGTGTCGAGCGCGGACATCCGAAATTCAGCCTCAAATATCCGGGCTCGCCAAAATCTTTTCCATCCGAAAGACCGACACCGGCATCTTCAAAAAATAGCGCCGAAGACTCGACCGGCAGACCGCGAACGTCTAACCAGGCCAGGTAGGTGGCTTCCACATGGTTGACTTCCAAACCGCTCGTTGTACGGACCATATCTTCTACCAGGGCCCGGTTGCCCACCAGGTAGTCGATGAGGGCTGTATGCCATTGCGAACAGTCTCTGTAGGCTGCCTTGGCCGCGACATAACCGAGGAGATTGACATCCGGACTGAAACCCTTCATACACTGCTTGAAGCGTGACCGCAGGTCGTGGTTCTCAATAATAGCAAGCGAGCAGCTCAACCCGGGAATGTTGTAGGTTTTACTAGGCGCCATCAGGGTGATAGTCCGCCGGGCGATCTCAGGCGACAGGGTTGCAATGGGGATATGCGCCTTGTCCTGATCGAGCAGCAAGTCACAGTGAATTTCATCGGAGCAGATCACCATGTCGTTCTGCTCGCAAAACATGGCGATATCCGTCAAGTCCCGCCTGCTGAAGATTCTGCCCGTTGGATTGTGCGGGTTGCAGAGTAAAAACAGCGAGGTCTGTCTGATAACGGCGTGGGTGAGACGGTCCATGTCAATTTGCCAATACTGCCGCTCGTCTCTAGCAAGGCGGACAGGCGACAGCTTTCTGCCGGATAGCCCCGGTACTGCCAGAAAAGGAGGGTACACGGGCGTCAGGGTCATGACATCGTCCCCAATGTCGCCCACGGATCTGCAGGCCAGGTTTAACCCGCTGACCACCCCTGGGAGCCAGACAAGGGATGTCGGTTCAACTTCCCAGGCGTATTTGACCTTCAGCATTTCCAGAACCACCTCCACCAGGCTGTCAGGGGGGACTGTATAGCCGAAAACTCCATGGTCGAGCCGTTTTTGCAACGCATTGATGACCGGCGGCGGTGCTTTAAAATCCATATCCGCCACCCAGAGGGGGATGATGTCCCGGCCACGGTAACGTTCCCACTTGAGGCTGGCCGTCCTCTCTCTGTTTATAGGGGTGTCAAAATCAAATGCATCCATAAAAATGCCTCTTTGATGTGAAAATAAATACTAGATCAGCAAGTTTTTGAACCTATCACAACCTTTCTTTAAAATAAATTCACAAAAATATTTTTATATAGGTATTGAAAGTTTCCGAAAGAAATATTATATCAGGCACCTAAATTAGACAGTGATAATTGGGCACATAGGGGGAAGAGAATGCATAGAATACAAATCTTGACAATATCTCTGGCTGCGGTGATGGTGATCGGCATCGGCGGCTGGGGCGTGGCCGAAGAAGCCGAAGACACATTGTGTATTCCCATGGGAGCCATAACCCTTGAAGCGCCGGATGGTGTGGAAGTTCAGCGGGCAGAGGTGGAATTCCCGCACTCCACTCATTTTAATTTCAACTGCAAAGAATGCCACCACACCTGGGACGGCGAGTCGCCGATCCTCTCCTGCGCTACAGCCGAGTGTCACGATCTGACCCAAATCCCCGAAGGGGGTTTTAAGTCCGGGGAAGCCGTGCAATACTATAAATCAGCCTTTCACGATGCCTGTATCGGGTGCCACAAGGAAATCAAGGTCCGCAACAAGGAGTTGGAAAAATCCATGGCATCCCTGAAAGGAGAGCTCCAGCGCACCGGCCCCACCGGGTGCACCGGGTGCCATCCCAAAGAGTAACCCGGATGCGGGCGCGGCAGCTTTTTCAACCCTATATTCCCAACCACGCTTCCGTCTGATGAAGTCAACAGCTTTCAAACCAATACCGAATAGAAAACCCGCCAGCCTGAAAGGCTGGCGGGTTTTCTATTCGCCTCGTTCAACATCGTTTAACAACACTTCCAATGTTTAGGCTTTAAGCGGGAAATTCGGCTGAATGGTGTTGTAATACGACTTTTCTGAAACCGTGGCCCCCACAATGCCGGTGGAAGCCCCAAAAGGGCGCCCACCACCACCACGGATACGGCCAACCCGCCTCTGAGCCGACCGAAAAGCAGCCCCATGGTGTCTAACAGGTCTTCGGCCAGTCCAGAACGCTCCAGCATGACCCCCATGAACACGAACAGGGGCACGGCTGCCAGGGTTACGTTCTGCATACGGCCCCAGATGCGCAAAGGCAACAGGTTGAAAAAATCCCACCCGAATCCGATCATGCCGAAGGTCAGGGCCGTACCCAGCAGGGTAAAGGTTACCGGAAAACCGGCCAGAAGCAGAATCGTCAGGGCTAAAAACATCCAGGCTGCCAAATAGTCCATCAGACAGCCTCCTCTGGCTTTTCAATGCCTAAAATCTGCAGAAGGCTGTGGATGGCAAGAGAAATGCCCTGCAGCAACAGCAGGCCAAACCCCACCGTTATGCAGCTTTTGAGGATAAACCGGAAGGGAATGCCGCCGGGATCCGGGGACCCTTCGAGCATGGCAAACGACGTATAGGCGAATTTGAAAGAAGTGGATATGATCAAAAGACAACCGGGGATCAGAAACAAAAACACGCCAATCAAGTTAATCCAGGCCTGTCCTTTGAACCCCAGGCGCTGGTAGATGATGTCCACCCGTACGTGCCCGTCGTGCAGCAGTGTGTAACCGGCACCCATGAGAAAGATGAAGGCAAATAGATGCCACTCCAGCTCCTGAGTGAAGACAAAACTGGTGTTGAAGAGATAGCGCATGACCACGTCCACGAACACTACCAGCACCAGTCCCAGGGTCACCCAGGAAACCCCACGGCCGACCCATTCGTTCAGCGTGTCAATCATTTTTGAAATAGCCACAAGAAAATTCATCCGACCCGTCAAACTATTGTTAGAATCTGAATTTGTTGATAATTTTTATAAAGGTGCACTATAAGGAAATGAGAATTTCTAGTCAAGCTTAAAACCATATAGGTACAGGTACCTCGAAAGTCATTTAAAGAGGAAAACAGTATAGATTATAACGGCGTAGCCGCGTTTCGTAAAAGAATGAAGCCGCACTTTTTTAGGGTGCGGCTTCATTTTTTTACGGTGATACCTTTGCGGAAAATGTTGAAAGCAGCGCCGAGGGTTTCTCTCAAATAGTCCTTGCTGCCGTCGATGATTTTTTTGCTGGACTCCCAGAGGATGACACCGGAAAATAAAGACCAAAAGATGTCGGCCAGGGCCACCGGGTGCCTGTCGATAATCATGCCCTGTTCAATGCCATCTTCGAAGATTCTCGCGATGGAGGCAATGGATTTTTTTGACAGGGTGTTTATTTCCAGCATCAGCTGCGGTGACAGGTTCTTCAGCGTTTCACTTGACTGCAGGTGGAACAGGTTGATGATCATAATAGGGTCAAAGTCATAGACATCATACATGGCTTCAATAAGCTCATCCAGTTTTGCCAGTGCATCCCCTGCGTCCCGGTCCACATGTTCGATCCGTATACCGAGATATTGAAGAATGCGCAGAGACAGGGACGCATACAGGTCTTCCTTGTTCTTAAAATAAAGGTAAAGTGTGCCGGGGCTCAACTCCGCCTCTTTGGCGATGTCTTCCATCGTGGCCCGGCCAAACCCCTTTTCCTTGAAAATTCTTTTTGCCGCTACAATAATCTGCTGCCGCCGGCGCTCTCGCTCACGTTCTTTTCTTTCCTGAATTCCCATAAATTTTCATACTCCTTCAGCGCGCAACCAAACAAAAAACATCCACCATCACTAAGAATTCGTATGATCATTTTACACGAATTCATGAAAAATCAATAAAATCGGTTATACAATTAATACCTTAAATAGCGGCGAAGCCGCGTTGAGTAAAATCGCCCGGGCGATTTTACATTTCGTCGAATAGATCCTTCTTCTGGTCGTTCTTATACTCCTTCATTTTGTGCCGCATCTCCTCCATCATATCATCCATGTCTTCCATGGACATTTTCATGCCCTCTTCGATCATGGTGTTGAATTCCGCCTGGATCATCTCGATGTTGTCCAGCTCTTTGAGGATAAACTCCCGGCCCTTGAAGTGTTTGGAAAGCTCGGGGTGCTTGGCCAGGTAGCCGTAATGTGAAAAAAGGCCGAACTGACACTCCAGCCGCCCGCCCGCATAGGCAATTCGTTTGTTGAGATCGCCCAACTCCCGGTTAATCGCTTCTATTTCCGCCAGCCGTGCTTCATAGGCGGCATTGTCCCCTTCATCCCTTGCCGTTTCCGCAACAACGGCCAGGTTTTGTTTATGCTCTGACAGGGCCGTGGTCCGCGCCACCATGTCTTTCAGGCGGTCTCTCCTTTCGTAAATTTCTGTATGAACATAACCGCCGTATTTTTCTCCATCCGCAAACAGGTTTTTACGACCCTGGGTCTCATTTTGTTCCCAATCCGGTTGATACCCCGGCTCCACCCTGATCTTCCGCGCCTCGTAGGAGAGCCGGGCTCCCTGGTTTTCATAAACCGTTTCTTGATGGATTTCATTGTCGATGGTCACCTTACCGGAGTTCACCTGAACGAGGGTTGTGCCGTCTTCATAGGCGCCGGTTTCGAAATCGGTGCCTCGCACACCGCAGACGGCTGTGGGCGTCTGAACCTCAAAAAGCTTCCTGTGCAGGGCTTTCCTGCTGACTTTGCTCCATACCCTCCCGAAAAACATCAAGATCGAATTCTTTTTTTCCAGCGGCGAGATGATGGTGTTCATGACGATCTGGCTGTTGGCATGCACCTTGACAAAACTCTCATCCACAAAAGTAATGGTGCCCTTGCTCAAATCCCCGGTTCTGACGGCATCACCGTAGAACACGTCCATGCCGGTGACGGCATCAACCCATACCCGGCTGTCCTTTTTTTTGATATCAAACCGGCCTTTGAGGGAGGTTATTTTCCCCAGGGGTTCTTGGTTTTCCCTGGCAATTGCCCCGGGTGAAAAAGAAAGCATCATTGTCAAGGACAGGAGTAAGATTAAGATGTGCTTCAATTTTCAGGTTCCTTTCAACCGATATACACTGACAGCATATCGTTCCTGGCGCTGGCGTGCTGCAGGGTGACCTGCACCAGATCTTGCGGTTTCAGCTCAATGCCCTGTGACATGGGCAGCCTGCATTCCAGCATGTACTCCTTCAGCAGTGTTAAATAGCTGTTTCTGAGCTTGCTCAAAACCACGGCTTCGGTCTTCTCGCCGGCCCTCTGCTCGAGGTTTTTGAGCAGCCAATACCGGTTGCGGGTATATTGAATCCTCGACACGGTGCTCATGGGCTGTTCAACAGCATTAATGATCTTCAGCACATCCGCATGAGCATAGGGCTCATCAAACCCCAGAACAGCCCTGATCTGCCGTTGGGTGGCAAGGTCGAAATATTTCCTTATGGGAGATGTGGCTGTCACATACGCATCCAGGCCCAATCCGGAATGATGCCTCGGTTCGCTCCCCAGTGCAAAACGGCTCAACAGCTTTCGCTGCATCCAGTTCTGGAACAGGCTGCCTTCGTTGTTGCGGTAAAGCCGGTCTCTCGGCGGTGGTTGTGAACGGAAGATGGCAGGTTGCCGGTGCTTTGCCAGGAATCCGGCCATCAGCCAGTTGGCCATAATCATCAGCTCGGCAACCAGCATCCTTGCCGGGCTCTCTCGGTTGATCCTGTTCACCACTGGTTCGCCGTCGTTGTTGATCCATATGTTTATTTCAGGGAGGGTAATCTGCAGGGCGCCCTGGGACAGCCGCCGCTGTCTGAATTTTCTGGCAATGTTGCCAAGTGCCTGTATCTCCTTATCCTCCTCGGCAACCATGTTCACATCATAGTAGGTTAGCTGGCGCTTGACCTTGATCCAGCTGGCCACAACCTCATAGTCCATGATTTCAGCCGACGGCGTCAGCTTGACCAGGGTACTGATGGCAGGCCTCAATTCATCGGCCCTCAGGCTGCAAAGCCCTTCGGCCATGGATGGCGGCAGCATGGGGATCTTCTGGTCAGGGGTGTAAATGGAGCTGCCTCGTACGGATGCTTCACGATCGATGGGATCGTCTTTTTTTATGAAGTGCGCCACATCTGATATGTGAATGCCCAGCCGATAGTAACCATCGATCATTTCCAGGCTCAAGGCATCGTCAAAATCTAAGGTGGCCTGCCCGTCGATGGTGATCAGGGGAATGTCGGTCAGGTCCTGCCGCTGATGTCCATTCGAAGGTTTGGGCGTGGAATAAAAGGCTTCCTTGACCAGCTTTTCAGCGTAGTCCTTCACGCTTTCCGGGAATTCGACCTCGACGCTGCTCCTGAGGAGATCCAGGTTGACATCCCTGCCCCAGACCCCGAGTTTGACCAGCAGGTTGAACAACCGATCCTGCTTTTCCAGCCCGGCGTCTTTGCGAATCTGTTTGGCGATCTGGTGATAATCGCTCTCCTTTTCAAAAAGAAAAGCGGATTTGAGGATGTCAAGACAACGGGCCTGGTCCCCTTCCAGGCCAGACACCGCCGGATAAGATTCCTGGGCAACCAGATCTTTCAACCACTGGCTGCAAATATTAATGAACCTGGCTCTTTCTTCGTCTTTCTTTTTACGGTTTTCTATTTCAATGACTTGCTCGACCGTAAGCGGAAAAAACTGGTCCCCCTTGAACTTGAAATAAAGCCGGTCATTGAAAAATGCCCTGACCACTGCGGATTCATGGTCCTGAGTCGGTTCCCCGGAAAAGCAGAACCTGGTCATGGTTGGGAGGTCTATCCACTCCTGTTCCGTATTCAGAACCTCCCAGAGCTCCTTGACGTCGATACTGCTGATCAGGGCTGTCCGGCGCCTGGCAATCGTTTTCAATGATGCCACCAGCTTCTCCCTGCTCATGGAAAGGTCCAGGAGGCTGTCGCATTTGTGCGAGAGACGGCTAGCCAGCATCTTTACCTCACGATTGGTTTCCGTGAGAAGCCGCAGGCGCAGCTTTTTTACCTCCAGAATCACAGCACACGTAATTTTCTGGCTCTCAATGAATTCTACGACATTTCCCGATTCCATAACCGGCTATTTTAACAATGGAAGGCTTGAAAGTCAACGAATTGAAAGGACCCTGCAAAGATATAAATTTTGGCACGCTCCCCCGGCGGGAAACCCTTTCGGACCACAGCAGCACGGTCACACTTCATCCAAGCATGGCAAACGATTTTATTTCATATTGGAAACAGTTGCTTGTGCGGCTGTGTGTTTTATCTTACATTTGATAATGTCGTGCATGTATTTATGTCGTTTATTCTAATGTAATGAAAGCAATTAAACTCATAAAGCCCTATTTTATCGAAAACCGGGCCATCATTTTCCTTGGATTTGGCTGCCTGATCCTGGTGGATTTTCTGCAGTTGAGCATCCCGCGGGTCATAAAATGGGCCATCGACGATCTGACCGGTTTTACGGCCACCCTGTCGAGTCTTGCCGTCCATACGGGATATATTCTGGCAATCGGCCTGATGATCGGTGTTTTCCGATACCTGTGGCGGCGGTTTCTTTTGGGGACCTCGCGCAGGGTTGAAGAGGGGTTGCGCAACCGGCTTTTTACCCATACCCAGGTCCTTTCCGCTTCCTTTTTCGATAAAACAAGAACCGGCGACTTGATGGCCCATGCCACCAATGACATTCAACAGGTCAGGATGGCCACGGGGATGGGATTGGTGGCCATTAACGATGCAATCGTGCTGGGGGCCGCCGCCATAGGCTTCATGGCCTGGATCAATCTCAGGTTGACCGCCTTTGTGTTGATTCCCATGCCGTTCATTGTTCTGGGCACACGCTTTTTCAGCAAAAAGATGCACCTACGTTACCGGACAGTACAGGGGGCCTTTGCCGACCTCACCGAAGGGGTAAGGGAGCGCTTTGCCGGTATCCGTATCATCAAAGCCTACAATAGTGAACCAAATGAAGCGCTGCGTCTTGAAAAAATCTCCAAAAGATATGTGGACGAAAACCTCAAACTGGTAAAAATAACCAGCTCTTTTTTCCCCATGATGCTTCTGCTTTCCAACCTGAGCCTCGCCATTGTGCTCTATCTCGGTGGCCGGCAGACTATCATGCAGGAAATCACCCCTGGCGATTTTGTGGCCTTCATCAGTTATCTCGGGCTGTTGACCTGGCCCATGATGGCCCTGGGTTGGGTGACCAACCTCATCCAACGGGGCAAGGCTTCCCTGGAAAGACTCGACAACATATTGCAAACCGTCCCGGAAATCGACGATATGCCCAATGCGCGCCCCCAGGGGCCGCCCCGGCAGGGATTGGCCCTGCACCATGTGTCGTTCGCCTTTGAAAAGGACGGTGCCGGGGTGCTGTCCGATATCAACCTGTCCCTTGACCCCGGAATGACCCTGGGGCTCGTGGGACCGCCGGGCAGTGGGAAAACCAGTTTGATCCACCTGATCCCGCGATTTTACGATGTAACGGAAGGGGGCATCTTACTGGACGGCATTGACATCCGCTCCCTGAGCCTGTCGGACCTGAGGGCCCTCATTGCGCTGGTCCCCCAGGAACCCTTCATGTTTGCCGGAACCATTGCGGAAAACATTGCCCTGGGCGACTCGACAGTGGGGCGGAATGCCCTGAAAAATGCCCTGGAAATGGCCGCC
This sequence comes from Desulfobacterales bacterium, assembly GCA_029940035.1. Taxonomy (GTDB): domain Bacteria; phylum Desulfobacterota; class Desulfobacteria; order Desulfobacterales; family B30-G6; genus JAJDNW01. The sequence continues at coordinate 37,463 of JAOZRT010000004.1, forward strand.
CTGGGCAAAACCGTGGCAGCGTTTCCCAGGGGTCTGGAAACCATTGTCGGTGAAAAAGGCGTGATTCTGTCCGGGGGGCAGAAACAGAGAATCGCCCTGGCGCGCGCCTTGCTCAGCAAGCGCCCCATCCTTTTGCTGGACGACCCCATCAGCCAGGTGGACACCGATACGGGACAGACCATTATCAATACTATTCAGTCACTTAAATGGCCATGGCTCACCATATTGAGCTCCCACCGGCTGTCCGCCGTTCGCCAGGCAGACCAAATTGCCGTATTGAACCAGGGGAAGATTGTGGAATCAGGCAGCCATGCCGAACTCATCACCAACAACCGGTACTACGCCCAGACATACCGGCTCCAGGAGATCAGCCATGCGCCATGATATGGGATACTTTGAAGAGCAGCGCCTGGGCAAAGCCTATAATGTCAGGCTGCTCCGCAGACTGTATCCTTTTTCAAGGCCCTACCGCCTTTTGATAGGCCTGTCCATTCTATTGGTGATGCTGATTACCCTGCTGGACCTTGCCGTGCCCTACATCACTAAAGTGGTCATAGACCGCTATATCGTGCCCAATCTTGCAGAGCCGCTCGCCCCTTCGCAGGGAGCAGAGGAAACCAAATGCCGGCTCCTCGAAGTAGACCTGAAAAACCCGGAAGCACGGAAAGTGGTCCAAAGGCATTCCCGGCTTTTTTCAATAAACGGCTCAAGAGCGGTAATCCCCTACGCAGACCTCAAGAAGCTTCCGCCGGAAGATCTCGGCCGTTTGAGGCAGGGCGACATCAGGGGGGTCAGCGCCATGGCCCTCTTGTTCCTGGCGCTCATCGTCCTCAATTTCGTCCTCAATTTCATTCAGAAAATTATTATGGAATACACCGGCCATATGATGATGCACGACTTGAGGATGGCCCTTTTCCGGCACATCCAAAATCTCGCAATCTCCTTTTTTACCAGGAACCCGGTGGGACGACTGGTGACCAGGGTGACCAACGATGTCCAGAACATGCATGAGCTTTTCACATCGGTCATCACGCTCGTTTTCAAAGACTTCTTTCTTCTGGTGGGTATTGCAGCGGTGCTGCTGTTTATGGACTGGCGTCTGGCCCTCGTCTCATTCGCTGTTTTTCCGCTGGTGGTTTATGCGGCACTCTTTTTCTCCAGGCGCATAAGGGACGTGTTCAGAACCTTGCGGCTCAAGGTTGCTGAAATCAACACAACGTTTTCAGAAACCATCGAGGGCCTCAAAGTGATCCAGGCCTTCGGCCGTGAACGGCCCAATCGTGACAATTTTTCCAGGTTGAACCATGAAAACTATCGAGCCGGCATGCGCGAAATCCACGTGCTGGCCATCTTCATGCCGCTTATCGAAGTTCTCGGGGTGGCGACCCTGGCCATTGTTATCTTCTTCGGCGGTAACCGAGTCCTGCAGGACGGCATCAGCCTCGGGGTGCTGGTGGCATTCATCTCATACATGCGCATGTTGTTCCGGCCCATCCGGGATCTTGCCGAAAAATTCAATATACTGCAGAATGCCATGGCTTCGGCTGAGCGCCTGTTCCTGATCATGGACAGCCGGGAAAAGATTCCCGAACCCGCCTCGGGTGACGATAATGCCGCTGCTGCTTCCAGACGCATTGAACCCTTCCAGGAATTGCGGTTTGAACATGTCGATTTTGCCTATGTACCCGCGGAACCGATTCTGAAGGATGTCAGTTGGCAGGGCCGGGTCGGTGAAACCGTGGCCATCGTGGGGCCCACGGGTTCCGGCAAGACATCCATCATCAATCTCATTACCCGTTTCTATGATCCTGCCGCGGGAAGAATTCTTTGGAACGGTGATGATATCAAATCCCTCCCGGCCTCGGGTTTGAGGTCTAAAATGGCCCTGGTCACCCAGGACCCGACCCTTTTTTCAGACTCTGTCAAAGCAAATATATGGCGCCATAAACAACACCCGTCGAAAAAAGAGATCGCAGACGTCCTGGCGGCCGCCAACTGTGCCTCCCTGGTAGCACGTCTTCCCCGGGGGATCGACACGCTCCTGACGGGCGGCGGGTCGCGGCTTTCCAGTGGAGAACGCCAGCTGTTATCCATTGCCCGGGCCTTTGCCGGCAACCCGGAACTCATCATCCTGGACGAGGCCACTTCCTACATTGATTCCCAGACCGAAAAAGCGATCCAGGACGCCCTGGCCGCACTGCTCACGGGACGCACCGCCATCGTGGTCGCCCACCGCCTGTCCACGGTCAGGAAGGCTGACAGAATCCTGGTTCTCGACCAGGGTCGCATCATCGAATCCGGCACCCATGAGGGGTTGATGCGCGAGAAAGGTTTCTATTTCCGCCTGAACCACCAACAGACCTGTGTCGGCCCGGGGTGTGATCATTTTTTTTCTTCCTGAATTGTGCTTGCCAAATCCCTTCTCCCATGATAGCTCATATTTCGTTGTTTCAAACCTGTGATGGGCGATCCACTGGTCAATTTTCTACGACCCGCGCAAGCGTTTCAGCAGGAGCAATAAATCCATCATAAATGAGAGGCCTTCATTTAAAAGGCTATTAAAATAAGGGGGTTCCACGCTGAAAGGGACTCCTGGCAGATTAACCATCAACGTAGAAGGAGGTTGAAGTCATGGCATACAATGCAGTAGAAATGGCTGACTGGCAGATTTCTGAAGCAGCAGAAAAGAACATGCCGACGCCTGATGAATGGAGAGATAAAATCGGTCTTGAAAAAGACGAAATCCTTCCCATGGGCAGATTGGCAAAACTTGATTTTCTGAAGATCATTAACCGCTTGCAAAATAAACCCGATGGAAAGTACATCGAGGTCACGGCCATCACCCCCACACCGCTGGGAGAAGGCAAGAGCACCACGTCCTGCGGACTCATGGAAGGCCTTGGACAGCGCGGCCTCAATGTCGGTGGTGCACTCCGGCAGCCTTCGGGCGGCCCCACCATGAACGTCAAGGGTACGGCTGCCGGCGGCGGCAACTCCCTTCTCATCCCCATGACCGAATTTTCCCTGGGGTTGACCGGCGACATCAACGACATCATGAACGCCCACAACCTGGCCATGGTAGCCATGACCTCCCGCATGCAGCACGAGCGCAATTACAATGATGAACAGCTGCAACGGCTGACCGGCATGCCGCGCCTGGACATTGATCCCACCCGCGTGGAAATGGGCTGGATCATCGATTTCTGCGCCCAGTCACTCAGAAACATCATCATCGGCATCGGCGGTCGTTTCGACGGTTTCACCATGCAGTCCAAGTTCGGTATTGCCGTGGGTTCCGAATGTATGGCCATTCTGGCGGTTATCCGCGATCTGGCTGACCTGAAAGAACGCCTCAACAACATCACCGTGGCCTTTGACAAGAGCGGCAATCCGGTAACCACCGGTGATCTTGAGGTGGGCAACGCCATGACCGCTTTCATGCGCAACACCATCAACCCCACCATGATGTGCACGGCCGAATACAACCCCTGCATGGTTCACGCCGGACCGTTTGCCAACATTGCCGTGGGACAGTCCTCCATCATTGCCGACCGCGTCGGTCTGAAGCTGTTCGACTATCATGTTACCGAATCAGGATTTGGCGCTGACATTGGTTTTGAAAAATTCTGGAACGTCAAGTCCCGCTTCAGTGGATTGAAACCCAATGTTTCGGTTCTGACCACCACCGTCCGGGCCCTCAAGAGCCACGGCGGCGGCCCCAAGGTGACCCCGGGTATCGCCATGCCTGAAGAATACACTAAGGAGAATGTGGGCATGGTTGAGCAGGGCTGCGTCAACATGGTGCATCACATCAACACCATCCGCAAAGCCGGTATCAACCCGGTGGTCTGCATCAACCGGTTCTACACGGATACGGATGAGGAATGTAATGTCATCCGCAAGGCAGCCGAAGCAGCCGGCGCCCGTTGCGCTGAATCCAAGCATTGGGAAAAGGGCGGAGACGGCGCTCTGGAATTTGCCGATGCGGTTGTCGACGCCTGCAACGAGGAAAATGATTTCAAATTCCTGTACCCGCTGGAAATGAAACTGCGCGACCGTGTTGACATTATTGCCAAGGAAGTCTATGGCGCCGACGGTGTCAACTGGACTCCCGAAGCCGAGGCCAAGGCCAAGATGCTGGAGAACGATCCCAAATACGATGACTTTGCCACCATGATGGTTAAGTCTCATTTGAGCCTGACCCACGATCCCACGGTCAAGGGTGCACCCAAAGGCTGGTCGTTGCCGATTCGCGACGTCCTGATCTACTCCGGAGCCAAGTTCCTGTGCCCCTGCGCCGGCACCATCAGCTTGATGCCGGGAACCGGATCCAACCCGGCCTTCAGAAGGATTGATGTCGATACGGATAACGGTCAGGTCTCCGGACTGTTCTAATAAAATCGTGTTCCACGATTTTATTAAACGCGGCTAGGCCGCTAATTTAATAAATTACGATGCCACAGTCGAATGACTGTGGCATCGTTACTTAAACCTCATTTCCCATTTTGATTTTGCGTTTAGTGAGCATATAATATTATGGCCACGCGATTCCTATTAATAAACCCCTACTATCCCATCTCAGAAACACCGTCCCCGCCCTTAGGTCTTGCTTTTCTGGCCGGCGCCCTTGAAGCGGCCGGCGTCGAAGTGGAAATTATAGACCTTGTGGTGTTCCCTTATTCAAAGGAAATGCTGAATCAGGTTCTGAACCGGTTCAGCCCCTCTTTTGTCGGTTTCACAGCCGTCACCATGAACGTGGAAAATGCCCTGGCGGTAGCCAGGGACGTGAAAGCGCTCGCCCCCCACGCCCTGACTGTCATGGGGGGGCCGCATGTTACCTTCTGCGCCGAGGATACCCTGCGGGCGGTTTCTGAAATAGACCTCGTGGTGCTCGGTGAGGGCGAGGAGACCATTGTCGAACTTGCCCGGGCCACCCAAAACCCTCAGGGCTGGTCCACTGTCAAGGGGCTTGTTTATCGGGATGGCAACCAGGTCATATCCACCGACCCAAGGCCTTTTATAAATAACATCGATGCGCTGCCTGATCCAGCGCGCCACCTCATCCCGCTGGGACGATACCGGGCCCTGGGATTGCCGATCAGCATGACCACCAGCCGCGGTTGCCCATTCAGGTGTATTTTCTGTGTCGGCCGGAAAATGGTCGGAGCCAAGATCAGGTACCGCGACCCTGTAAAGGTGGTTGACGAACTTGCCCATCTCGACACTCTTAACTTCAACCAGATCAATATTGCCGATGATTTGTTCACTGCCGCTCCCAAGCACTGCTTGGCCGTGTGTGATGAAATTATCAGCCGCGGGCTCACCACCAAATGGACGTCGTTTGCCAGGGTGGATACGGTCTCGCTAGAGGTGCTGCAGGCCATGAAGGCGGCCGGCTGCACGGCGGTCAGCTTCGGCGTTGAAACAGGCAACCCGGAAATGCTCAAACGGATTAAAAAAGGCATCACCCTCGAACAGGTGGTCGCAGCGGTGAAAATGTGCAACGAGGCCGGCATAACCCCGCATGCCTCCTTTATCCTCGGGCTCCCCGGTGAAACACGGGAAACCATCGATGAAACGGTCGCTTTTGGCGAAAAACTGAAATCCATGGGGGTGTTGCACGGATTTCATCTCCTGGCCCCGTTCCCGGGCACGGAGGTTCGGGATAACAATCAAGCCTATGATCTGCGCATTGAGAGCTACGACTGGAACGATTACCACGCCAACCGTGCCATTGTGAGCACCCGGGGCGCCACCCGGGAAATGCTTGATGAGGTTGTTTTGGACTGGGAGAAGAATTTTGACATCTGGCTGGACAAGATAAAAAAAAGGAGAGCCAGCGGAGAAGCGGATGAAGAAGAAGCCTGGCCCCTGACCAACCTGGAGCACACGGTTCTGATGTACGATATCATGATGAAGCGGGTGATTGAAAAACTGGATCCTGTTGCACCGGATGCGATAGATGATCCCACAGGTACAGCCTTGAACCACCTGGTGGACTGCATTGAAAATTCTCTGGAGCAGTCCGCCGATGATATTTTGAGAACACTGCGCCATGCCGTAAAACGCGGCTTTTTACAACTGACGGAAAAAGAGGGTCGCAGCCATTGGGGATGGGTCGATTACCTGTGAAAATTCGGCTCGATTTGAGCCGGCACTGTATAGAAACCGAAATCAAGCGGCTCTATAACCGAAGTGTGGCCCTTTATTTCAAAGACCAAGCCAACAAACAAGAGCTTGAAATTCGAATCGAGGTATTGAAAGAGGCCCTTGAACGACTTGATTTTCCTTTCTTAAGATCCCGCCATCCGATACTTTCGGGCAGTGCTGGCAGGGGTGTTTTTCTGGCTGTCGATGCAGAAGGTGACATGTGTATTATTAGTGAGGAGGAGGTAATCCGGTTTTGAAAATTGTAGTCTTTCAACAGAACGGAAGCGGGGAGAGCAAAATTGCCGGCATAACAAAATTTGGCCAGGACCGATTCGATCTGCAGATGATCTCCATCGACATGCCCCTTCCGCCGGTCATCGATGATGCCCGCGAGTTTCTGCCGGCCGACATCGATGCCGACCTGGTGCTTGACTTTCTTAAACACCCTGATCTTTCCCTGGACCTTGCCCTGTTGTGTCGGGATAAAGGCATTCCTGTGGTGGCCTCAGGAAAAAAAATGAAAATTGACGGTGTGGCCACCCCGCCTACGTGATGCGGTCTTCCCCGGCAGGATTGTCTGGGTGAATATGGTGAACGGTTCGGCGCTCCTGAGTTCGATGTAGAAACAGCGGAAGGTAAAATTAAATCCGTGATTATCAAAAGGGGTGCGCCCTGCGGAGCCACCTGGGAGGCGGTCCGCAAAATTATCGGCAGCCCGATCGAAGAAGCACCCACCCGCATAGGCCTTAATGTACAATTCTTCTGCAGTGCCGACCCGGCTGGGTGGGACCCCATCTACGGTAAAAGCCCGGTCCACTTTGCCGGCAATGTCCACTGCAAAGCTCTGGAAAAGGCATTGAAAGCTCATAAGACACCACAATAGCCGTTGGCTTATGAATGGTGTCAGACAGTTAACATATCTACCAGGTCTTCCCGTGAAAAGCTCTTGAGCAGACCCGGATCATCCTCCTGGAGGATACTGTCCATGAGATTTTTCTTTTTTTCAATGATAGCGGATATTTTTTCTTCGAGAGTGCCCGAGGTAACGAGCTTGAACACCTGTACACCACGTATCTGGCCGATACGATGGACCCGGTCCGTGGCCTGATCCTCCTTGGCTGCGTTCCACCAGCGGTCATAGTGGATGACTACCGATCCGGCAACCAGATCAATACCGATTCCACCGGCCTTAAGACTGCCCACGAAAACACGGCATTCAGGATCAGTGTTGAACCGTTCAATTAGTTTTCCCCTGTTTCTGCTTTGGCCGGTAAGGACAACAAAATCAATAGATAGCGATTGGAGATATACTTCGATGATCCGGATCATCTCTACAAACTGGCTGTAAATAACGATTTTCTGACCCGAGTCCAGGCTCTCCTGAAGCAGTTCCTGGAAAAGGTCCCACTTGCCGGACCGATACTGCTCAAAATCTTCGGGTGCTTTTTTTATCATAACTGGATGGTTACAAATCTGTTTTAATAGGGTAAGCAGCGCAAAGATATGGATATAGGGCACGGCCTCCTCCCGGTTCTTGAGCGCCGCAATGATTCCCTTTGCCCGAGTCTCCACCGCATTCCGGTATAGCTTGACCTGATCGTCACTCAGTATGCAGTAGCGGATATCCTCGATTTTTTTCGGGAGCTCTTTTAAAACGCTTTTTTTGAGACGTCTCAGTGTGAATGGAAATATTAGCCGTCGCAATTCTTTTTTCCGATCAATACGATTCAGCTCCTTTTCATTTTTCAGATACCGCTCGGAAAAGTCCCGATCCGATCCCAGGAACCCGGAAAGGGTGGCATCCATGAGAGCCTTGAGTTCCGCTACCGAATTTTCAATGGGTGTTCCGGTCATCCCCAGTTTCATGGCGGCACAGATGGTACACGATGCCGCGTATGTTTTGGTGGCCTTGTTTTTGATATGCTGTATCTCATCGAACACCGCCAAAGAAAAATCGATCCGCTTCAATCGCTCTATATCTCTCAACATGATGCCATAAGAGGTAATCAGCACATCGGTTCCATCCATAGCGGATTCGATATCCCGGTCTAGGCCATGATAGGCTTTGGCGGACAGATCCGGCGCATATTCTCCAATCTTGACAATCCAGTGGCTTAAAACGGTTGTCGGGCATACCACCAGAAATGGTCTTTTATTATCTTCTGCTGTTTTAATACATAGCATCAGCGCCATAACCTGATGGGTTTTCCCCAGTCCCATATCGTCACACAAAAGACCCCCCAGACGGTTTTCAAAAAGCCACCAGAGCCAGTGAAGTCCGGCAATCTGGTATGGGCGCAGGTCAGATGACATGCGGGGTGCCGGTGGCGGCGCCAGCGGTTTCATCTCCAGAAAACGGGTTAGAATATCGACATTTTCACCGTCTCCCCCGACCATAGGCCGCTTATCGGAAAGGGAACTTATCCTGAAAAGCTCTCTTCTGGAAAGCTTCAGACCTTCCTTGCCCGCCTCAACCCGATCCCCGAAATAGTTTTCGGCAATCGATGCAATAGTTTCGATCTCAGGCGCAGCACAATCCACCCAACCGTCCGGGGTGCCGATGTAACGCCGTCCCTCTTTTCTTGCGAGGAGTAGCTCCTGAAGAGAAATTTTTGAATTGCCGAATCCGTATTTTATGGAAAGCCAGCACCAGTCCCGATCGATGGCCTCAGGAAAAAATTCCACCTGCGCGACAGTCTGCAAAAGCCTTAGCCCCTTTACATCCGGATCTACTTGAAACTGTTTAGAAAAAATTTCGTTCCCCACATCGGCCAGGAAGTTGGGAACCTGGTGCTTTTTAATCGTCATCCGTACGGGGGCCCTGAAACCTCTAGGCTTTCCCGGATTTTCGAGTTCCGCCAGAATACCGAGTTCCTTTATATAGATAAGACCCCCGTACCGAAAACGCTCCAGCGCCTCTCTTTTGAAAAACCGGGACTCACCCTCTTTCTGGATCAGCTGCACCATGGGCCTGATGTCGAGGTCCAGTTCCGTGTTCCGGGATATCTTGAATATGGACTTCAACGGTATGGGATGAATGGGCATGTGGTGCTGGTTGGGTAGCCGTTTCCTGAAGGCTTGCAACATGGCACGCACACGTTTGCGTGGAACGGCCATGTGAAAAATTATCGCATCCGAACTGTCCTTGCAGGTTACCATGAAGGCGCCGGTCTCCTCATTTATGGCTGGCGAAAAGGTGCAGTGCTCTGTGCCGAACTCTCTGAAACAGTGATAGCCCAGCCTGTACCAGAAGCTGGCTTCGCGTGCCTGGCGCCTGGATTTCAACCCCCTTTCATTCAGCACACGCTCGGTATCCGACAGGGTCATCAGTTTCAACCGCTGCAGCACCTCCGCACGATCGGGCACCTTGTTTCCATTTCCGGATGAGAATGCACCCATCCGGTCGGCAAGGCGATATTGACCGCTTTCGTCCGACAGATAGGAGAGAACGGTCTCTCCGTTTTTCCCTGAAATCCCCAGTGCTTTTTGACCATCAGCTTCATAGAATTTGATAGAAACCAATTCCGGACCAAACGTTGGCCCTTCCGCGAGTACACAGGCCAGGTCATACCACAGGCTCTCTTTTAAACGATCCTCGAACAGCTTCTTTTTCTTTCCCGGTTGTCTGGTTCCGGACACCCCAAAAAGTGTTTTGAGGTGTGGGCAGGTGGCAGTTTTCTTTTTAGAGCAGGTGCAGTACGACTCTTCGACGCGACCCTGTAAAAGGAACGCCACACCCGGACGGCTGTCATTCGGTTCCGGCATGAGGGCAACAGCGTTGCGGTGAAATTCTATTCGTTTGGTTATCATTTGAGATGGCAGTTCTTTTTTCTTTAACATAGCTATAGTCGTAATATATCGATGAGTTATGAAAAACCGTTTTAGGTGTCCTTTATCGCTCCATATGTCGTCCTGTCGCACAACTGTTGAATATTTTTTCCAGGAAAGGCATGTAGAAACCAGATGGCGCTAACCCAAGAAAAACATCTCTTTATCATGAAATAGCAAAATAAAGGAGGATAACATGCTTATCAAGAAAAAAGTGTTATGGCTGACGGTCACCTGCCTGCTGGCGCTCTGTTTCAACAGCACCGGGGCCGCCGAAAATACAGGAACACTCATCGTCGATATTAAAGGATTTGCCGATTCCGAGGGCTATGCCATGGTGGCGGTATTTGATTCTGAAGCAGCCTACAAGGAAGGCTCGCCCAAGACAGCCAAGGCAAAGGCCAGGGTAACTGATCAGAAAGCGCGGGCTGTTTTCAAGGATTTGAAATACGGCACCTACGCCGTTGCCATGTTTCACGACCGGAATGCCAACGGGGAAATCGATAAAAATATCATGGGTATTCCAAAAGAGCCCTATGGCCATTCCAACAATGCCCGGGGAATATTCGGCCCGCCGGCTTTTGACAAGGTTAAGATTGAGCTCGACGGCCCGGAAAAACAGATTGAAATCAAATTAAACTAAGGCATTTTTGTATTATACTTTTCGCGTTTGCCCGCAATTATGGGGAGATCGATCATGAACAATCAATTGATAAAACAGGTCACTCGGCGCAGGTTTTTAAAGATCATGGCCATGGCAGGTGCGACGGCCGCCATTGACTGGCACAGCATAGACGCCATGGCCGGATCCATGTCCGGGAAAGACAAATATCCTGTCGTGGTCATCGGGGCCGGGCTGGGCGGGCTGATATCCGCTGCCTACCTGTCCAGAAATGGCTTTCCCGTGACCCTGATAGAAAAACACGACCGGCCCGGGGGCTATGCCACCGCCTTTGACCGGGCGTCCGGTAAATATTCCTTCGAAGTCTCCTTGCACGCCACCGTGGCCGAAAATGCCATGCCCCAGAAAATCCTTTCCGAACTGGGCCTCTGGGAAAATCTCAAGACCGTCGATGTTCCCGAGTTCTGCCGGGTGGTTCACCCCGATTTCGACCTGCTGCTGCCCGCCAGGGATCCGGAGGCATTCATCAACCTGTTGTCGGCAACGTTTCCGGGCGAAAAAGAGGGTATCCGGGGCTTTATCCAGGACATGGTTATGGTTCAGGCGGAAATGAGGGGCCAAATCGGCAAAGACCCGGTCATGGACAAACTTGAAAAATTGAGCCTTGCAGATTGGATGGCCATGCACATCCACGACCCGCAACTTAAAAGCGTCCTGTCGGTTTTGTGGGGCTATTACGGTTTGCCGCCATCCCGGATGAACGCGCTCTACTTTGCCATCGCCACGGGAGAGTACATCGTGCATGGCGGGCAGTATTA
>JAOZRT010000573.1 GCA_029940035.1 Desulfobacterales bacterium
CGTATAAATCCCAAGATGATCCAGGACTTGTGCATATTGCCTTTATCGTTGACGATGTCGAAAAAATCTATCAGGAGATCAAAGCGCTTGGTTATGAGTTCAACTCCCCGCCAATGGTTACTAGAGAAAACGGACCTAAGATCGCATTTTTCAGGGGGCCGGACAATGTCATTATCGAACTGTACCAAAAAGCAGCATAAGGCAAGATAGGCATTCGACTTAAGAACACATTACTAACAATTCAATAGGTTTTAAAAACAGTGAGGTAGCAATGAAGGATTTATTTTATCTGGATGCTGTGAATGAGGCTCTCACAGAAGAAATGGCCAGAGATGACCGCGTATTTATAATTGGCGAAGATATTGCCGTTGGCTATGGGGGTGGCGGGGTTTTTGGTGCTACCCGGGGTCTCTTGGACAAATTTGGTGAAAATCGCGTATTAGATGCACCACTTTCGGAATCTGCCATTGCCGGGTGTGCCACCGGCGCAGCGCTTGTAGGGTACCGACCGATTGTAGAACTCATGTTCGGTGATTTTCTGACGATTGCTTCTGAACAAATCGTCAATTGTGCCGCCAAGATGCGGTGGTCACTGGGAGGGGATGTCGATATGCCCATTGTTTATCGCACTGCTTACGGTGGCGGTGTGGGAGCCGGAATGCATCACTCCCAGTGTTTTGAAAATTGGTTTGCCGGCGTGCCTGGCCTAAAGGTTGTAATGCCTTCCACCCCATCTGATGTCAAAGGGCTTTTAAAAGCTGCGGTTCGAGATAACGACCCGGTATTGGTTTTAGAGCACAAGTTTCTGTACAAAAGGCTTCAAGGGCCCGTACCGGATGATGACTACATCATTCCGATTGGAAAGGGCGATATTAAAAGGGAAGGGGACGATGTTACTATCATTGCCCTGTCTGCCATGGTTCAGCAGGCTCTCGAGGCGGCAGACCAATTAGAGCGGAAAAACATCCATGCCGAAGTGGTTGATCCTCGAACAATTTTACCGCTGGACGAAGAGATTATTCTCAAATCTGTGGAAAAGACAGGAAAGGCCGTTATTGTGCACGAAGCACCTGTAATTGGTGGGTTCGGAGGGGAAATTGCAGCCATCTTGGCAGACAAGGGCATTGATTTCCTTGAAGCGCCGGTCAAGCGTGTGGGGGCTCCCTTTTGTCCAGTCCCTTCTTCTCCGGAAATGGAGCAGTTTTATCTGCCTAATGCAGAAAATATCGTTCAGGCTGTTCAAGAGATTGTCTAGGCTGAGGAGGAATCATAGATGTTGCACGAAATAAGAGTACCCGAAACCGGGTTTGGCATAGCAGAGGCAACCATTGTAGAGTGGTTCAAAAATATAGGGGATAAGGTGATAGAAGGGGAACCGATCCTTTCTGTAGAGACCGAAAAGGTCAATGTTGAAATACCCGCGCCATGCA
>JAOZRT010000322.1 GCA_029940035.1 Desulfobacterales bacterium
TGCCACAAGTATTTTCCAATTCAAGAAGAAAAAAGACGAATGCCCAATATCCAATAACGAATAAACAATTTCCAAGTGTCCTCTGAGGTTCTGCAGTTCTGAGGCTCCGTCTTTCTTGCAAACCACTTAACCGCTGGTTTGTAGTCCTTGACTTTTCGGGAAATGTTCACTTATATTTGCGCCCATGATCAAGCGTGCCGTGTCTGTACTTTACATCGTCTTCATCGCCCTTACCTCGATCCTCTTTTTTGGATGTGCCTCTATCATCTGGTGTCTGACCAAACCCCTTGACAGGCGTCTGGTGATATTGCATTGGTTCACTTCCTTCTGGGCCGCACTCTACCTCTGGACGATGCCGGCATGGTCTGTAAAGGCCAGCGGCCGTAAAAAGATAAAAAAGAATACTGCCTACATGGTAGTTTCCAACCATCAATCACAGCTGGACATCCTGGTCGCATTCAGCCTGTTTTTCCATTTCAAGTGGGTATCAAAAGCCGAAGTATTCAAGCTGCCCTTTATTGGCTGGAACATGATTCTCAATGAGTACATCAAAATCATACGAGGTGACAGCCAGAGCGTTGAAAAAATGATGCAGCAGTGCGAAGCATCCATCGCCCAGGGCAATTCGGTGTATTTCTTTCCGGAAGGCACCCGTTCCAGAAATGGACGCTTAAAACCATTCAAACCCGGTGCGTTCATCCTTGCCAAGAAAATGAAAACCCCCATTCTGCCGATTGCCATCAACGGTTCGAAGAATGCACTCCCCAAACACAGCATCAACTTTCACGGCCGGCACCACATGCGTATCGATGTGCTGGACGAAATCCCTTATGCCCGCTTTGAGAACCTGTCCGTCGAAGAAACCGCCGAACTTGTCAGGGATTGTATTATAGCCCATGTGGACGAACACAGACCCGTGAACCAACAGGTCGTCCATGGCGGATAGTAAAAAATTAGAGAAAACCGGCTGTTTGACACCCGACCCATTTTTTTTTATACTGATGCGTTCAAAAGTGCCATCAATAACCGCGCGATGACCCGAAGGGCCATATTTACCGGGAACACATACAATGAAAAAATTATTTCCTCTGCTGCTTATCTTGATGATCATTGTTGTCGGCACCCTGATTTTAAAAGATCACATCACCAGCCACGTCATTATTCTCAAAGATGGAAGCCGTATCGTAGCCGACGAATCCTGGGTTGTCGGTGATAAGGTTTTTTATGAAAGCAACGGCCGAACCGACTTTATTCCCATTGACCAGGTAAGAGATCTCAAACAGGGCGGTTTAAAGCAAGGGTCAGGCATCGCAACCTTCATTCGGGACCAACTGGATTCCGGAAAGGAAGCTGCAGACGACCTCCTCACCCGGGCCAATCCCAACACATTCGGCGGCAAATCCCTGATTTTTCGTTGGGTGCCGGTGTTAATCGGCATCCTGCTGTGCCTATTGATGTCTGTTCTGCTTCTGCGCAGACGCCGGTCACCCAAAGCCGGCAAAAAAGATAAAAAGCAGGAGCCGTCCAAGACGCGTATACCGGAAGCGGAGATTGCGCATACTGGCGGGGAGATTGTTGTCGAACACTTTTTAAAAGTGTTCAAGGTGCAAAAGGGAGTGGATGAAGATGCCGAATCAGAAGTCAAAAAGATGGCCCCCCCCTCGCCTGATGGAAATCATATCTATGAACTGCGCGTGAAAACCGGAGATGAATGGACTTCGCGACGGATGACGTTGGGCCCTATCGGCGAAGACAGCGGCAGCAGGAGTTGCTGCTACTATGTCATTTACGACGACCACCTGGTGGTCAAGGTGCCGCCCTTTCCCATCAAGGATTTCAAAACGTACCAACAACGCCTGCGCAAGGAAGCTGCCATCGCCAGCAGAATCGCTCCCCGGGAATGTCTGGTGCCGCAGATCTCGACAATCTTGAAAAAAGTACACCCGTTTCGTGGAGATGCCGCCCTACCGGCAGAGGAACTGGAAAAGAAATATGTGGATTGGATCAATGATCACCCCGAGTACCAGCACTATCTCCAAATAGAAGGCACCTATGCCTACTTCATGGATCTTTCCAAATATTTCTTCCTCAAACATATCGTGGACAGCATGCACGACCCCTTGCGCAACATCCCCAAAGAAATTATGAATCACCCGGAAATTATCTGGAACAATATGGAATTCGAGGCCAGGTACGGGCAGGCAGGCAGCGTTGTTTGCGATGAACTGCAAACCGTGTACACAACCTTTGAAAACAGGGTCCGGGAATACCTCGGGCAAAATAAACCTGATACCGCCGTACAAAAGTTTCAGATCAAGGAATGGTTTCTTATTTTTCTTTCCAATGGCCATTTGAATGCCAGTGACATGCAGATGAAATCCGGGATCGCATCGGGCCTGAACGGTATTGCCAATAAGCTGTTCAGGGAAAAAAGAAATCTTGTGGAGACATACCGAAAAATGGTCACATCTTATGTGGTCAACAAGGACCTGACCCGGAACAAGGCCCAGATGTCCGGTATGATCACCAATCTCCTGGACCTGCTGGCATGGCTGCACCAAAAAAAGGTGGCCATGCGCGACCTCAAGCCGGACAATCTGCTTGTGGCGGGCGACCCCACAAAATTTCCCCAGTTCCTGGAATCCGCCTCCCAGTATTCCATAGGGCTCATCGATGTGGAAACGGCTGTGTGGCTGGGAAAAGATAAGGGAGCACAGATCGACCAACCGCTTCTCGGAGGGACACCTTCCTTTGCCACCCCCACACATACGCTGCCCAATAAACTCATCCACGGCATTTACGGCGATCTTTCGCTGATCCTGCATCTTCAGGACTGGTATGCTGCCATTGCCATGGTTTTCAACATGGTTACCGGGAAACGGTTGTTTAAAGAAACCGCCAAAACCCTCATCAAGATAAAAAAAGAAATTAAAAGAGGGGTCCAGGAAAAAGGGCGGGCAACCGATGTATTGAGCGAAGCAAGCCGGATGTTCTGGTCTGAGGCGTCCCACGAGTTCGAGCAGAAAACAGATAAACAGGGGGAAAAGTTAAAGTATATCAGCATGATCATGAGTCAGGCTTCACGGGAAATGCTACTACCGGTCATCATTGAAACCCGTCAGTATGTGGGGAAAATCATCAAGGAACTCATCCTGAAACAGACATCATTTAAAAGCAATAATCTTAAAAAAAGCCTCTACTCGGCAACCTATATGAAAGTTAGCCGTTTCAGATCGAAGTTCTTCATTGATCCTGCGACTTCGAAAATGCCGGCCGAAGAAAAGAAAAAAGCCCTTATGGTACTGGATAACCTGGAAACGCTCAAGAAGCAGGCCGAACAACTGTCACAGGCTGAAAAACTGCTGAAAAAATCCGTTGGCATTATCTCATCATATGATCTGCTGCATTGCATGTTCACCATCGTCCTGATCCACATGCACCAAAAGATATGGGGTCCGGTCGACCGCAACCAATAGCCAGATGCCTGAGGACGGAAGACAGAAAACAGAGCCACAGAAGACGGAGCTCCGAGTTGCAGAACCCCAGAGGACACTTGGAAATTGTTTATTCGTTATTGGATATTGGATATTCGTCTTTTTTCTTTTTGAATATCCAATATCCAATGTCCAATGATCAAGTATTAAAACGATGAAATACAACAGGTAACGTGACAACTTTTAAAGAATTTTCTCCACACATATTCTATCAGACACGGATTTCACGGATTTTATACAACTATGGTAACTACGCTGCGCTGTAATTTGTTGTAATTTGCCTGCGGCGTAGTTCATGCTACGCATTAAATATCAGCGAAGTAAATAACGCACGCAGCGCTAATTGAATCTGACGACAGACCACCGTCAACTCACCTTCTTACCTTCTGATGTTCCGATCTTCCGCCTTTGAGGTTCTGTAGTTCTGACCTCTGTCCTCTGTCCTCTGAGGCTCCGGCTTCCGGCTACTGCCCCGTCCCCTCCAGATACTGCCGGGCGTCAAGGTCCCCCAATTCTGCAGCGTATTCAAAATCCTCCATGGCCTTGTCCTTATCGCCGGACAAGAGGTACACCCTGGCCCGTGCGTAATAATAGGCGCCCTGATTCGGAGCGATTTGAACGGCCCTGTTCAAGTTATCCAGCGCCTGAGGATAATCGCCGAGTTCGCCGTAGGCAATGCCCATGTTGTAAAATGCCCGGCTTTCTTCAGTGCCCAGGGACAGTGCTTTCTTGTAGTACCTGATGGCTGACGCATAAGCACCGTACGTTGCAGCCAGGCGCCCTTTATCCATCCAGTATCCGGCATCCCTGACCACCGTTTGCACAGGTTTTTTGATTGGTTTCTTAGCCACAGCCGGTGCTGCCGGCTCCTTGTCGCCCTCCTTGGGCTGCATTCTTTTCAAATAGGCCATCATCATACGGATATCATCCGTTTCCATGGCAGCACTTGAAATAACCCTGTCACTTCCGGCCACGGCAACAAAGGATACCGTACCGAAATCAGGAATCGATTTGGGATCGATGCCATGACCCGGAATAAATCGTGCCAGAGAAGAAAGGTATTTTCCCATGTCTACAGCCATGGTCATCATGGGGCCATGGGAAGTCTTTTTCCTCAACCGCCCTGCCGTGCGGATCATCTCGGCCAACCGAGCGTCATCAGGGGCCATCAGCATCAGGTTGCCCACAACGGTCGTGCGCACATCATATACCATGACTTTTTCTTCGTCGCCCTGACGGCTTTCACCAAATGGCATGGGCGACACGGGTAGCTTCACCTGCATACCGGTTACCCGGTGTCCTTCGACCGTACTGTCCGGCGTCCTGATAAACATGGAATTGATTTGCTTTCCGGTCTTTTTTTCTATTAACCGGTTGATATCTCTGCCATAGTCTTCGACCCACGGTAGATAAACATTCTCCATGAAATTTTCCGCATCAACATCGTTTTTTAAAACCGCCATGGACTCGACCAAAACCCTGTCACTTTTTCCATAGGTCATGCCACCGGCTGTTTCGCCTGTAAAATGGTAGGCCATTTCTATCAAATCCGCAAAATTGATACCCCGTTTTTTATAAAAAGAGCCGAAAACAATATCGAGTATATCCAGGGCCGCATCCATATCGTAGCTGC
>JAOZRT010000323.1 GCA_029940035.1 Desulfobacterales bacterium
TGAAAGTTTACTGGTGGAAGCCGTGAACACAGGGGTCGATATCACTATTATCTGCCCTGCATACATTAAAACTCCAATGTTTGAAGATAGTGAAGCGGTAAATACAACTCTGGATACTTTTAAAAAATCTTTTATAGTTCGTCTGTTTTACTTGTTGTCTGCCATCACTCCTGAAACTTGTGCCCGGCTGATGCTCAAAGGAGTTGCTAAAAAGAAAGCTATTGTTTTTACACTTAAAATCGGCTGGCTGTTCTGGTTTAATTATCGAACCTGGCCAACACTGTATATAAGTATTCAGAGATTGTTTCACCGAATGGACAGGAAAAGGATTAAAAAGCTGCATCATGGCTAAGGATATTTGCTTAGTAAAAAAACTACGATAGCAAAAACAAATACCCTAACCATGTAGAATAACCAGATGATTAGCTGGAATCAACAGAAAAATAAAAAGGGAAATATTATGACCTCAATTGAGTGATAAACCATAAAAAAAAAGTAATTACAACTTGAAAAACCTCTCAAAATCGGGTAGTTAACGTCATAAAAACACAAAAAAACCCAAATTCTAAAAAGCTTGTATAGATGAAATATAATAAGCGCACCTTAAAGCAATTCACCTCGGACTCATTGAAAGCTCTGGTTGAGCGTAACAGCCAGTTTTTGTAATTGAGTGTCATAGGAAACAGTCAGCAAATTATCAGTTGGGTGAAGGAAACATTTTTCGGGCCCGCTAGCTGGATTGTTCGAACAGAGCCCAGTCAATAACATCTATAACAGAAGGGAACCTCTATCGTGAAAAGATTAGTGCACAACATATTGGCTTTTGCCGCAGTCACTTTTTTGTATATTGGGCTGCTTGCTCCAACTGCCCACGCGGAAAAATCTACCCCTGGATACAATAACAAAATTCCAAAAAATATCATGACCCTGGACAAGGTGGATACCCGCGTCGGGACGCTGGAGTTTTTCGATGGCATGCCGACGCCGGACACCGTCAAAACGGTCTATGACCACCTCGATTTCCTGCGCGGTGTGGAGGTGTTTTTAAACTTCATCCCTGCCACGTCGGTTGAGGGAATTCGCCTGGGCATGGGGGAGATGAAAGCAACGCAGTCCAATCAGGTCCTTATATTAGACAAGCTAATGGACTCGGATCCCCTGTTTTTGACCGGTAACACAGACACGGTTTATGCATCCGTTATTCTCGATCTCCAGAAAGACGGGCCTACGGTCGTTGAAATCCCGCCCAAATGTGGACCCGGCACGGTCAACGATGCTTTTTTTCGGTTTGTCACCGACATGGGAATTCCAGGGCCGGACAAGGGAAAAGGCGGCCATTACCTGATTCTTCCTCCGGATTACGATGGCAATCTCAACCCTCCGGTGGGCGGTATGGAAACCGATGTTAACGGTCGCAAATACTTCGTTTCCAAATCTACCAGCTACACGAACTGGTTGATATTGCGTGGTTTTCTGGTAGATGGAAAACCTGACGCTTCGGCGAAAATGTTCAAGCAAGGCCTGAAGGTTTATCCGCTTGCCAGGGCCAAGAACCCGCCTGCTATGCAGTTCATCAGCGGCTCGAACAAGGCCTTCAACACCATCCACGCGAACAGTTTTCAATTTTACGAGGAGCTTTGGCACGTGCTCCAAAAGGAACCGATCAGCTTCATAGACCCCGAACTTAGGGGACTTGCGGCAAGTATCGGGATTCAGAAGGGAAAACCCTTCGAACCCGATGCCCGGATGAAGAAAACGCTTGTCGAAGCCGTTGCGGTCGGCAATGCCACAGCGAGGGCCATCATGTTCGATACGCGTGAACCCGGTGCCTACAAATACGAGAACAGCACCTGGTTTACTGGTTTCATTGGTGGTGATTACCAATGGCTGAAAGATGGCGGGAGCGGAGGTCGCTATTTAGACGCACGTACGCTGTTCTTCTATGGAGCTACGGTCAATACGCCGGCCATGACCAAAAAGATGGTCGGAAAGGGTTCTCAGTACGCTTATAATGCCAGAGACAAAGAGGGAAATTATCTGAATGGCAGCAAGACCTACAAGCTTAACATCCCGGCCAATGTTCCGGCCAAGGACTTCTGGTCCGTGGTTGCCTATGACCCTCAGACACGTTCGCAACTGCAGACCAGTCAGGAATTTCCCAGTAAGAACAACAAAAAATCCAAGCTGGATATGAATGCGGATGGCTCGGTGGATCTCTATTTTGCACCGGAAGTGCCAAAAGGACATGAGAACAACTGGATTGAAACCGTTCCAGGCAAAGGATGGATGGTTCTAATCCGCCTTTACGGGCCGCTCGATCCATGGTTCGACAAGACATGGCAGCCTGGTGAGTTTGAACCTTTGGAATAGAAACCCACGCCTGGGCGGTGGGCCGGAGAAGAAGATCCTTGCAGACTTGTATGACGGTATGAAGAAATTTCCAGATATTAGCCTGGGACAAGATTTTAACGAATAATAATACATTCTATCTAAACGACACAAAGGAGGACCTATGGAAGGTGATATGGTCAATGTCCATGTAGTCGATCAGGACAACAACCCGATCAACTACTATACCACAGGTGCCAAAGAAATATTCAACACATATACAAAATAGGAGACAATAATGATATTCTATCGGCATATCAAGAAGCTGGTTATTCTTTCTATCTGTATTTCATTCTGCCTGTCGCCTGTAGACAAGGCAGTGTCACAGGAGGCAATAGAGCCCTTAACCGGTCACGCTTTTTACGGTAAAATGAGCATCGCCAACCAGGATTCGGATCTCGAGGGGGGTGATTTCGAGATCACTGTTTTCGGTGCCGACGGACAAAAGCCCCTAGGCGGAAATACATTCAAATACGGTTGGGAAACAGGTGCCTTCTTCAGCATCGACAGCGACACCCGTTCCTGGGCTGCATCTGGAGGAAGCGGCGGTGGAACGGCTGTTGTTGTCGTGGATGTCAACTCGATCATGATCGATTATTTTCTCGGCGGGTTTCTGGCTATCGAGCCCAATGATCACTTCCGCCTTTACACGGGCGCTGGCCCCCTGCTCATCTGGGCCAAAAGGGAAACAGAACCCGAAGTATCTATTCCTGAATATACCAATACTGGATCTGAATCAGACATCGGTGCCGGGTTTTATGTACGGGCGGGTCTGGACATTTTTCTTACAAGGCAATTCGGATTATTCGCCGGTGGTCGTATTACCGAAACAACCCTGAGTTTCGAAGATGACACCGGCAAGGTGGACATCGAGGGCTATCAGTGCTATTTTGGTGTTGCCTTCCGCTTTTAATGTCATCTTGTGCTCGAGCAATCTGCAAACTGATGCAACAATACTTAATCTGAAAAGAAAATGAGCATGACCCGTGGAAGATACACCACTTTCGCGTTTCTGGTGCTGGTACTCGTATTGGTGCCAGTGACCGTGGGTGCCCTGGAAACTGTCGAGCATACGCCGCAGCAGGACGGAACGCGTATGCTGCGCTTCGAGTTCGACAACGATGCCCCTCTGGGATCGGACAATGCTTTCACGGCTGGCTGGAGCCTACAATACCACTCAGCTGCGTCTGACACTTGGGGCAACACGTCTGGAACCAGGAAGCGAAAAGGCCCCGCAACGTGGTTTTCAAGCTGGGTGCCGGGTCTTCAGGATGACGGTGTCGGCGGCCGCATGGTCAGGCAAGGATTCGGTTTATCACAGGTCATTCAAACCCCGGAAGACATACAGAATCCTGATCCACAGCCCGACGATATCCCGTGGGTTGGAACCATATGGGAATCAAATGGCAAAGGGGTCAAATCTGCTCTTGACTCTTGTGAGCCAATTTGAATATCAATAATTATGTCCCGTCCGATCAGAATAGCCTATCTATGCGTCTGGTAACATGTGATGAGTTGAGGGCCAAAGCGGAGGATGTCTTTTTTGAAAAGTACGACTACAAGAAATTTATCGAAATGCTTGAGGAAGAGTTGTCAAGCAATGGCTTTTGCAATGTTTTCTTTTTTTGCTCCCATGGCTAAGAGTGATTTAACGAGCAGATCCAATGATACGCTCGGATCACCTTTTTCCATTTTAGCAACTCTGGACTGACTTGATTTCAATATTTTAGCTAGTTGTACCTGTGTCAATTTACTGCCTTTGCGACGTTTTGCCAATGCCTCTGACAGCGCAAGCTTTAATTCGATATACTCTGATTCTTCTGTACTCAGATCTAAAAACTGTTCTACAGTACCGACTTTATAGCCTTTGGATTCTAGTAATTTCTTTTTTCTTTTATCCATCTTACTTTTTCCATCCTTTGATATCTTTTTCATAAATCTTGATCCTTTGTTTGGAAACATCGATGATCGATTTCGGCGTTTTACTGGTCTTTTTCTCGAAAACTTCCAGAATCAGGATCATATCAGTATAGATTCGATAGATTATACGCCACGTTAGATTTTCATCGTTTATTCTCAGTTCATGACACTTTGGACCGATAGATGGCATCGGTCGCGATTGTGGCAAAGAAAGCTTTACACCTTTTTGAATTTGTCGCAGCAAATACCCCGCTTCAATTCGAGCATTGGAAGAAAAGGGCGGAGTGGCAATTTCTCCATGAAGCCAGACTATAGATTTATCACGTGGACTCATTAGCTATTAATATGTCAAATATGATATATTGTCAACCCTAATCGATCAAAATCCTGAGAATATACCCCATTGGATTAACGAAACGAACCTTTAAACATTGAATAAGGCCGGAACGAATGATTTCATCATCGTTGGAGAATGATTCTAACAGAAGATTTTGTAACAGAAGGTTGAATCTCAATTGATATCAATCAGTTGACATAATCCAAGAAATTTAAACATCTGGGTAACAATTGTTTTTTGAAGATTTATTTTTGAAAAAGGGCAGCTTCACTTCTGTGTGTTTTGCCCTTTTTTGCATTTTTGTAAGAAATGCGGTATCTGTTTAGGCGATCGAATTTGTTCCTATTGTGGATATATTCGGGGATCGTACACTATTTGAAGCCGCAAAAAGGGTGTTAATCTCAATGTATCTTCAATGCTCTTCGACATTGAATTATTTCTACCAAACATTCGGATCTT
>JAOZRT010000067.1 GCA_029940035.1 Desulfobacterales bacterium
GGCCACTTTGCCAGCAAGGAGGAGATCTGGTACGCGGTGTATGACCAGGCCGTCAGCATATGGCGGTCTCTCGTTTTCAAGGGGGTGCGTCAATGCAGCGACCCGCTGCAGCGCCTGGACATTTTTATACAAAACGATCTGGAAAGCTACCTTGGCGGTGACGTGTTTGATGGGGGATGTTTCTTCCTCAACATGCTGGTGGAGCTTTCCGGGCAATCGGCCAGCATGAGCAAACAGATCCTGCGCGGTTTTGTGAGGCTGTCGCGCCTTTTGCGGTTGTGGCTCGAAGAAGCCCGGGATAAAAACATGATCAGCCGCAACTTGAATCTCAAAGAAATAGCCAATTTTATCGTCATTACGTTGAACGGCGCGGCTGCCCTCTACATATCCAGCCGGGATCGAACCATCATACGCCAGACGGTTAACCAGCTGCACTGCTATGTTGAAAACTTGGGGGTATAAAGAGACAAATGGAGTATTCGTTTGTAGCTAAGCCTAATTTTTCTGAACTGTTGAAAAGGACCTATACATATGTGTCAGAAATAAAATACCGACCGGTCTTAATATTAAAGGAGAAACAATGGACATCAACAACCTACTGGCCGAGCGTACCCGTAAAATGAGCGTCAACACCATCCGCGAAATATTGAAAGTCGTTGCCCAGCCGGGCATGGTATCCCTGGCCGGTGGCATCCCGGCACCGGAGAGCTTCCCCATCGACATTTTGCAACTGCTGACCAATCGTGTGCTTGAAAAATACGGCCCAGCATCGCTCCAGTATGACCCCACCGAAGGCTTTGGCCCCTTGCGCAATGCCCTTGCCGGGGACCTCGGGTCCCGCAAAGGCATCCAGGCGGCACCTGAAAATATTTTCATCGCCAGCGGTTCCCAGGGCGTGCTGGACGCGGCCGGTAAAATTTTCATCTCCAAGGGAGACCCCATTGCTGTTGAATCCCCCACGTACCTCGGCGCTATTCAGGCCTTTGACCCCTATGAACCCCGGTACGTTACCCTGACATCCGATGACCAGGGCCTGATTCCGGAATCCCTTGAAGAAGTGCTGGGTAGAGAGCCCATCAAATTCATTTATCTGGTGCCCACGTTTCAAAACCCCACCGGGAGGACCCTTCCCCTGGAACGCCGCCAGCGCATTGCCGACATCATTCAGGCCCACGACGCGCTGCTCATCGAAGACGACCCGTACAGTGATCTAAGATACTCGGGCCAGCCCAGCCCCCCCATCAAGACCCTGGCCCCCGATAATGTCATTTATGTGAGCACCCTCTCCAAGGTGTTCGCCCCGGGGTTGAGGATCGGGTATTACATTGCCCCGCAAAATGTAAAAGACTGGCTCGTCATCGTCAAACAGGGGGTGGACCTCCATACCAGCACCTTCAATCAGGCCCTGGCTGCGGAATACATTCAGGGCGGCTACCTCCAACAGCATCTGCCGCACATCATTCGCCTGTACAGGCCCAAAAAGGACGCCATGTTGGCAGCCCTGGAGGCTTATTTTCCAAAAGAGTTCACCTGGTCCAGACCTGAAGGCGGCATGTTCGTGTGGGTGGAAGGACCAAAAGGCTATGACATGCAGGAACTCTACTACCGCTGCGTAAAACAGAACGTGGCCTTTGTGCCGGGCCAATACTTCTATACTGATCCTGCAATCGGCATTCACACCATGCGCCTCAATTTCACCATGGCCGACGCGGCCACCCTTAATAAGGCAGTCAAGAAGCTGGCGAAGGTCATTAAGGAATAATATGGATTTCGCAATCGCTTCACTTATGCTATTTAACGGTGAAGCAAATCATCCTAAAAAAACGAGTTTACAATTATGAAAGTTGTCGCCATTAACGGCAGTGCCAGAAAAGACGGTAATACAGCCACCATGGTGCGCTGGGTATTCGAAGAACTTGAGAAAAAGGGTATTGAAACCGAGCTCCACCAGATGAAAGGCAAAAAAATAAACGGCTGCATTGCCTGCTACAAATGTTTTGAGAATAAAGATCAACACTGCGCCGTGAAAAAGGATGTGGTCAATGAATGCATTGACAAAATGCTGGAGGCCGATGGCGTCATTCTCGCATCCCCGGTTTACTTTGCTGATGTCACCGCCCAGATCAAGGCGCTGATTGACCGAGCCGGCATGACCGCCATTGCCAATGACAGCATGTTCCGCCGTAAACTAGGCGCATCGGTGGTGGCGGCCCGCAGGGGCGGAGCCATTCACACGTTTCATTCCTTGAACAATTTTTTCTTTATCAGCCAATTGAATGGTAGCCATTGTCAACACGTTGAAGTAAGTGTCTGAACATATGGCTACTGAAGAGATATTAAAACAATTTGACACATTTCCCTGAACGGCCTATAGTCTTTTTTCAAGTTTCTTTGTATCTGTTATCTTACCGGAGGATGCCTTCTAAACCGATTCTGACCCCAAAACTTGAAACGAGGTTCGAGATGAACAGAAACACCGTGTTGAATATCATCATATCGTTGCTCGCCCGATACTATTGCTTTTTTAAAAAAAAACTACCGAAACTCCTATTCTTCATACCTTTTTAAATAACGCTCCCACTAAACATAAGCCCGGTCATACCAACTATCCATCTTGTATATCGAGGAGCCATTGCCATGCATTATCGGAGCCACGCTGCCGGCAAAAGCCGATCCCTGTTTTTGATCTTCCTGCTTTGTATTGCTTTCATTTCTCTTATAGCTGCCTGTGGACAAGGGGGTGGATCTGGGGGATCGGATGATCCGGAGCCGCAAAACAATCCACCGCAAGCTGCCCTCACAGCAAATCCCACGAGCGGCAATGCCCCGCTTGTTGTAGACTTTGATGCTGCCGGATGCAGCGACCCTGACGGAGACACCCTGACATATGCCTGGGACTTCGGTGACGGCACGACCCTCAGCGGCCAGGAGCAGCCAAGCCATACCTATACTGCGGCCGGGAATTTCAGCGCCAGCCTGACAGTAACCGATATGAAAGGCAGCAGTGACAGTTCCAGCATCAGCATCACCGTGAATCCGTCATCTGGAACAGCCACTGTGCCCGACGTGGTCAACCAGACCCAGGCTAACGCCACGACTGCCATCACCAATACCGGACTTACCCTCGGCTCTGTCACCACCAAAAACAGCGACACCATTGCGTCCGGCAACGTCATCAGCCAAGACCCGGCGGCAGGCACATCGGTCTCACCAGGCACCGCTGTGGATCTCGTGGTCAGCCTGGGGATTGGTTCCGGACTGCCGCCGGATCCAGCCACCGTGGCTTCGGCCATCGACCGCACCGTCGTCACCAACCTTGCTGACAGTGTGGCCTTTCTTTACACCAGTGCCAACCCCATCCAGACCGGCGTGGCTCCGGGCACCATCGTCGCCCAAAGAACCGCCGTCCTGCGCGGCAGGGTGCTCGATCGTGACAGCAGCCCGCTCCCCGGTGTCAAAATCACCGTTCTAGACCACGACGAATTCGGGCAGACCCTCAGCCGCGAAGACGGCATGTTCGATCTGGTGGTTAACGGTGGGGGCCTATTGACAGCCACCTATGAACTGTCCGGGTATCTGACTGCCCAACGTCAGGTGGACACTCCCTGGCAGGACTACATCTGGCTGCCGGATGTGGTGCTGGTTCCCCTGGACACTGAAGTCACCACCATCGATTTTTCCGAACCCATTCAGGTGGCCCGCGGCAGCGAAGTCACGGATGACGACGGCACCAGACGAGCCACGCTGTTTTGCCCCCAGAGCACCACCGCCGAAATGGTGTTGCCCGACGGCTCCACCCAGGCGATAAGCACTCTCAACATCCGCGCCACCGAGTATACCGTGGGCGACAACGGCCCGGCAGCCATGCCGGCCATGCTGCCGCCCACCTCAGCCTACACCTACTGTGTGGACCTCACCGTGGACGAAGCCCTGGCTGCCGGCGCCACCTCAGTGACCTTCAGCCAACCGCTCTACTACTATCTTGAAAATTTTATCAATTTTCCGGTGGGCGGCATTGTTCCCAACGGTTACTATGATTCTGAAAATGATCAGTGGATCGCTGCGACAAACGGCAGAGTTATTGAATTTGTTAACATCACAGCCGGTTTGGCAGAATTGGATATTGACGGCGACGGCCTGGCCGATGATGATGCAGAACTCACCGTCCTCGGTCTCACCGAAGATGAACGACGCAAACTGGCAACCCTTTACAGCCCGGGTCAGACCCTGTGGCGGATACCCATCACCCATTTTAGCCCCCTCGACTACAATTGGGCATTTTTTGCGATGCCTCCGGATGCTGCTCCACCCAACACCCCCCCTCCCGGCCGTCGCCGCAGAAAAAGGAACAGACCCTGCAACAACGAAAATAGATGCATAATAGAATATCAAAATCAGAGCCTGAGGGAACGGGTCCCCGTTGCCGGCAACTCCTTTTCCCTGTACTATCGAAATGAAAGAGTCGTCGGTTTCAAGGCCGGTAATACCTTGGACATTTCCCTCAGCGGGGATAGCATCCCAGCATCTCTTAAACGCATCGATCTGGAAATATATGTAGCTGGCGCCCATGCTGCGGCTGAATCTTTCCCCCCATCAACCAATCTTGACTACCGTTATATCTGGGACGGCATCGACGCCTATGGAAGAAATTTGCAGGGGGAGCAGCATGCAACTGTAAAAATAGGATATGTGTATGATGGTACTTACGGAACCCCCTTCAGCATTACTGACAAGAGTTTTGGGTCATACCCTGGTGACAGTATTAGTTTGAATCAATTCCGTGACGAAGTCATCCTGTGGAGGGAACATAAGACGTCCGTCGGCATCTGGGAAGTCATTGGTCAGGGGCTGGGCGGCTGGACCATAGATGTTCACCACACCTACGATCCGATCTCGAAAACCCTTTATTTAGGCGACGGGACCCGGCAAAAAGGAGAGAGCATGACGGCCATCCTGAAAACGAACTATATTTATGGTTCGCCCGACGGTATTGCCGTTGGCCCTGACGGCTCTCTCTATTTTTTTATGGGCGGTCACAATCTATACCGAATGGACACGGAGGGTGCGACAACCATTATAGCCGGAGAGAACGGCAGCAACGGATTTGGCGGTGATGGCGGTCCGGCAGAAGATGCTTCTTTTTATTCGCCGCAGGGTATCGACATCGCCCCTGACGGCCGGATCTATATCGCCGATACCAACAATAACCGCATCCGCATGATCGATACCGACGGCATTATTCATACGGTTGCCGGCAACGGCAGTGTGGGTATCGAAGGGGATGGCGGGCCGGCAACGGAAGCCAGTTTGGCATATCCAAATGATGTGGTGGCCGCGCCAAACGGCGGCTATTATATTTCCCAAATAAGGTATAGCACCTATAACGCCATTCGCTATGTCTCCCCGGATGGCATTATTTCCAGTATTGCAGGAAAAGATGGTGTTGCCGGTGTTCCCGGGGATGGGGGGCCTGCATTAGAGGCCTATATCGAACCCTATGCTATCGATGTGGGCCCTGATGGCAGCATCTATATTGTGGATAATTCTCGAATTCGTAAAATTACCCCTGACGGAATTATTAACACAACCGCCGGCAACGGCGAATGGGGATTCAGCGGCGACGGCGGGCCGGCTGTAGATGCGCTTATTTCTACCTATAGCGGCAGTAGTGGCATCCACGTTGCGGGCAACGGCAGCGTCTATTTTACGGACTCGGGAAATCATCGTATGCGCATGATAGACCCCCAGGGGATCATCCACACCATTGCCGGGACTGGCAGAGACGGCTACCCGGGAAACAATCTTCCGGCAACGGCTACATCCCTGGGACGTCCTTCGGACTGCGTGGTCGATCAAAAAGGTGACATCCACTTTACAGATTATACAACGGGAGCACTTTGCACTCTGACAACGCCTTCTCCGTCCTTTTCATCGACCGAACAGATGCTGGTTTCCAGGGATGGTAGGGAAGCCTACATATTTGATCTTTACGGTCGACATCTACGGACTGTCGATGCGCTGACCGGTGCCCTGCGCTTCACATTCGGTTATGATGAAAAGCTGCTGCTGGTCACAATCACCGATGCAGACGACCAGGTTACGACCGTTGAACGGGATGCCGACGGCAACCCGACCGCTGTTGTCGGTCCCTACAACCATCGAACCGAGATTGCACTGGATGGAGACGGATATATTCAATCCGTCACCGACCCCCTTGGGGGAAATTGGACCATGGGCTACAGTAACGCCGGCCTGTTGACCAGCTTCGACGACCCCAACAGCACCACCCTCACCTACACTTATGATGAAGCCGGTATGCTCATTCGGGATGACGACCCGGAAAGCGGATACCTGGAGCTCGACCCCTATGACATCGACTACGGCTATGAAGTCTCCGTAATGACATCAGAAAACCGTACTACCACCTACAGAGTGGAAACCCTGGACGACGGCACCCTAAGACGTACAACCGTCTTTCCGGACGGGATGCAGAATGTCGTTGAAACCGGAACCGATGGGACCTCGACGTTTATTGCCGCCGACGGCACCCAAAGTGTCAGCCAGACCCGCCCTGATCCGCGATTTGGCATGGGAGCGCCCATTATCGCATCCTACACCGAAACAACGCCTGGCGGGCTATCGTTTGAATACACCCAAACAAAAACAGCAACCCTGAATTCCGAACAGGACCTGCTGCAGCCCGAATCCATCCGCAACAACCAACTCATCAACGGGCTTTTCCAGACTGTCATCTACGATAAAGATGACGCCAGCATCACCCTGACCACACCGGAAAACCGCAGGATGGTTTCCATCCTGGATGACCTCGGCAGGTTTGTGGAGTATCGCTACGCCGGGCTAACACCCATTTACCACACCTATGACGGACAGGGGCGCATCTCCGAAATCAGCCACGGTACAGGCGTTTCCTCACGCACCTATACCAAAACCTACGGCAGTTTGGGTGCCCTAGAACAGATCATCAATCCGCTGGGATTGGTCTTTGACTTTTCAACCGACCTGTTGGGCCGCATCACGGCCCTTACCCGCCCCGAAGGGGATACGGTTCAATGGAGCTATGACGGCCGCGGCAACCTGACAGGCATCACGACCCCCAAAGGATTCACCCACACCTTCACCTACAACCAGGTGAACAACATAACATCTTACGATCCGCCGGATGCCATCGGCAGTACCGCACCCACAGTCTTCACCTACAACCTTGACAGGCAACTCACCTCGGCCACCAATGGCGGCGACCGAACGGTCGAATTCACCTACGATGCAGGTGGACGCCTCGAAAGCATGTCCCTTGAACGGGGAACGGTTCAGTATCAATACGATGCCAGCACTGGAAAATTGAACAGTGTGACCGCTCCGGACAGTGGCTATGCCCTGGAATACGACGGCAAGCTGGTCACCGGAACGATCTGGAGTGGCGATGTTTCCGGAAGGGTCGATCTGGCCTACAACAACTTTTTCCGGGTCTCTTCCTGCTCGGTAAACAGCGGAGATGCCATCGATCTGGAGTACGATGACGACGGCCTGCTCACCCGGGTCGGTGACCTTGTTCTGACCCTGGACAACAGCACCGGCTTCGTTACCGCAACTGATCTGACTAATGTCTCGGATACCTTTGTTTACAACGATTTTGGGGACATGACCGGCTACAGCTGTGCTTTTGACGGGACCGGGGTGTATACCGCAGCCCTGACAAGGGATCATCTCGGCCGTGTCATGCAAAAAGAGGAGACCCGACACGCGGCTGCCACGGATACCTACGTTTATACTTACGATGACAATGGCCGCCTTGAGGGTGTCACTAAAAACAGTGTCACCACGCACAGCTATGGTTATGACCTCAATGACAATCGCGTATCCTATACTGGTCCGGATGGCGTGCCAATATCAGCCTCATATGACGACCAGGACCGCTTGTTGTCCTTTGGCACGACCACCCATACCTATCGGGCCGACGGATCTCTGACATCAAAAACATTTGGCGGTAATACGACTACTTTCAACTACGATGAACTTGGCAACCTGATTGCCGTGACCCTCGATGACAATACAGAAATCACATATCTGATTGACGGACGCAACCGGCGTATCGGCAAAAAAGTCAACGGCGCCCTGGTCCAGGGCTTCCTCTACCAAAACAGCACCAATCCGATCGCCGAGCTCGACGGCACCGGGAACATCGTGGGCCTTTTCGTCTACGGCACTAAATCCAACGTTCCCGACTACATGGTCAAGAGCGGCCAGACCTACCGGATCATCTCGGACCAGCTGGGAAGCCCCTTGATGGTCGTCAATACTGCCACCGGAGACATTGTCCAGGAGATCGAATACGACGCCTTCGGGTCACCGACATTTGTCAGTGGCGACACAAATTTTCAGCCCTTTGGCTTTGCCGGCGGGCTCTATGACATCCACACCGGCCTCGTGCGTTTCGGAGCACGCGACTATGATCCTTCGGCCGGGCGCTTTACCGCCAAAGATCCCATCCTGTTTGAAGGCGGGACCGTCAACCTGTATGCCTATTTGGGCAACGATCCGCTGAATCTCGTCGATCCGAACGGCATGGGCGGCAGCAACGACTGCGACGACGACGATGGGGACTGCAACGGCCGCAGCGATGACCAGGGAGATGATGACCAGGGAGACGAGGACGGACGATGGGACAACAATGACGATGATGCATGGCAGGCCTCCGAACTCTCCTGGGAAATACCCTATTGGGCTGATTCCGTGTTGGGTTTCAGCGGAGCCCTCGTGGGGGCAGCCCACTACATGAGTTCGACAGTAACCACCGCTTTGTCGGGTGTGGGCGCCGCCCTGCAGATCATCGCCTGGCCGGTTGCCATGGAAGCCGCCCTGCAGACAGGGGATCAACTGGGAGAGTCGCTGATTACGGAGCCCAATCGCCAAATCAGGGAAGCGATTGACAACATGCAGCCGGATGGCCCACGCAACCCGAGAGACGATTTCAGGGACAACGAGCCCTGTCCCTAATGTAAATCAGGCATGGGGCACCATCAGACCCGGCCGATAAAATCGATCTCCAGCCGGGACTGGAATTTTTCCACGCGGGTGAAGATCTCTTTCAGCATCTTCTGCTCGATGCGGGTCAGCTTTTTGGGGTTGATGTAGTTGTCCGGTTTACCGTCTTCATCCATAATCGCCGTGACCTGACGGACGAAACGGGTCTGCAGTAGAAAACTGTAGGCCTTTTCAAGCTCTTCATATGGCTGCCGTTTCAACACCTGCTTGATGCGCAGCTGCTCCAGACGCTCTAGCGTGTTGGTCTCCTCGATTTCGTTTTTCAAGGCGTAGACACGGGCAAAATCCACAATAGGGGTCATGGCGGCCTTGATGTCGAACTTGTCCTTGTGCTCGCCCTTTGACTCTACTAAAAAATTTCTGAAAAGGCCGATGGGGGGCCTGAAATAGAGGGCGTTTTCGGACAGGTGCCTGAAAAAACCCGACCATCCCTCAAGGGTAGCAAACAAGTGCTGCCTAAGGCTGTCGATCAGGGACATGTCTCCGTAACCACCCCTGAAATCGAAGAAAATGCTTGCCCGCAGAAGGTCTTCGCCTTCCGCGGTATGTATCCATGAAGAGAAGTACGCCTTCCATTTGGAAAGGGGCTGACACCACCTGGGGTTTTTGGCCATCACGTTGCCGGTGCAGAATGCATATCCGGCCTCGTCCAACAGACCGCAAACCCTTTCACCGAAGGCCAGAAAATAGGCCATGGCCTTTTCCTGCTCGTTCTCGGGCACATCTTCGAAAATGATGGCGTTGTCCTGATCGGTCTTGAGCGTCTGTTCGTTACGGCCCTCGCTCCCCAGAATCATGAACACGAACTTGGCCGGCGGGGGCCCCAGCTCCTTGAGGGTAAATTCGATCAGTTTCTTCAGGATGGTGTCGGACACGGTAGTGATGAAGCGGGTCAGGTTCTTGGCCTGAGCCCCGCTGGTGATAAGGCTCCGGATCTGCTGGGGGAGTTTGTCGTGGCGATCGATGATCTCTGCCATGTTGTCGGCGTCAACCAGTTCCCGCAGTAAAAAAACGGGTGACTGACCCTGGGCCGCCAGAATGTCCCGGTTGGAGATGATCCCCACGATATCTTCATCTGTGTCCATGATGGCCAGGTGACGGATGCCTTCCTTCATCATCAGCATCAGGGCTTCGAAAATCAGCGCCTTGCTCGAAATAGTGTGCACCGGTGAGGTCATGACCTCAGACACCGGGCGGTCCACGTCCCAGGCAAAGACAACCACCTTGCGGGTCAGGTCCTTTTCGGTGAGCACGCCCACGCACTTCCCCTCGTCATCCTTGATGAACAGAGAGCTGATTTTATATTCCACCATCAGGTTGGCAGCATCGCGTATGGACAGGTCAACATGCCCGAATATGGGTTTTTTAGTGAAAAGGTCGGAAATGGGCTGGTTGAAAAACTGGAGGCCCTCTGCGCCGGGCTGAGCGGTTTTGGCAATGATGGCGGCATATGATTTTTCAAGCATGCGCTTGCCGAAAGTGTCGGTAAAAAATTCGGAAAAAACCGGAAACCGCTGGCAGATGTCCACCAACACATCCTTGGGCAGAAGATAGAAATAAGAGGTTTCCTTGACCTGCAGCGTCCGCACTGAAATGCCGTCGTTCAAAAGTATCGATATCCCGCCGTAGCTGTCGCCCTCCCCCAGCACCGAGTGCATGGTCTTTTTCCCGGCTTCCTCGTAATACCGGTCAGCCGAACCCTTGTGGAGGATGTACAAATGCCCTATGCGGGTCCTCCCCTGGACGAATAAAACCGTGTTCTTGGGGTACTGAACCGCGGAAAGCTTGGCTGCGATCTTAACCAGTTCCTCTTCCGGCAAAAATGAAAAAGGATCGATGCCCGCCAGGAACACACTCAGTTGGCCGGTTTCGATCAGAGAGGTAATGGATTCATCGATGATATTCTTGCTGAAATTCTCGAGAAAATACTCGTAAAAAGACTTGTACCGCCGGCACAGGTCCTGAAAGGTTCCTCTGGGAATCTCGTAACCGCTGCAGTCTTCATCCACAATGACGGTTCGGAGTGAAATCCCACCGTTCATCATGATACTGATGCCCCCGAACACTTCGCCGGCGGTAATCAGGCCTGAGTGCATACGTGTACCCTTTTTTTCGTCCAACAGTTCGAGAACACCGCTGATAACCACAAAGATGCTGTCCACGACACTCTTGTCCTGTTCCGCAAAAACAGCCCCTTTGCTATAGTTCTTCACAGTTGCCTTTTCAGCAACCCCCTGAATCTCCTCCTTTGGGAGAAAAGTAAAATGCGGCATCTTGGACAGGTATTCAAAGACTTCGGAGTTCATCTAGCACCCTTTAATTTTGGACCAACTTCAAATCGGCTGTTATAAGTTAACAAACATCGTTTCCCATGGCGGAAACATATAACTAAAAGAGTCAAGGGGTCAAGGGGTAGGGGGGGGGAGAAAATTTATATAATAGCGGTTGTCACGCTCATGGTATACTAGCTAAATCGAACAATCATATCTTTCAAAGAGAATGAATTCGTATCTAAACAGAATTATGACAACCGGTATACCTCTTCCTTAAGCAGGCAGCAGGCAATCTTGAATTTCGGTCGGCCGTCCCGATCATAGACAATGTTGTCCGGCTGGATGATTTTATTCATGACACACCCCTCCGGGATATTGAGCTGGAACAGGTCGTTTTCGTTGATCGGCGGCATTTTTTTCAGCACATTGTCTTCAAAAACAAGGCCGTGCACTGGAAAATCCTCGCACAGGGGGCAGCGGTACACCCGGCCGTTGGGAAAGATGAAACAGTTGTCCGCAACCTTTCCCGCACAGGCGAAAGATTCTTCAGGTCCCAGATACACCTTGGGATAGGTCACGGCAATACCGTCATCCGCTATCTGCTCGGCCACGTGCGGGATGATGTGCATCCACTCTTGGTCGGTTACCTGCTGAATATCATGCTCGCCGTCTCCGGCTTTCGACCCCGCGGACTTTCCCCTCAGGCCGATCACCTGAATAAAAAACCGATCGATGGACAGTTTTTTGACCAGGGGCACCATACCCTCGAGCCCTTTCAGGTTGCCGCTGCTGACAGTATAGATCAGGCTGGTATTGAAACCTTTCTTTCTGGCAGCCTCTATGCCGGCTACACAGGTGGCAAAGGATCCCCGGCCGCGGATGCGGTCGTTTTCATCCGCTGTGGGACCATCCAGGCTGAAGCTGAAATAATCCACCTCACGCGGTGTGACCTTATGTATAATGTCGTTGAACAGATAACCGTTTGTATCGATGGTGACGGAAGAATAACCTTTATCCTTCGCGGCCTTGACGATGTCGGCCAGATCCGGGTGAAGCGTGGGCTCACCCCCCAGAAGAACGAGGTTCGCATCAGCATCCCCCTCGGTAAATGCGTCAAGCCACCTGCAGACAATTTCGAGCGGCAGCGTCTGGCTGCCGTGCTGCTCCTTGTTTATGTAGCAGTGCCTGCACTTCAGGTTGCAGTTGGTGAGAATGTGGAAAAAAATATTCTTTGATCGTTTTGAAAAAGAAACGGTCTTTTTCATCTAAACTTTTCGATGGGCCTGGAAAGGGCCTTTTTTGCCTTGATGAGTTCCTCGTTGGTCAGACGCAGGCGCGCGGTCATATATTCGGCAAATATCCGGTACAGCAGTAGCAGAAAATCCAGTTTCTCGTCCTTGTCATTGTCAGCGGCAATGCGGTCATGGGCAGATGTGTCCACTGCCAGGCAAACGGTTTTGCCCTCTGCGTAAACAGACGCGGAACGGCTCCGCTCGTCGATGATCCGCATTTCACCGAAAATTTCACCCTGCCTGTCGAGGTTGCTGATGGTGACGCCTTCCTTGGCCACCCGGATTCTGCCTGAAAGCAGAAAATAGAGCCAGGGATCGTAATCCCCTTCGGCAATGATGGTTTCCCCGTCTTCATACTGCCGGATCTTGCTCAACCGAAGCAGATGGCTCAAGTTTTTGGTTTCGAAGTTCTTTAAAGCGGATATGCTCAAAAGCTTTTGAATATTCTCGATATTTTGCTTTAGATATTTAGACTCTATCATAGTACCTCCGGTTTAGTCCAAAGCATGTGCCCCATGCAGCATGGGGGGCACAAACGAGTATGAATGTTTACCAACTTAGGTATTGGTATTTTAAGCAATTAATCAGAAAAGGCAAGAAAAATAATGCGTGGCTCCATGGTTGCGCCAAAGACCTCATCCCCAGCAAGGAGGATGAAAAGATCAGATTATCTCGAAGCAATCCTTTCTGACCTTGTCATTAAAAGTTACCGGATAGCATCCGTCAAAGCATGCTTTGCAATAGCATTTTTCCGGTGACGCCACACCCATGGATTCCAGTAAACCGTCGAGGCTGAGGTAATAGAGAGAATCCAGGCCAAGGAGTTCGGTCATTTCCTCTACGGTGTAATTGGCGGCAATCAACTCTCCCCGCGTGGAAAAATCAATGCCGTAGTGGCACGGAAACCGGTGCGGGGGGCCGCTCACGCGCATGTGCACCTTGTTCACACCAAGCTCCCGCAAAGTTTTGACCCTCGTTTTGACGGTTGTGCCACGGATAATGGAATCTTCTATGATAACAATATCTTTACCTTTGAGAATCTCCTTGACGGGATTCAATTTTATCCGCACGCCAAAATCCCGCATACTCTGGGTGGGCTGGATAAAAGTTCTGCCCACATAATGGTTTCGTATCATGCCTATTTCAAAGGGAAGGCCGCAGGCCTCGGCATATCCCAGGGCCGCATAGGTGCCTGAATCCGGAAAGGGCATGACCAGGTCGGCATCCACATGGGACTCCTGCGCCAACTGGCGCCCGTGCGCTTTTCGGATCTGGTACACATTTTTCCCGAAAAAGGTGCTGTCCGGCCTTGCAAAATAGATAAATTCGAAAATGCAGAAGGAGCGGTCCGCCGGCGTCTTCACGTGCAGGCTTTTAATGTCATTGCCGTTGATGATCACGATCTCCCCGGGATCCAGTTCGCGGATGAACTCAGCCTGGACCAGGTCCAGCGCACAGGTTTCGGATGCAAGCACATAGCTGCCGTTGAGGCGACCCAGGCACAAGGGCCGGAAACCGTTGGGGTCCTTGATACCGATGATTTCACCCTTGCCGGTGAGCATGGCAAATGAAAAAGCGCCTTTCATGCGCGAAACAGTGGTTATCAGGGATTGCTCGAATCCCAGGCTGAGATTTTTCACGAAAAGGTGCAGGAGTATTTCGGTGTCCATGGTGGTCTGAAATATGGACCCGGCCTCTTCCAGCTCCCTTTTCAGCTCGTAGGCGTTCACGATGTTGCCGTTGTGGGCCACAGCGTACGATTTCTTGCGGTGGCGGACCACGAAGGGTTGGGCATTGGTGAGGATCGAGCTGCCGGTGGTGGAATAGCGCACATGGCCGATGGCGCTGTGGCCCTCCAAAACTTCCAGGTGTGTGGGGTCAAACACATCGGGAACCAACCCCATCCCTTTATGCGCTACAATTCCATTATCTTTTTCAACGGCTATGCCCGAGCTCTCCTGGCCCCTGTGCTGCAGGGCATATAAGCCGAAGTAGGTCATTTTGGCGGCTTCAGGATGACTTGAAATGGCAAAAATACCACAGGCTTCACGGGGTTTGTCATTTTCAAAGTTCATTGTGAACAATATCTCCTGATGTGGGCTGCATAAATTCGCGGTGGTAGGACTGTATCGTTTTGACAGACAGTTCTTTATCGCGCAAGGCTGTCACCCCCCGGCACATGGCCTTGGCGCCGGAGATGGTGGTGGCGTACGGAATGTTGTACTTCAAGGCGGAACGCCGGATGTGGTACCCGTCCCGGTTGGACGTGTCGCCGGCCCCGGTGTTGATGATTAACTGGATCTTGCCATTCTTGATGGCGTCGACCACGTTGGGCCGCCCCATGGACACCTTGGTAACGCTCTCGTTGGGAATGCCGTTTTCGCCCAAAAAGGCCGAGGTGCCGTTGGTGGACATGATACTGAAGCCTATTTTGTTGAATTGGGATGCCACCGGCAGCACGGCGGCCTTGTCGCTGCCCTTGACACTGATGAAAACCGTTCCCCGAACGGGCAGCTTCATCCCCGCGCCAAGCTGCGCCTTGGCATAGGCGCTGCCAAAATGGGAGTCGATGCCCATAACCTCCCCGGTGGATTTCATTTCAGGCCCCAGCAGGGTGTCCACGTCCGGGAAGCGGTCAAAGGGCAGCACCGCCTCCTTGATGGAAATGTACTCCGGTACGACCTCTTCGATGAACCCCAGCTCCTCCAGGGTTTTGCCCAGCATGACCTTGGTGGCAAGCTTTGCCAGGGGAATGCCGGTGGCCTTGCTCACGAACGGTATGGTACGCGAAGCCCTCGGATTGACCTCGATCACGAAAAGACGGTTGTCCTTGATAGCATACTGGACGTTCATCAAACCCACGACATTCAACTCATGGGCCATGGCCTTGGTGGCGTTCGAGATCTCTTCCAGCATGTCAGATCCCAGCGTAAAGGGGGGCAGCACACAGGCGGAATCGCCGGAGTGGACGCCGGCAGCTTCGATATGCTCCATGATGCCGCCGATGACGGCCCTCTTGCCGTCCGAAATGGCATCCACGTCCATTTCAATGGCATCCTCCAGGAACTTGTCGATAAGGACAGGGTGCCCGGGGGAAGCCAGGATGGCCAGCTTGGTAAAATTTTCCAAATCCTGCCGGTTGTAAACGATTTTCATGGCCCGCCCGCCGAGAACGTATGAGGGCCGGACCACCACCGGGTAGCCGATGTCGTCCGCAACAGCTGCCGCGTCCTCTATGGTCAGGGCCGTCCCGTTGACCGGCTGAACCAGCCCGAGCTTGTTCAGCATGGCCTGGAAAAGTTCACGGTCCTCGGCCCGGTCGATGCTCTCCGGCTGGGTCCCCAGGATGGGCACACCGGCCGCATGCAGGGATTCAGACAGATTGAGGGGCGTCTGTCCGCCGAACTGGACGATCACGCCCATGGGTTTTTCCGTTTCCGCGATGTGGAGCACATCCTCCTTGGTCAGGGGTTCAAAATAGAGCTTGTCCGAAGTATCATAGTCCGTGCTCACGGTTTCCGGATTGCTGTTCACCATGATGCTTTCCACACCCTCTTCACGGAGCGCAAAAGACGCGTGCACACAGCAGTAGTCGAATTCGATGCCCTGCCCGATCCGGTTGGGTCCACCGCCCAGAATGATCACTTTTTTCCGGTCGGACACCCGGGCTTCACTTTCATTTTCATAGGTGGAATAGTAATAGGGCGTGGCCGCCTTGAACTCGGCCGCACAGGTGTCCACCAGTTTGTAAGCCGGGCGTATACCCAATGCTTTTCGGCAGGAGGCGATCGTTTCCTCGTCCAGACCGCACAGATGGGCAAGCTGCACGTCGGAAAAACCCCATGACTTGGCCCTTTGGAGCAGTGCATAACCCGGAAGGTCTTCCGGTTCCTCGGGCACGGCATCCCGGGTCAGTGCCTGAATCGATTCAGCCTCCTGCCCCAGCCGCTGCTCCATCTCCACAATCTGTTTAAGCTGAAAGATGAACCAGGGGTCGATCATGGTCAGGCCGTATATCTCTTCAACGCTCATACCGGACTGGAGGGCCAAGCGCAGATAAAAGATGCGCTTTGAATTGGGTACGGCCAGCCGTTGTTCGATTTCCGTGGTCGTGGGTGCGACACCTTCACTCTCGATAAAATCCTTGCCGTCCGCCCCTAGACCATAGCGGCCGATTTCAAGGGAACGCAACCCTTTTTGCAGCGCCTCCTTGAAGGTCCGCCCGATGGCCATGGTTTCTCCCACGGACTTCATGGCGGTGGTCAGGAAGTCCTCGGTTTCCGGAAACTTCTCAAAGGTCCAGCGGGGAATTTTTACCACGCAGTAATCCAGGGTCGGCTCGAAAGAGGCCAGGGTTTCTCCGGTAATGTCGTTGGGAATCTCATCCAGCGTGTAGCCCACAGCCAGCTTGGCTGCAATTTTGGCAATGGGGAAACCGGTGGCCTTGGATGCCAGGGCCGAGCTGCGGGAAACCCGCGGGTTCATCTCCACCACCACCATATCGCCGTTCTCCGGGTTGACAGCAAATTGAACGTTAGAGCCGCCTGTATCCACGCCGATTTCGCGCATGATGGCGATGGAGGCATCGCGCATGACCTGGTATTCCCTGTCGCTCAGGGTCTGGATAGGTGCCACGGTGATGCTGTCCCCGGTGTGGATGCCCATAGGGTCCAGGTTTTCAATGGAACAGATAATGACCACATTGTCATTGTTGTCCCGCATGACCTCCAGCTCGTACTCTTTCCAGCCCAGAACCGATTCCTCCAGCATCACCTGAGTGATCAGACTTGCATCCAGCCCGGCCCGCGCCATGCTTTCCAGATCGTCGGCATTGTAAGCCACCCCGCCGCCAGTGCCGCCAAGGGTAAAACTGGGCCTCACGATGATGGGGAAACCTATGTCGGCGGCTATTTGCCTTGCCTGGTCCATGTCCGTGGCGATTCCGCTCTCCGGGATGCGCAGGCCGATGCGGGCCATGGCCTTGCGGAACCGGTCGCGGTCCTCGGCCTTGTTAATGGAATCCAGGGAGGCCCCGATCATTTCCACATTGTATTTTTCGAGCACCCCGGTCTTGGCCACTTCCACGGCCGTGTTGAGACCGGTCTGTCCCCCCAGGGTCGGAAGCAGGGCATCCGGTTTTTCCTGCTCGATAATTTTTACCACGGCCTCGGGCACAACCGGCTCGATATAGGTACTGTCCGCCATCTCGGGGTCGGTCATGATGGTGGCGGGGTTGCTGTTCACCAGAATGACATCATACCCCTCTTCCTTCAGGGCCTTGCAGGCCTGGGTACCGGAGTAATCGAACTCGCAGGCCTGGCTGATAATGATCGGGCCGGCCCCTATGATGAGTATCTTTTTTATGTCTGTCCGTTTGGGCATGTTTTGTTTCAGGTTACGGGTTACGGGTTGCAGGTTACATGTTACGGGTTGCGGGTTACAGGTTACAGGTTGCAGGTTACGGGTTGCGTGTCGCAGGTTACGAGTTGCCCTCCGACCTCTGTCTTCTGTGGTTCTGATCTCTGTCCTCTGTGGTTCGGACCGCTGTCCTCCGTCTTCTG
>JAOZRT010000574.1 GCA_029940035.1 Desulfobacterales bacterium
GAATAAGCGCCGCGCGGGTTAACAACGATGTCTCTCCCACGTGGCACCCGATGATAACCGGCCAGCCCAGCTTTTTTAACGCCTCGATAAATCCCAGAGCGCGTATGATCCCACCCACCCGGGATATCTTGATATTGGCCATAAACTTGCCGGGTTGCTTTCCCAGGCTTTCTAAATCTGCGAGGGTACACAGGCTTTCATCCACAATCACGGGCAGGCCAAGGGTCGTGCTAACCCGGCTTAACCCGGCAATATCTCCAGAACCGACCGGTTCCTCCACGGCCATTATCTGCCCGCTTAGGGCTTTTAGATGCGCAATGGCTGCATCTACACGGCCCGTCCATAGGTTATTGGCATCGAGGCGAATCCGGGGGTTCGACACACCGTACTGCACACACAGATCGTTCAATATGGCGATCTTCTCCCTGTCTCTGTCAAGATCTCCATTCAGTTTAATCTTGAAATCTGAAAACCCGCGGAGCAGGTATTGGTCCACGATGGTGGCATACTTCCATTTTTTATCATCCCCAAGGACAGCGGTATACCGCCCCTGCCGTTTGCATTCGCCCAGGCCGAGCAACTGTTCCACGCTGCAGCCCTGCTCCTGTGAAAAAAGATCCAGCAGTGCCATTTCCAATGCGCACCAGGCGGATGGGTAGCGATCTATAAGGTCACCATTGTCCTTCATCCAACTGACCACACAATCCAAATTGGGTAGCCTATGTTTCGCCGTGGAAAAAGTTTGGGATACCCACCGAACGCTGGAGGTGAGGTCGTCACCGGCGGCATAGGACCGGGGACACCCTTCTCCATAGCCTGAAAGTTCCCCCCGGCTTGCTCTTATCCAGACACTGTCGCCTTCGCTCCTTTCTGCGCCGGCATGCCGGAATGTAGATTTCAAATTCACCTTCAGGGGCTGTACTTCAATATGTACCGATTCTGTTGCCATCAGCTGTTATCCTGTTTGTTTCGTGATGATATTGGATGATTGCGCCTTATCTCTGCGAAGAGCCGGGTGGGTGTTGCTGACTGTATTTCAACAACTATCCCTGAGATTTTTCAAGCATCCCTGATCCTCCGCAAAAACCGTATTTACAATGGATCCTTAATCAAAAAAATCGGTGACTGGCAATGATTT
Source organism: Desulfobacterales bacterium (assembly GCA_029940035.1). Taxonomy (GTDB): domain Bacteria; phylum Desulfobacterota; class Desulfobacteria; order Desulfobacterales; family B30-G6; genus JAJDNW01. The sequence goes on from JAOZRT010000574.1 coordinate 1,139, forward strand.
CATGGTCATTGACCGGGAATCTGAGTGCTGCGCTTCAGGCCGCAAATCAAGTCTTAGTGCACCACCTGTCGTTCGACAATACTACATATAGCTGTTACCAAAACTTGACATACCACATTTAGTGCGGTATTGCTCTGAATCTGTCGCACCCCATCTATACGAGCGCTGTTTTTCCGACGCCTGGCCTGCCGCGATGGAGACACTAATAGAAAAGGGGATGTTGGCGTTCACGTTGCTACCTACCAGTATTAGCTCGTGACACGCTCGACACTGCATCATGAAA
>JAOZRT010000324.1 GCA_029940035.1 Desulfobacterales bacterium
CTTTAGCGTCATTCCCGCGAAGGCGGGAATCCAGTGTTTTCAGATAGTTCTGGATTCCCGCCTTCGCGGGAATGACGTACTGCGTCTATTTAACCGCTGGAGTAATGCCTTCTACCTTCTACCTGTCTTTCCCGAACCTTATTGAAAATAGTCCAGCAATGTTGACATGGCCTGCGTCTCGCTCAAATGCGCAAGGCCCCTGCGGATTTTGATGATCTCCTTGTGAAGCGGCTTGTCCAGCAGCAGCTCTTCCTTGCGGGTCCCGGAGGCATTGATGTTGATGGCCGGCCAGATCCGCTGCTCCGCACACTCGCGGCTGAGCACCAGATCCGTGTTGCCGGTCCCCTTGAACTCCTGGTAGATGATGTCGTCCATGCGGCTGCCGGTCTCCACCAGAATAGTGGCCAATATGCTCAATGACCCGCCGTTTTCGATATTGCGGGCTGCCCCGAAAATCTTGCGGGGGAACTGAAGCGCGTTGGCACCCAGGCCGCCGGTCATGGTGCGCCCGCGGCTGTCGATTTTGGTGTTGAAGGCGCGGGACATGCGGGTGAGCGAGTCGATGAATACCACCGCATCCCTACCGGCTTCGGCGCACAGAATGGCCGTGTGCAGGGCCAGCCGTGTCATCCGCATGTGCTGGTCAATGCTCTGATCAGCCGAAGAATAAAGAACATGGGCGTCCGCAAGCCCCCGCTTGAAATCCGTCACCTCTTCCGGCCGTTCATCCACCAGCAGCACGAAGATATCCACATCCGGGTGGTTCATGGAGATGGAGTTGGCCATGTGTCTCAGGATGGTGGTCTTCCCGGCCTTGGGCGGGGCAATGATAAGACCGCGCTGCCCCTTGCCCACCGGTGCGATCATATCAATGGTCCTGCCGGTATAGTCGTCCTTGCCCTGGGTAATGACCAGCTTTTCCTCAGGGCTGATGCTGACCCGGTCCTGCAGGCGCTCATAGGCAATAAACGTTTTCCAGGGGACGTTGTTGATGGTCTCAACGGTTTCCAGTTTCAGGTTGCCGGCCCGGGGGTCACCCGGCACGGCAGACCCCGTTACGTAGCCCCCTTCCGGCAGGCGATATTCATCGACCAGCTCTGCAGGAACGAACACGTCATCACGGCTGGGCGCATAATTATTTTGAATGGACCGTAAAAATCCAAAGCCCCTGTCCGTCACTTCCAGATGGCCTGATACCTGTTCCAAAATTGAATTCTCCTTTTGATTTCTCATGTTTGACAATATGCAGGTAAACATGAAAAGCGCCCTGTTTTAGAGCCATTCATGTTTGATATTGTGTCAATTTATATCATGAATAATCATTAAAATACCAATAAGTTAGAATATTATCATTAAAGACACGCATCAATACGGCTGGCTGTTGTCTCCCGTGTTCTCAGGGCAGGAAAATAATACGAAAAATAAGACTGACTGCTATCCACCTGCAAGTGGCAGTCCAATGCGTGTTCAAACGACCTTACCATAAAATTGCCTGTATTGACATCCGAAAATCAACGACTATTTTATCCATAATATAATTGTGTGCCGCATGTTATGAAATTTGAATCGCTCGATATGGTAAGGAGGAAACAGCACTTATGGGTACAAACAAGCAGACGTATCAGTTCAAAACCGAAGTTCAACAACTGTTAAAACTCATCATCAACTCCCTGTATTCCAACCAGGACATTTTTCTCAGGGAATTGATTTCAAATGCCTCAGATGCCATTGACCGCCTCAGGTTCAGGGCTCAGACCGATCCCGACATACTCGGTGGAGATGGTGAATTCAAGATAAAAATCACGGCCGACAGTGTTAATCGTACCATTGAAATTACCGATAACGGGGTCGGTATGACCAACGAAGAGGTCATGGAAAATATCGGCACCATTGCCAAAAGCGGGACCGCCGCCTTCCTGGAAGCCATTGAAAATTCTAAAAAAGAGCGCGCCCTGACGCCTGAATTAATTGGTCAGTTCGGAGTAGGCTTCTACAGCTCTTTTATCGTGGCGGATGAGGTCACCCTCTTGACCAGGGCAGCCGGAACAGACACAGCCGTCAAATGGTGGTCCAAAGGGGATGGCGAATATGCCATCGAAGAAGCCGATAAAGAGAGCCGGGGAACCACCGTGATTCTCAAACTCCGTGAAAAGGAAGAAGACGAAAAGGATTTCACCGAAGAGTGGACCCTCCGCGACATCATCAAGCGGCATTCGGATTTTATCTCCTACCCCATCGTCATGGATGTGGAAAGGGAGGAACCGGTTCTGGATGCCGAGGGCAAGCCAATCAAAGAGGACCAGATCCTGGACCAGGACGGCAAGCCCATGGGCCCGGAAAAAGACAAGACCGTCAAAGTAACCAAGGAAGAAACCCTCAACTCCATGAAGGCCATCTGGGCCAGGGACAAAAAAGATGTTTCCGACGAGGAGTACAACGAATTTTACAAACATATCAGCCACGACTGGGAAGACCCCATGGAGCGGCTGCATTTTAAAATGGAGGGTACCACCGAATACAGCGCCCTGTTGTATATCCCCTCCCACGCACCTTTGGACCTCTTCAACGTCGACCGCAGGCACGGAGTAAATCTTTACTGCAAGCGGGTGTTCATCATGGACGACTGCAAGGAACTCATCCCCGAGTACATGCGCTTTGTCAAAGGCGTGGTGGATGCGGCCGACCTCAATCTCAACGTGAGCCGGGAAATCCTCCAGCAGGACCGCCTGGTGCGCAACATCCGCAAAAACATGCTGAAAAAGCTGTTCGAACGCCTGTCCGGCATGGATGAGGAAACCTACGACAAATTTTATGACGAATTCGGTCAGGTGATCAAAGAAGGCATTCACACCGATTTCGACAACCGGGACAAGATCTCCCACCTCATCCGCTACAAGACCACCCGCTCGGAAGACAAATGGGTCTCCCTGAAAACCTATGTCGAGAATATGAAGGAAGACCAGAAAGATATCTATTACATCACCGGCGACAATCTTGCCGCCCTGTTGAACAGCCCGCACCTGGAAAAGCTGAAGGAAAAGGAATACGAGGTGCTGCTGATGACCGACCCGGTGGATGAATGGGTCACCCAGTCCCTGACCGAATACGAGGGCAAATCCTTTAAGAGCGCTGAAAAGGGCGACCTGGACCTGGACGATGTGGATGAAAAAAAGAAGAGTGAATTCAATGACTTGTTCGAGTTCATCAAATCGGAGTTGGAAGACAGGGTCAAGGAGGTCAAACCCTCGACCCACCTTAATGAGTCCATCTCCTGCCTTTCGGGCAACGCGTATGACATGAGTGCTTACATGGAAAAGATATTGAAATCTTCGGGCCAGAGCCCTGAATCAGCCAAACGCATTCTGGAACTGAACATGGACCACCCTGCCCTGGAGGGATTCAAGGCCCTGTTCGAAGCCGACAAGGAAGACACCCGGCTGAAAGATTACAGCCGGCTCATCTTTGACATGGCCCTGATCAGCGAAGGGGGCAAAATCGACGACCCAGCTGATTTCAGCAAAAGAATCGGCGACCTCATGGCCAATGCCATGGCGCCTACGGCAGAATAAGCGGCTAGTCTAAAAATAGCCACAAAGACTCAAAGGCTCGAAGACACTACGACCTAAGGTGAGATAAAAATAACTTTCTTAGTGCCTTTGGGTCTTTGTGGCTGAAATTTTGCCTTTTTTCTGCTATAAAAGGCAAATGTTCAGCCAGCATACCACAAGGCTAAGCCGCTCAACAGGCATATTCCCTTATGGGACGGCGGCCCTTCTCACAATCCTGGTCCTCATCTCGAGCTGTACCCTCATCCCCATCGAACCCGGCGCACTGACCATACCGAGTTCCCTGGGCAATGACCCTGGTCGAATAAAATCGGAGCTCTACCAGCAGTACGACGCCTGGAAGAATGTGGGGTACCGGCATGGGGGCATGTCAAAAAACGGTGTGGATTGCTCGGGCTTCGTGCACATCACCTTTCGAGACAGGTTCGGCGTATCCCTGCCCAGAAGCACCTCTCAGATAACTAAAGAAGGTGTTCAAATCATGCAGCGCGACCTCATCCCCGGTGATCTCGTTTTTTTCAAAACAGGAACGTTCACCAAGCACGTGGGCATTTATCTGGAAAAAGGGAAATTTCTGCACGCCTCCACCAGTGAGGGTGTAACCATCTCCAGCCTTGACAACAAATACTGGAAGCGGTGTTTCTGGCAGGCACGCCGGATCTGACGAATGCGGAATGTGGAATTCGGAGTGTGGAATAAAAGGACAGGTGGAAGGTTGGAGGTAAAAGGTAGAAGGTAGGCCCTGTGTGTTCGCCCGGGTAACCGAGGGCCAATAGGCAGCAGGAAAAAACGAAGGTGTTTAGCGTTATCATAAAAAATAATAGACAGGATTAACAGGATTTTCAGGATCATAGTAGAGATTGCAAGATAATGACCCAGACAGATGACATCGAGTTAAGAAAACTAGACGAATTCGTAAAGCTTGACGGCAAACATATTCTGGAAGTTGGCTGTGGTGATGGTCGGCTGACAGCCTTTCTGGCCAAAAAAGCTGACAAAGTGACGGCAATCGACCCGGAAGAAAACCAGATCAAGACCGCTAAAGCAGCTGTTCAAGGGGTAGATTTTCAAATCGGTTACGGCGAAGCCCTTGCATTCCCGGATGAATCGTTCGACATCGTTTTTTTCAGCTATTCACTCCATCACCAGGACTGCTCCACCGCGCTTTCAGAAGCAAGGCGTGTTCTCAAGGCCAAAGGAGAAATCCTGATTATTGAACCCACCATCAATAGCGAATATACAAAGCTGGTAACGATTTTTCAAAATGAGGAACCTGCCCTCCTTAAAAAGGCTCAAAAAGCCATCGAGCCTTTCAGCACGGGCCTATCCCGGCAAGAAGTGTTTGTCACCCAGCACTTCTTCGACACAGAAAATATTTTTTTAGATCACTACATCACTGCATATGGAGGCGGGTCTGCTCGCGATAAAGACCGCCAGGGACTGCTCCGGGTTATCGGAAAAAAGCGGCTCAACACACCCATATGTGTTGAAGACGAATTCACG
>JAOZRT010000325.1 GCA_029940035.1 Desulfobacterales bacterium
TCCGCAGCCGGATAGCACCCGATGCGGTCTCCAATATGGTTTCATCACGAAAGGACATATTTATTACACAGGGTTCAAGGATTCGAGGGTTCCTGATGAAAAAGGTTAAGCCAACAAAAGATTCATATTATCATCCGAAAATGGGTAGGAGTTAAATCAGGCGTTAGAAGTCACTCCACCCTTTGTGCAGCCGTTTAACCATGACAACCATGTCATGCCGTTCACCCTGAGGGTCCACGGCATAGTTCTTGAGTTCCGCTCTTTTGAAAAAATCGAATTTCCGTACCGCTTCAATGGCGGCATCCTCCATACCCACGATGAGGTCGGCTCTCAAGGCCTCCAGCCCTTTGTCCATGGCCGCCTGGATCAGATCCAGCAGGATCCAGGTCCCCAGGCGTTTGTTGCGGAATTCCGGCAGAACGATAACACGGAACCGCCCCACGTGCTTGGTTGCACCGAACCCGCGCGTGTGCAGGCTGCCATGCCCCACAATGGCATTGTTGCACACGGCAACTATGGCAAACACATTGTCTGAAGCAAGATTTTCGAACCACCTTTTGATGACCGACGGCCTCGTGGTGTCATAACGCATACACCACCGGTCGTCTTCAGGAATCGTCTCGAAAAATTGGGTAAGAAGGCTCTCGTCACCTTCCTCCAGCGGCCGGATAGCGGCTTCTTCACAATCTTTCAACACGCACTCTTTGGGATAGCTCACGATGTGATCCTCCTTGTACCGTTCATACCGGAATTTAAATAGCTCGGCACTATTCCTTCCCTGATATGATTAGTCACTGGGCTGTCCCATGACCTCAGCAAACATATCCATGCTCCAGAGCTTCGACTCGGCAATATTCTGGCGGAATTTGATGAAATCGATGGTGCCCTCGCCGGTGATTTTTTTGGTGTTGAAGGCCCCAAATCCCAGGAAGGCTTCCCCGCCCATGTTAGCTGCCAGCCAATGCCGGTTTGCATTTTTACAAATATCCCAGAAATATTTCTTTTTCATGCGGATACCATCGATGCTCTTTATGAGGCACCCGGGAAACAGGTTTGCAAACTGCCACACGATCTTGTCCACTTCCTTGTCCAGCAGTTCAAAATCGGCATTGGCCTGGTGCGCCTTGACCAGTGCCCGGCCGGCTTTTAGATCGTCACCTTTTTTGTACTCTCCATAAACGATCTCGCCGTCGTCCACATACCGGTCGGTGACGATCAGGGGGTTGCGGACCCACTCGCTGTCAATTTTCAGAACCGGCACGCATTTGCTGATCAGGTTCTTGACTTTCATCTTGTAGGCCGACCACATCTCACAAGACACGCAGTTCCACATGGCATCTTCACTGCTAAGCATCCAGGGCAGAAAATCCGTGGAACCGCCGTCAGGTGCGGATCCGTGCTTGGGCCCCGCCTGTCCGAAAATGGCCAAATCGGAGGATACCGTCAAATCACAGGCCATCCCGATTTCCTGACCGCCGGCCACCCGCATGCCGTTGACGCGGCAGATTACAGGTTTTTTGCAAGCCAGAATGGCGTCCACCATGTGATTGAACAGCTCCATGTATTCCCCATATTCATTGGGGCGCTGGCTGTAGTATTCGCTGTACTCCTTGGTGTTGCCGCCCGTGCAGAATGCAAAGGGTCCGGTGGCGGTAAAAACGACAGCCACCACACTGCGGTCCAACGAGGAATTCTCGAATCCGGCAATAACCCCTTTTACCATTTCAGTGGTGTATGAGTTGTACTGTTTGGGATTGTTGAGACGGATCCAGGCCACGTGCAACCCGTCAACATCCTTGCCCTCCGGGTCTATCAGAGGACGTTTTTCATAAACCACGCACGGCGCATCCGCATCTGTTCCCCAGTGCACATCCGTGTGCAGCATATGGTTCTTCAGCTCGTTGTCTCTGGGCATCCAATCTAAAGCCATTGTGTTTCTCCTTTTAAGATTTGTTAACTATAATATTTCCGGAATTAAACACTTAAGCCATCCGGGCCTTAAGTACTGATAATTCTATATGTAGGAAGAGTAGATTAATAATCTTGCACGAGTCAGAGGTTTTCATAGGCAAGGCATCTGAGGGTAAAGTCGTAGTGTTTTTTACTTCGAACCCTCAGTAACGCCGCATATGGAAGCCTCTGGCTCGCCCTGGGGTGAAATTTGATGACTTATAACGGCGTCATCCTTAGAGGTTTTATATTATACAGTCATCAAATTTCATGCAAGTTTTAAAAGTCTGGTACCAGGACTATACGCTTGTCCGGTGATTTGCTGTGGGCTTCCTCGAAGGCCTCGGCAATGGTGCTCATGGGTCGGGTCTGTACAAAAGGCGCCAGGGCAATTTTGCCCGTCAGCACCATATCGAGCACCTGGGGATAATACTCCGGCAGGCAGCCCCATGTCCCGATGATCTCCGCATCAAAAGCCATCAGGCGGCTGATGGAGTATTCCACCTTCTGCATGCCGTAGCCCACGATAATCAGCTTACCGGTGAAACTAAGCAGGCCCAGGGCAGTCTCCTGGCCTGGTTTGCTGCCTGTCACCTCAAAAATCTTCCAGCCAAACCCGGGCAATCCCTGTTGTTTTCTTATGGCCTTGATTTCCTGGGCGACATCCCTGGAACTTTTACCCGTGGCATTCACCGCAAAATCAGCACCATAGGAGAGGATTTGTTCAAGACGACTCGCATCGATGTCAATGGCGATGACACATCCTGCTCCCAGGGCTTTGGCTTCCTGAATCATGTACTGCCCTACCCCACCGATGCCGATGATAATGACGTTGTCACCGATTTCCAACCCGGCCCTTTTAGCCGCCTGGAAGGGTGTGGTTGCGGCATCGGCCACGACTGACAGGTGCTCCAGAGGAACATCGCCACGGTTCTTTATTTCACACAAATCAATGCAAGGTACGGGAATGTGGCTTGAAAACCCGCCGTAGATACCGATACTGTTGCCGGGCATCTTCTGGGCCAGGCACCGATTCCCCCTGCCGGTTTTACACAAATAGCACTTGCGGCAGGGCATGACCGCCGGTATCAGAACCTCCTTGCCGATCCAGGCTTCATCGCCGGCAACCACTGTCCCCGATATTTCATGGCCAAGGGTCAGCGGCGGTTTGCACACGGTGGGGACTCCATCGTAAAAATACCCCAGGTCCGTGTGGCAGACCCCGCAGCCGGCAACTTCCACAAGCACCTCACCCGGCTGCAATTCGGGAACGGGGATTGTCATTTTTTCGAGTTTACCCGGGGTAACGTCACCGGTTTCCTTGTTGCGCGACGTAGGGTGCACCATCTGCCAGGTTGAGATTTTATTCGGAACTGCGCCCATGTTGTGTACCTCCTTTTTTTAAAATAAATGTATATAACCATTCTTAAAATTTAAAAAGCTCACCTTAGGTTGGATATATTACCGCTACAATGTAGCTGGATTCAGCCCAAGGGTCAAGACTATTTAAAATATTGTAAAAAAACATGGCATCGCTTACAAAAGAGCATGAAAAATCATTTTTTACACTTGAGGAGAATATCCATGGCCTACGAACTCATCACCGTTGAAAATAAAGACCATCTGACCATCATCACCATCAACCGACCCGAAGCGATGAATGCCATCAGCCCTCTGGTTAGTGCCGAATTGTCGACCGCCTTCGATGATTTCAGTAATGACCCCAACGCCTGGGTAAGTATCGTTACCGGCGCGGGCGACCGGGCCTTTTCCGCTGGAAACGATCTCAAATACCAGGCCCAGCATGGCGGTGAGGCTGTTTCCAGGGAAACCGCCAGGGTCAAGGGCGCGTTCGGCGGCATCACTTTTCGGTACGACTGTTTCAAACCCGTTATTGCCGCCGTCAACGGCTTTGCTCTAGGGGGCGGATTTGAGGTTGCACTCGCCTGTGACATCATCATCGCTGCTGACCATGCCACCTTCGGTTTTCCCGAACCGCGGGTAGGCATGATTGCCGGCGCCATGGGTGTCCACCGTCTCCCCCGGCATATCCCCTATCATCTTGCCATGGGCATGCTATTGTCCTCTAAACGCATTTCAGCCATGGAAGCCCAACATTACGGCCTTGTCAATGAAGTGGTTTCCATGGCAGATCTGATGCCCACCGCTGAAAAATGGGCAGCTGAAATCATGCAGGGGGCTCCGCTTGCCATCCAGGCCAGCAAGGAAGCCGCTCTCAAAGGGCTGGCCTACCCTCTTGACGAAGTCCCCCGGTTGTTTCCCATTCAGGAAACCATGTACGCATCCGAGGATTTCATCGAAGGTCCCCAAGCTTTTGCCGAAAAACGCCCCCCCCGATGGAAGGGGCGCTAGAATGTGAACTCGCTGTTCATCACACGGTTTGCATGAACAACCATGACATTGCAGTAACACCCGTCAAAACCTTGTTTTTTGCTTGACTCGGCTCTTACGTAGCTATTATATAGCTAATTCATCTCGTATAGTCCAATTGTCAATCTTATCCAACAGGAGAAAACTATGAATCTGGAAAATAAAGTCGCGCTGGTCACGGGCAGCAGCCGGGGAGTCGGCCGGGCCGTGGCCCTTGGTTTTGCACAACGAGGCGCCAAGGTTGTTGTCAACTACACATCCAATCAAGGTGCTGCGGATGAAGTGGTTGCGGAAGTAGAATCCATGGGGTCGTCGGCCATCGCAGTAAAGGCGGATGTAGCCCTTAAATCGGATGTTGAGATGCTGGTAGGAAAAGCAATGGAAACCTTTGAAAAATTGGATATATTGGTCAACAATGCCGGTTTCACCCGCCCGGCCATGATGGTGAAAATGGAAGAAGACCAGTGGGACCAGGTGGTGGATATCCATCTCAAAGGCGCATTTCTGTGCTCCCAGGCTGCCGGGAAACTGATGAAGGAACAAAAAAGCGGCAAAATCATCAATGTGACCTCGGTAGCCGGGCTCGTCGGGACGGTGGGCCAGATCAATTACAGCGCCGCTAAAGGGGGCATCATCAGCATGACCAAGTCCATCGCCCGTGAAATGGCACGGTACAATGTCTGTGCCAATGTGATTTCCCTGGGGATCGTGGCCACGGACATGACCGA
>JAOZRT010000326.1:0-1994 GCA_029940035.1 Desulfobacterales bacterium
CTGAAATGATGCATGGGTTTTCGGCCCCATTGTAACCGGTTTGATTCGGGTTGTATTCTCCATTAAAATAGAAATTTCCTGGCCAACCTTCAGCCCGGACAAATCTTTTACCCTGAGCTGTAAAAGTCGATTGGCCGTCACCCCGGTTTCAACAGCTATGTCGAACAGCAGCAGGTCTCGAATCTTTGGCCCGATTGACTTGCGAATACGGTCTATACCCGACCCGTCTAGTATCGGGTTTACTTTTTTCTGTCTTCCGGTCGTAAGAAAAGTATGCGCCATCGATCAACCTCCAGGCACATCATAATTAATATAACATTCAAAAGCAACTTCATTTATTCTCATAAGTCAAATACCTATTGTCACCGTGAGACCTTATTGATTTAAATAACAATTATTTAAATGTGTTTTAATATTTTAAAATGCTTTTTCAGTAGTATGAATATTATTAAATTTTATTGACTTAAGATATTATATTATATATTTGAAATATGATATTCGAAGGTCTGGATACCATGTGTTTTTGAAAAATTTCGATCACATTTTTTTAATGACATACAACTTGGTAACGTTGAAAAGGCGTGTCCAATGATGCCGATACCCTGGAGTTCCGTTGACGGTCCGTGCTTAGTCAAGCCTGGTCACCCATTTATAAAAATGCATGGTCTGCGCAATGACATTATCATCGTTGACGCCAGACGCACACCTTTCAATCCTACCGTGGAGCAAATCCGGAAAATTTGCGATCGCAGGGCCGGTGTTGGCGGGGATGAATTGTTGATCGTTGAACCGCCAACTTCTGCGGATAAGGAGAAAAATATAGCGGCGTTTGTCAGGATCATCAACACCGATGGGCGTGAGGTTGAGGCATGTGGGAATGCTTCCCGCTGTATCGGGTGGCTGCTTATGAAAGAGCGCCATCTGGAGTCGATTGTTTTCCGAACATTGGGCGGCGAACTCAGTTGCCGTTTAAAAGGAATCAAGTATGTTTCCGTCGGCATGGGGCGTCTGCGCACGGCCTGGCGTGAAATTCCCCTTTCAGAAGAGATGGACAGCCTTCATTTGGGTATCGGCGCAGGTCCGTTGCAGGATCCTGTGGGCATGAACATTGGAAACCCGCATGCCATTTTTTTTGTGAAAGATATCCATAAAATTGATCTTGAAACCTATGGCCCGGAGCTTCAACATCACCCTATCTTTCCGGATGAAGCCAACATCGGCGTCGCCCAGATGCTCGATGCCAACACGATGAAGCTGGCTGTCTGGGAAAGGCCCGGGGCGCTGACCACCGCCTGCGGCTCCGGAGCATGCGCCGCAGTTGGAGCAGCGATTCGTCGCGGACTCACCGATCAGCGAAAAGTCCGCGTTAGCATGCCGGCCGGCAACATGGAAATTGAAATTGACAAAAACGCCAAGGTAACGATGGCCGGCCCCATAGAAACCTGTTACGCCGGATATCTGCCATGACCGTTGCCATTGAAAGGAGTCGATTGTTATAATGAATGCCAATGAACGTATGGACGCAGCCATTTCTTTGAAACCGGTGGATCGCATTCCCAATGCACCCTTTTATGAAGCTCCTATTTGCCGCTATTTTGGGCAGACATTCCGTACAGCTTTGATTGAGGATCAGGATATGGCCGATTGTCATATGCAGGCCATCGAGACCTTCCGGTTTGACTGGGCGATGGTCGGCATGGGACTCATCGGCGGCATTATCCCCGAGGCCATGGGCTGCACAGTAAGCTGGCCGGAAGATGTTTTCCCTATTATCGAGAAAACGACAGTCTTCTCTCCGACAGATGTGGAACGAATTGCCCGATCCAATATCCGCACAGAACGGATGGAACTGTTTCTAAACGGGATTTCCATTCTGAAAGAGCGTCTCAACGGTGACGTGCCCATTGCCTGTGAGTACATCTCCCCCTTTACGATAGCCACCCGGCTTCGCGGGACCAATGAAATAATGTCGGACATGTACGACAATCCTGACC
>JAOZRT010000326.1:2094-5052 GCA_029940035.1 Desulfobacterales bacterium
CCTGACCCAATCCACGGTTTTGGATATCCGCCAGTTGAAAGATAGGGTCGGAAACCGTACCGCCATTTTTGACAATCTGAACCCCAACGGCCCGTTACTGATCGGTACACCGGAGGAAGTCCAAAAGGACACCATCGGTCACCTTGAAAAAGCCCGGGGAATGAGCGGTTATCTGTTTTCAACTGCCGGTACGACATCCCCCGACACGCCAAGAAATAATTTTAATGCCATGAATCAGGCTGTTTTGAATTTCAAATTATAAAATTGCTCCTGCAATATTATTCGCGGAGATGAAAACGATGATGAACAGAGCCATCATTAACGTTGACAAGTCCATTCTGGATAAACTACATGAGCATTCGTTAACACTGCTTCAGGACACCGGAATCCGTTTTCCCAGTGGAAAAGCCCTTGAAGTGTTCAAAGGCAGGGGCTTTCGGGTGGACGGTCAAACCGTTTATTTTAAAGAAAATGATATTGCCGAAACGCTGGCAACAGTTCCCGCCAATTTTTCCATCAAAGCGCGCAATCCCGAAAAAAGCATCTGCATCGGCGGGGGTGACTACATGATGGCGCCTGGATATGGCCCGCCCTTCATCATCGAAGCCACAGGGGAAAAAAGAAATGCCACCCTTGCCGATGTCCACAAGTTCTGTAAGCTCGTCCAGACGTCAAAATACCTGGATTTTAACAGCGCCATCGTTGTCCAGCCCAATGATGTCCCTGCGGAAACCTCCTATCTGGATATGCTCTTAGGAACGATATTTTTGACTGACAAGCCCCTCATGGGAAGTACATCTTCAGATGTTGCTGCTCTGGATTCGTTAAAACTGGCTGAGATAATTTGGGGGAACACCAATGACCCAGTGATGATTTCGCTAGTGGATTCACTATCACCGCTTCAATACTCCCATGCATCCATCGATGCATTGATGGTATATGCGCAAGCCGGCCAACCTGTCATTGTACACTCCGCGTGTTCGTTGGGATCAAGCGGACCCATTACCATCGCAGGGTCTCTGGTCATATCCAATGCGACGACATTGGCGGGAATCTGTCTATCACAACTGTTAAATCCCGGAACCCCGATTGTATATGGATTGGGGGGCAGCCCGACTGAAATGAGAACCGGAGGATATGTCAACGCCTCCCCTGAGGATGCCAAGCATACCGCCATCGTAACGGCATTAGGTCGATATTACGGCATTCCCTGCCGAAGTCAGGGCGCCTTGACAGAATCCTTCTGCCTGGACTACCAGGCAGGCATGGAATCCGCGATGATGATGACCACCGCCGCAGTGTCTGGTGTTGATGTCAGCCTGCATGCCTGCGGTACATATGGATCCATGCTGGCGATGAGCTTTGAAAAATTCATTGCTGATGAAGATCTCTGTGGGGCGCTTAAAAAGCTGAGGGAACCTGTGGAGTTCTCGGAAGAGGCCTTTGCAATGGATCTGATCAAAGAACTGGGTACATCGGGGACCTACCTGTTACAAGACCACACGTTGAAACGGTGTCGTACTGAATTTTTCGAACCTGTTTTGGGTACCCGGGCGAATCACTCAAAATGGCAACAGATGGAACTGCGTGAAATGGACAAACGGGCTGGAAAAATCTTAGAGAGCCGTCTGGCTGCCTACGAAAAACCGGATATAGATCCGTTGCTGGAAAGGGATCTTGTCAATTTCGTTACTCAACGCAAAGGGATCTAATCAATTTGAAAGTCTTTCCTGATCTGCTTTTCAATCTCAGGGTCGATCCCTGCCTTTAGGGGCTGCTGCAAAATATCCCTGGCCATGGAAACGGCGCGTTCCCTAGCGGAAAGGGCGCCGGCTTCCAACCAGTCGTCACGGCTGCCTTTGTCGCTGACACCATTACCCATGAAATACTCATCGCGCATATGCCGCATGGTGTGATCGGATGCGAGGTAGTGCCCACCGGGGCCTACCTCCAGAATCGCTTCATAGGCCAGATGGTCGTCGTCCGTGTTGATACCCTCCAGTATCTTGCATCCCTGACCGATGATTTCATCGTCTATAATATATTGCTCATAAGAGATGCAAAGCATGGATTCCAGCATGCCTGCGGCGTGGTGAATGTAATTGTTGCCGCTGATGACAGCCAGGCAGGTGGTATAGGCCTTTTCCCATCCTGCCTGGACGTCGGGGACCTTGGCATCGCTCACACCCGAGCTGCAGTAATTGGGCACATCGATGTACTGGCTGAGCTGGTGAATAGCCGCGGTCATCATGCCGCATTCCACAGCCCCCCCCTGGTAGCCCATGGAACGCATATCCGCCATGGCCGGCAATCCGCCGTACAGCACCTTGGCGCCTGGGTGATGCACCTGAAGCAGGGTAATGGCAGCCAGTTCTTCGGCGTGCGTCTGCAACAGCGTCCCGGCCATGGTCATCGGTGAAGTGCTGCCGCTCATGGGGGCGCTGGTTACCGTGGTGGGAATGCCCAGCTCCCCGGCGGTAAGCACGTTGCGGGTCGACTGTGTGCAGAATTTCATGGGGCTGATGATAATACAGGCGGAATTGGAAATGACCGGCTTTTGCCTTAAAAAATCCTCGCCGCCCACAATGCGGGACACCATAGCGTATGTTTCACGAAAGGTGGTGTCAAAATTGAACCCGAGCATGATGTGCTTCTGGGTGGCCATCATGGCCGAAAAGATGATGTTGACGTCATAGTGTTCAATGGGCAGGTCGTGGGGTACGCATGGAGACTGGAAAAAATGGATATGCTGCATTTGATCGACAATACGGGCCACATTGTGAGAATCTTTCAGGACCGTCTGGCGGGCCTCTCCCGTATCAAGGTCTAAAATTTTTATGGCAGCCCCCCCGGTCCCTGCATATACCCTGTTTTTACCCATTTCCAGATCGTTTTCACCATTCCGGCTGTAAAGGACAAATTCACCCGGCGCCTTGGCGACCATCTCGTCTACCAGGC
>JAOZRT010000575.1 GCA_029940035.1 Desulfobacterales bacterium
TCAACCAATTCACAGAACAGCCGCACGCCAAATCCGGTGCCGCCGGCCTCGCAGTAAGAGTTACCTTTCTTTATATAGGCTGGCCCCGCGATGTCGATGTGGGCCCATCTGGCCTTGCCGGCAAATTCGGATAGGAACAGGGCGGCCGTAATGGCACCGCCGTACCGTGAACTGCTCATGTTGTTCAGATCGGCGATCTCGCTCTTGAGCAGCTCCTGGTAGTCTTCGGGCATTGGCATGCGCCAGGCACGTTCATGGGTTTTTTTGCCGGCCGCGACAATGGCATTTGCCAGGTCGTCGTCACGGGAAAAGACGCCGGCGATTTTGTCCCCGAGGGCTACCATGCAGGCGCCGGTGAGGGTGGCGATATCCACCATGACATCCGGGTTGAAGGTTTTCAGGGCATGGGCCATGGCATCGATAAGAATCAGCCGGCCCTCGGCGTCGGTATTGCCGATTTCAATGGTTTTCCCGGCATAGCTTTTAATGACATCGCCCGGCCGGGTGGCTGTCCCTGAGGGCATGTTCTCCACGATCGGGATGACACCCACCACTTTGACCTTGGGTTTCAAACGGGCCGTGGCGATGAGGGTTGCGGCTACCGCCGCTGCTCCGGACATGTCGATTTTCATATCCTCGATGCCGCCGCTGGGCTTGAGGTTGATGCCGCCGGTGTCAAAGGTGACGCCTTTGCCGATCAGGGCGATGGTTTTTTTGGCCCCCCGGGGCGCATAGACCAATTCCACCAGCCTGGGTTTGTCCTGGCTGCCCTCACCCACGGCCAGAATGGCGCCGTACTTGCCTTTACGAAGGTCCTTGTCGGTGAGCACGCGGGTTGTGAGCTTTTCCTTTTTGGCTTCGCGAACCAGCATGCGGCTGAAAGCACCGGGCCTTTTGTCGTTAGACGGAGTGCTGACCCACTCGCGTGCCTTAAGCGTTCCTTCGCAGATGGCCTTTACTTTTCGCACAAGGGCGCCATGTTTTTTGACATTGCCAGGCGTTGTCAGTACGTCAATATTTTTCAGGGGGATCAGTTTTTTCTCTTTTTTGTATTTGTCGAATCTGTGGTTTCCCAGGAAGGTACCTTCCAGAAGTGCTTTGAAAATGTCACTGGTTTTTATCTTCACCCCTTTTTCAGATGGCGCGGCAAGGACGACCCTGGTCAATTTTTTCTGGATGCACGTTTTAATGGCTTTACCAGCAAACACGCGTAAGGCTTCTGTATCGATTTTCTCCAGTTTGCCCAGGCCCATGAAGATGACTCTGGCTGCTTTTACGCCGGTCGGGCTGTGCAGGATGACCTCCTCGCCCGCCTTGCCGTCAAACTCCTCGAACTTCTTGGCCTGGCTGGAAAGTGTTTTCAGAATGCCGTCATGGAGTTCTTGGTCTTCACATACGGGCACGGCCAG
>JAOZRT010000327.1 GCA_029940035.1 Desulfobacterales bacterium
TATGCCCATTTATATCATGTAAATCCTGTTAATCCTGTCAGATATTTACAACCCGAACCCGGACAACCGATACCGGGTTATTCGGCATCAAACTGACAACTTTTAGTCAGGACTTGACCACCGCTTCTGGTTTTCCGACTTCTGACTTCCGATCTCCGGATTAAGGAATGATTGACACCGTGGCAGACCAATGATATACTTACGTGTCGTATTGTATAATAGTTCAATATTTTAAAATAGTTATTGCAACGTATCAAGGCGCTGCGGATTAATGGCGACAGCTCGGTATTGCCGTGGGCCAGGAACAGGAGGACCGAATGTTTGGAATAGGAATGCCGGAACTGATCATAATCCTTGTCATCATTCTCATCATATTTGGAGCTGGAAAACTGCCTGAAATTGGCGGCGGAATGGGCAAGGCCATTAAAAATTTTAAGACAGCAACAACCGAAGCCGATAGAAAAGAGGCTGAAAAGTTAGAAGAGGAAAAAAAAGAAGCCTGATTTTCCATTGCCAAAACTTCATATAGAAGAATATACCCGAACCCTTGCAGGTAAATCTGTTTTCATTGCCTGCAGGGAAGGTATCCTCCGAGACCACTTCCACGATATCATTGCGGACATTAAATTCCTGAACCGGCAGGGGGTACGCACCACTTTTTTCCATAACATGTCCAACCGGTTTTCCAACCAGAAACATTTCCGGGAGCTTTCATCGCGCCTGCCGGAAACCCGGATCATCAAGGTTCTGCCGGATCTGGATTTTTACCACTTTGTTCTCGATTACAGCAACCATGTATTTAAGTTTATTTTCCTGGAAAGAAAGTATCTGATCGACCGCCAGGGGGTGAAGATAAATGCCATCAACACGCAGAGGGCGAGAGATGCCTTTGGCGGGTACGCCGATCTCATTGCCAACATCAACTTCAAAGGTGCGCTGGAAAAGATTTGCCATAAAATCGATACCGGGCACTGTGACCGCGTACACATACTGCCATCCGGCAAAAACACCGTCAAACATGAGTTGTTCACCATCGAGGGCTCCGGAACCCTGATTGCCAACAACTTTGAAGAGACCTTCGGTGTTGCGGCCAGCCGGCGTGAGATTGAAATTGTTTTCGGCATCCTGAACCAGCATAAGCATGAAGCTTACTTAAAGCCGCGCAGTCTTGCATATATCCAACAGCACAAAGATGCTTTTTTTGTGACCAAAATCGATGGTATCATCGTCGGGTGCGTGGAAAAAAAGAAGCTTGACGAGGGGACGATCGAACTGGGGGCAGTGGCGATTTCCACAAAATTTATCAACCAACGGGTGGGCATCTTCACTGTAAATGCATTCATCGACCAGATGACCCGGGAGGGTTTTCGTTGTTTTGTGTCGCTGACCAACAACCCCCAATTAAAAAAACTGTACAACCGCCTGGGGTTCAACAAAGGGCCTTTTTCACGCTACCGCGCAAGGCAAGCACAATCCCCGGACGTTATCATGTACCGTAAGGAGATCTGATGAAAGTCGTTAATATGCTGGACGGGGCTGAAGTCGATGCAGGATGTATCCTGGCTGTTTACACGGGACCGCTGCAGGATCTGATCGATGAGGCACCCCAGGAACCGGACATATTTGAGAGGTCGCTTCTCGACAGGATCCTGCCCCAGGACCTGGTTCTGCATGAACTCAATCTTTTGCATGTCGGCTTCACGTTCTGGATAAAGATCAATGCGGCGCCAAGGGAAGGCGTGGTTTGGGTACCGGCAAGAATGGATCCTTGAAATCAAATTTGTGACAACGTCTCGAAGTGGTTTTGCGGGGAGTACTTCGGATGTGCATTTCGTTCGCGTTCAAATTACCCTATTCGCCGGCCCTTTTCTTTGAGGTCCATCCTTTCCGACGCATGCACTCTTTTACCATACGCTGCTCGTCGGAGTGGTAGTTGAAGGCGAAACTCCGGTCCACGTCTTCACCGTAGATGTCGGGATCCTCCCGGACGATGTCCCTGGCCTGCTTTTCACAATCCTTGTGATCCTTGGCCCATTCTGAGCGTGGTTTGGTGGGGTGATAGGTGCCTGTAGCACATCCGGCAATGGCCAGGGCCGTGAGAAGCACGAGAATGGTACTAAATTTAAGCATGTTTTTTTCCTGGTGAATCGATCCTGATGATTATTACAGGAAATGCCGGCCATTTCAAATTAAAAATCCGACTGCACCCATAATATTATATTGGAATCCCCCGCAAATTGCAGTGAGACAACAGCGTTAGCAATTTAGCCTGCCAAACGATTGGCGCTTAAACCTTTTGTATTGTAGCGACGCAGTCGCGTTTCATAAAAGCGTGGAACACGTTTTATGGGTCCCTGAAAATTTTTTCGAGGATTGCCTTGGTGATCATATAGGCCGGCTTTATCCCCTCTTTGCCCATGGTACCGGCTGCCAGGGTATTTCCGGTAGCCAGCGGATTGTCCGATGCATAGTAGGCATAACGCACGCTTACTTTTTTGGAAATGTTACCCTTGATGATGGCGGCACCGATGGCCCGCTGGTAGTGGCCGCCCTCCATTTCCAACCCCACGGTTTTCCAGTCGGACTGGAACTTTTCAAGCATGTCCCGGTTTTGAAGGGATGTCCCCAAAACGGTGACCATGGGCCCCTCATAGACATCCATGTCCTGGCTGAAATCCGAGCGCTTCAGCTCGTTTTCGAAGATGTAGTTGTCCGAAGTCCCCTCGAATACATGGGCTGTGGCCAGCATGATGTCGCCCTTGTTGCCCGTCAGGATACCGGCTTTGCCCATGATGGAAATGGATTTGATATTCATGAAGCGCGTTGTGTTGTCGTAGGTGTAGGGTCGTAGAATGTTTTCCATCAGCTCAAAGGCCTGGGCTCCGAAGGCGTAGTCCATGACCACCAGGACCGGCCGGTCATCGGGTGTTTTGGGCAGATCCAGATTTATGTCAGGATGCAGTTCCATATCATCCAGCAGGGCAGTGTCGATGAGCTGGCAGTTGATGTGGGTACCGGAACGGTCGGTCAGCTCATACAGTCCATGGGCTTTGCCCAATCGGATGACGTCCTCCCCCATATCTCTGATCTGGTGACAGAAATCATAAAGACGGCCGCTTGTCTCTGTTATAGGATCCGCCCCCTTGAGGGCGGTATAGCCGTATAGAAGATTGGCGGTACTGTGCAGGTTGGCACTGATGATGTGGAGCGGTCGGTCCAGAAGATTGAGCTCGCGTATTTTATCCTTGATATCCCCGGCCCACTGAATGCCGTATTTCTGACGGCCGATAATGTTGACCAGTGAGGGCGTCAGGTAAACCACCACGGCATCGTCGCCGGAAATCTTTTCTTCATCGATGCGTTTGCCGAGCTGAAAGATGATCGAAAAGAGGCCGTTGTTGCTGCTGTGTTTTTTTTTGCTTTTCTCCAGGTAATCGTAGGTGTCCCGTGTTTCCTGGTAGGGCCTGCCGAGGATGATGCTCAAGTTCCACAGGGCCTGATCTAGTTGATGCGCATCCAATGTTTCCATGGCGGCCATGGTTTTTTCAAGCGATCGCCACTCGAGGGTCAGCATGTCGGTTTCGGTCTTCATGCGGTTGAAAATTTTTCGGGCTTCACTGTACAGAAAGGTCAGGTGGGTCAGGATATCGTAAATTTCGCTCAAGCCCCTGGAGATGACGATGCAGAGCTCGTTGTCACTGACCCGATAAGCGGTCCTTCTCCTTTTATAGGGCCCGATTTTTTCGGCATTGGTATTTTCAAACGGATCTTCCTCTGTCAAAATGATCCGGTTGCACTCCTCGATGCCCCTGGGGAGCCTGTCCAGCACATACTCCAGGCCTTTAAGCTCCACAATCCTGGGATCGTTCATGGAGCCGTAAATTTCAGGGCTCAGACTATTTAAGCAGGATTCAAGCTCCCGGCCCAACTTCCCGGACAAACGATAGAATCCACGCAAAACCAAGGCATCGGTAATGGTTTTGAATTCCCGGATGGCGTGCCGGGCTTTTTGAGCATCAGTCAACTCCTCCATGACGTGCCTCCCCATGCAATTATCCCCAAAGACGTCTTCATTTTTCTTCCCTGTTCATGCTCAAATACTTTCCCACCAGCATAGCCACCAACACGGTCAGGTAAAGTTGTCCGGAGATGGCGATCATGATGACAATGGATTTTGCCACTGCGTTGGCCGGAGTGATGTCACCATAACCTAGCGTGGTCACCGTGACGTAACTGAAGTAGAGGTATTCGTAAAACGTTGGCAGGGCGTCGCCGGCATAGTTGATCAACGGGGTGTCAATCCCGAAAAGGTACAATTCCACAATTTCTGCCATGGCCAGCAGGAGGGCACCCAGAAAACCAATGAGCACATAACCATTGACGGCATTGAGGATTATGGTTCCATTTACATCCCGGCTGCGACTCACGTGGAGGATCATGAAAAAAACAATGCAAATCTGATAGACGAACATGTTGAAAAAGGCAAATAAAGTCCATACGCGATGATCGGATAAAAAAGAAATAAACAAGAGAATGATGGTGGATCCACCAGTGGCGAACAGAACTTTACGTGTTTTTTCGGCGAAGTTGAGTGAGAAGATACTGGCCAGCACAATCCCGGTTAACATAATATTGACCAGCAGCTTTATTTTTTGGGCAATAAGGGGAAAAAACAACACCAGAACCAACAGGCACACCAGCAGAACAATGTTGTTTCTCAGGAGGTGGTTAGGTGGTATACTGCGTTGCAGCCAATCCATGCGCAAACCTATTCCTTGCTAAAAAGATTATGAAGATGACAAATTACGACGCCATTATAGGTCATTGTTTCACGTAAATCAACGCAAGAGGCGGTTTGTAGATCATCAAAGCTTTCCAATCACCGCTCTCAATATTCATCAGGTTAGGCTTGACCCGGCAAGGCATTTTACCTATGGTCACCCCTAAGGGTTTGTGTAGAAATAAGTTCGCAGATTTTCAGAGTTCCGGCGCCCGCTCAGCAAGGCACGAAAATGCAGAAATATCTGGCATATGTC
>JAOZRT010000328.1 GCA_029940035.1 Desulfobacterales bacterium
GGTGCTTCCGAGTTGCTCAGCATAAAACCGGGGACACTGAGGCATAGAATGAATACGCTTGGGATTCCATATGGTCGGTTGCATAGCGAATCTATTGAATAATAATTTGATCCGATTTTCTCTGGAAGGCCATGCCCTTTGTGTCCAAAGTTTGGCATACTGGTATAGATAAAACAACGATACGCCAGCCCTAGTACTTCGGGCTGGCGCAACGTCTATTCGAATCAGGCGTTAAATGTCTTTCTGATTATAGTATTTTGTCTAGAAGTTAACCTGCCACTTCATACCGGCATAAGTAACATCCAGATCGCCCATACCGGTCCCGTTTAAATCAATACGGCCGATTTCAGGAACGACCATTACACCTGGAGCCAAGGTAATTACCGATTGCAAATAATAAACTCTTGCGTCGTCATCAACAGAGCCCACAGAGTCCAGTTCTGAGCGGGTATAACCGTAACCGCATTCCATCTTGATTGTCTCGTTGAAGACATAACCTGCAGAGAAATGAACGCCTAAACCGTCGTTGTCCGTGACAGTTGTACCGTCCCAGTTGGCAAGATGCTGCCCTGATTTATTCGGATGAAGGCTTACGAACTGATCAATCAGGTTCCCGGCGTTCTGGCCTACCCAACCGCCCCCGGTGATGTATCCTTTTCCGATCATTAAACGTCCTGAGGCGCCGACTAAGTAAGACGTTACGTCTCCTTCGTTCCCCCCGTTCCCAATCTCAAATCTACTTAAACCGCCTAGAACCTGTGTCATCCATTTTGAGCCTTTAAACATATACCTGGCATGAAGTTCAGGTGTCATAATTTCTGTTGTGGAACCTGCGGGGCCACTATCGTACACATCATCTTCCTGCTCAACAGCTGCAACGTACAAGCCGCCGAATTTTAAACCGATCAGGGCTTCACGGCCAGCATACATTGTGCCGAAGTACGCCATATTGGTGTCCCCAAGGTTAAGCCCGTTAAGGTTATAGGCCTGATTGGTTGTAACCAGAAATGGTGTATAAGCCTGCCCCACAATAAGTTTGCCGGCACCAAAGTTCCATTGTCCATAAAGAAGACGAATATTCGCATTACCACCAATGGCACCATATTCAAAATATCCTTTCAGTTGGTCACTGACTTTGACCCGTGCTCCTATACGGCTGTTCCCCTGTAAATTTTGTTCAAAATTTTTCGTGTCAGCGGAGCCGTTAAACAAGTCATTGTCGATTTTTGAATAATAAGTGGAAACCTTGGCCGATCCGTAGAAGTTCCAGTCAGCCGAAAAGGCTGGATTTGCATAGATAACGATAGCAGTAAGCATTACAATTAATTTTTTCATTTTTTCTCCTCTAAATATAAAAAAAAGCGGACATTCCGCCAGACTCACTGTGTTGTCAAAACTGAATAAAGCGGCATGTGTTGTATATGCTTTGAGCACGTCCCGTACCTGAATTCTTCCCTTTGGTCCCAGGAATTCTCCATGATACTCCTTAATTATTTCGATTGTATTATTCATCTATTTCTAAGTATAAAATTAGCACTAATCATGCCAAAACTTAAAATTCTATAAAATCAGAAACTTAACAATTTAAAGTTGATATAAACTTTAAAATAGCGCTTAAAATATATGTCATATTTGAAAATTTTATCATATTTGAAAATTGTATTGAGCGTTAATCCAAAACAAACGGTGAATGAAATGATGGCAAACGATAACGATTTTTTCCGCCAGGCGATAATGTGCATCGGCAGGTATCTTGATTTCGGACAAGGAATGCAACGGCGTTTATATTATTTTCAGACCGGGAAACGGGGGACGCCATGTGTTTTCCGATATTGCGGGGAAAAAAATCAGGGTAATCCGAGACATGGAACAGGAAAAAAATAATGAACAAAAGATCGTTGCCGCCTGTTCAAGCCTGGAACCTAGGGAAACTGCGGCCGGAGAATGGGTGGTGGGAGATCCGGCCCAGGCCCTTGAACTGCTGCTGAAATTAAAAATCTGCAAAGAGAAACTGGTGTTACAGTGACCCCGGGGGCAAAAAATTAAGCTCCGGCGCAGTGTCTCTTTCTCTGATTTTTCCCTGACCCTTAAAAAAGATCGAGACTGGTTCAAAGCCACGGGGAAACTTTTGGTGGGGGATGATATCACGGTTGATGGTACTTATGGAATCTTCAACCGGCCGATTTATCCTCCTGGATGACGGCACTTTTTTAGCCATTACTGAAGGATTAAAAGCTCGCCTGGAGGAATTAAACGCTTATTCAACGTGTCCTTCCGGTGAGCCTGCATGAATTTTAATAATAGAGATGTTATTCTCGGTTATTCACTATTAAAAAGGAGAATAACCGATGACTCACAAAAATTTATCACCCTCAAACCCTACTCTCAGCGAAGTTAAGGAAAAGTTTGAATTATGGCGTAAAACCAGGAAAAACCGTAAGCGGATAACCGCACAGGTCGAACATTTTTGTAATAGTTGTTTGTATCATTTTTTAATTTTTATAGGATTAGTTCAGACTATAGGGTAACCAGGTTGCGATTACCGGAAAAACAGCTATTAACGCTATAATTAGAAGAAGGGTTGCAATAAAGGGTAATACGCCCCTGTAAATGACACTTAAGGGAACTTGTGTCACCCCTTTCATGACAAATAGGTTGATGCCGAATGGTGGCGTGATAGTCGCAAGATCATAGGCAAGCACCACAATAACCCCAAACCATAGTAAATCCCACTGTAAACTATGGGCTATGGGTAAAAATATGGGAACACAGATTAATATTAAAGGTATGGCAGGCATAAAACAGCCCAGGACAAATAAAACCATTACAATTAAAAATAGAATGAACAACGGGTGTACACTAAGCATAGCTATTTGCTCTGCCATAACATTGGGAAGTCTGCTTAGGGCAATGAAATAGCCAAACATTTTGGCACCGCCTAAAATGGTAAATATCATGCCGCAGATTATAGCTACTTCGGTAGAACTTTTTAAAAGCGCTTTTAAATTGAGTCTTCCCATTGCTACTGCTATAGCAATGGCAGCGGAACTGCCTACCGCCCCTCCTTTCGTCGGGGTAAAAAGACCTCCAAAAATTCCTAATATAACAAATGCAAATATGGCTAAAATGGGACCTGTAGCTCGCACAGAACTAAATCGCTCTTTCCAGGTCGATCTTTCAGTCCTGGCTCCTAACTTTGGATTAATCAGACATCTCACATAAACCAGGGACATGAAGGCAATTGCTGTGATAATGCCGGGAATTATTCCTGCAATGAAAAGATCTCAAATGGATTCTTCGGCAAGAATAGCGTATATAATAAAACCAAGGCTGGGTGGTATCAAAGTGCCCAATGTTCCAGCACATGTGAGTGTTCCAATGGATAACACATCATCATATTTGTGCTTTCTCATTTCAGGCAAAGCTATGGCACTCATCGTAACAGATCCGGTAAGCGTATCCCCGGATACAGCGGAAAATCCAGCTATGGCACCAATGCTGGAGATACATAATCCTCCTCTCATGTGACCAAACCATTTATTTGCCGCATGGAAAAGGTTCTCCCCAAATCCACTGTTCAAACAGATGAAACCCATTACAATAAAGGATGCTGCTGCTGCCCATGGATATTGAGCCACAGTATCAAACCAGGTATGCCCCACCATTTCAAAACCGGCGTCAAAGCCTCTCATTGAGGATATAAACAGAAAACCGACCGCCATAAGCCCGAATCCGAAGGGCATACCGGTCAACAAAAGGAGTATCATAGCCACAAGGCCTATTACACCCACTATCGGTAAAGCCAGATCAAGGGATGTTATCATCGTTAAAACGATTCCGATAAAAACACTAACCAGAACAGGTAAAACTATAACAGATAATTTGAGACCTACTTTCACACTTTTAGTCACTATTTCCAAATAATCGCGGACAAACAACAATAGCATCAAAAAACAGCTCAAGGGTACCAGGGCGGCAAAAGGAGCGACTGGTATTCCAAGTATCACAGTTATATCAGGCGTTTCAAAGGCAAAAACAGCACTCCTCCAGATAACCAACAAAAGTACAACAATACTGTTAAAGCAGGCGATACTTTCTAAAACCAGTTTGCCACGAGGTTTGAGAACAGCTGAAAGAACCTCGACCTTGACATGGGACTTAGTTGACAGGGTATACGCTACTGAAAAGAAAATCAGCACAACCATTGTCAACTCAATTATTTCGATGGTGCCATCTATGGGGCTATAAAAAAAATACCGTAAAATTACGTCAATCGTTGAGAGTCCAACCAACACGATCAAAAAGGAAGTGCCGATATAGCTAAGTATCCTTACAAAAGTGTAAAGCCACTTCATTTTATTGATTAGCTTTCATTTTATTGATTAGCTTCAAAAGTGTTTGATCTGTCTCATCTTTAAAGCCGGTTTAGTTTATTAAGTTTGTTTTAGCACCGATTTCGGTGGACATTATTGTCTCCTTAAAACTGAACCTTGATAATTGAGTTAATTGCCATAGGCATCATTCAGTGTGACGCCATACTTTAGTTCTAATTTTTTAAATTCAGATAGAATTTCAATCTGCTCCGAGGGATTCACTCTCATTCTTTTAACAATTTTTGTTCTGTAGTCACTCCAAATTTTGTCCATTTTAGCCAAATCGCCGGATGCAAGGTAATTTGTTGTTCCTCCCATTGATTCCTCGTATGTCTTTTTGGCTGCTAGGGTTCTTTGGCCGCAGTGATAATTACTTTTTTTTCAATTTTAGTTTTCATAGTAGCTGATCCTTTCTAATTACCGTGCCTTTAAGGCTGACGGATTATATTTTATTTTTCCTTCACTTTCCGGGTCGTCTTTTATATTAAGATTTCAAGATCTTCCAAGGGATAAGCCATACAAGGATGAATATAACCAAATATCCGATCTGATTTCCTTAATTTAACCCCGTTGGGATGAAAAACTTTGCCGGATAATAGTTTGGTTCGGCAAAGGCTGCATTCGCCAGAACGACAAGAGGTTGTCAGGGTAATTTTAAATC
>JAOZRT010000068.1 GCA_029940035.1 Desulfobacterales bacterium
GACCACATCGCCCTGATCACCATTGACCACCCACCGGCCAATGCGTGGAACCTGGCCACCATGCTCGATTTCGAAAAGGCCATCGATGATGTTGAAAATGATAAAAACGTGCGGGTCGTGATTCTCACCGGTGCCGGCGAGAAATGCTTTTCAGCCGGTTTCGATATCAGCGATGCCGCCAACGGCCATAAAACCAGCCCCAAGGGCTGTGAGCTGTGGCGACGCATTGACCGCTTTCCCAAACCCGTTATCGCGGCCATTAACGGTTTTGCCTTAGGGGGAGGCCTGGAACTGGCGCTATGCTGCCAGTTCAGGATTATGGCGGATGGCCCCAAGGTGAAGCTGGGCCTCACGGAGCTGAATCTCGGCATTATCCCCGGCTGGGGCGGCACCCAGCGCCTGCCCCTGGTGGTCGGCAAAGCCAAGGCCCTGGACATGATGCTGTTCAGTAAAAAGGTCGGCGCCCGGGAAGCCCTTGAAATCGGGCTTGTAAATCAGATTTCAACACCGGAAAACCTGATGACAGACGTGTTCGCGTTTGCCGGCAAACTGGCCCAGAGACCGCCCATTGCCGTGGGGTGCGTGCTCAAGGCCATTGCAACAGGATCCTATGAAGGCCTTGATGAAGGGCTGCGGGTGGAAACCGAAGGCAGCAAGACCGTCAGCGCATCCAAGGATTGTGTGGAGGGCTTTACCGCTTTTCTTGAAAAAAGAGATCCTGTTTTTACGGGTGAATAAAATACAACAGCGTAACAATTGAGAATAAAGATAAAGAGTGGAAATGGACCCATCCGGTAGTCAACGGCATCATCACAGTTCCCAAAAGCCAAATGGATAAGGTGGCTGTCAGTGAATATCAATTGCAGGTTATCGAGGGTGCCGACACCCTATCCGCAAAAATCAAATGGAACTATGATAATGTGTGCAATGGCAAGACAATAGCTACCTATAAAAGAAAATAACCAATCAACGACCCTGCATGGCTGAGTCCTGAAAGGCAGCTGAAATGACAACCTACAAAATACACCCCATTGTCATGGGATCTAAAATTTTCGACAAAACCATGATGACCTATCAGCACGGTTATGGCGAGACATATACCATACCGATTTACTGCTGGTACATCGAGGGCGGGGAAAAAAATATCCTGGTGGACACCGGCGAGATAAGCCCCATCCAGTCTCCTGACCGGGAGGCATCCCTGAATGGAAAGATATACACCTTCGAAGCGGGGTTGGCCCGCTGGGACCTCGTCCCCGAGGATATCGACATTATCATCCACACCCATCTGCACAACGACCACTGCGAAAATGATTACAAGTGCACCCATGCTGAGATCTACGTGCATGAAAAGGA
Organism: Desulfobacterales bacterium; assembly: GCA_029940035.1. Lineage (GTDB taxonomy): Bacteria > Desulfobacterota > Desulfobacteria > Desulfobacterales > B30-G6 > JAJDNW01. The sequence continues at coordinate 1,357 of JAOZRT010000068.1, forward strand.
AATGGAGAGCATCCACGACCCGCACCCGCTCGATTTCCGTTATCTCGAGGACTACATCGAAGATGTGGAGGAAAACGGCCAGCTGCACCTGATTAATAAAAACACATCCATTGTGCCCGGCATAGATGTTATGCACACGCCAGCCCACACCAAGGGGGGGATGACCGTGCTGATCGACACGGACAAGGGCAAAGCCGCCATCACCGGCTTCTGTGTCATCGATGAAAATTTTGATCCGCCCGTGGAGGTAAAAGCCATGGAGATGGAAGTGATTCCTCCGGGGACACACCTGAATGTTCAGGAAGCCTACGACATCATGCTGAAGGTCAGGGAAACAGCCGACATCCTGCTGCCCCTGCATGAACCCAGGTTTGCGGCCATGGATACCATCCCCTGATAAAATCGTGTTCCACGATTTTATGAAAGGCGACTAGGTCGCTATGATTTGAATTCATCTTGATGCAGGGAACAGGATGATTTCAAAGTTTAAATTTGGAATTATGTTGATCTTAATTTCGAATTATCGTGATTTCGCAAAATAGATCTTTTCCCGTTGTGTATCGATTAGGAGCAGTGATGGAGTTAGATGCTTTGAAAAAAAGGCTTGCCGAGCTGGATGAGGAAATCAAGGAAACCAAGCGGCGCCTGCCCGCCCACTCGGTGAAGCCCCAGGTCATGATGGACCTGCTCGCCCTGGAGGACGAGTATGAAGATATCATGCGGCAGATCCAGGGACTCAGGGAGGAATAACACGTGGGCGATGGTGTCAAAAAAACCGCAATCTTTGAAGAGACGTATCAAGATTACCTCAAGCAGCTCGCCGCCATAGACTACCTGGCCAGGGCCGACGTTCTAGGCGCCAGAACGTCAGGGAACGAGCTTATTGTCGAATTTTATGGGAAAGAATACAGGATCTCCGACGGAGGCATTACCGATCCATCCGGAGAAAAAGCCAATTTCGCCATCTGCGTGGTTCTCTGCAAGTATATTCTGGTCGGCCCCGGGGAAGTCATACAGGATGGAACATGGGTGACCTACCGGGAATTCAAGGATGCCGGCCCTCTCATCGGCTACTTCAATGCCAACACCAACAAGACCATACAATCCTCTTTTTCCGGCCGATTGGACCTGTTGGTGGCGTCCTCCAAGAGACTGGGGGCAACCCCTGTCGAAGACGGCGCCGCCTACGACCTTTCGCTGATGTTCAAAGCACTCCCCAGAATCCCCGTGTTGTTGCGCTTCAATGACGGGGATGATGAGTTTCCGGCCCACTGCTCCATCCTTTTCCGGCAATCCGCAGAGCAGTACCTGGATATGGAATCCCTGGCCATCGCGGGGACCTTTCTGGCCGGCAACCTGATCAAGGAATGAATAAGCAATTTTAAAGTTTTATACGGTCAACCCAGACATTAGTATGTTACCACTATCGCCGCCCCAAACAACGTATCCGTTTTTTCCAGTTCAGCCGGCACAGGGCGGTTCTGGTAGCGAACCTCATAGCCCAGCTTCAGGGAAAGGATATCCGTCAGTGCAGATATGACGGCCACCTCTGAATTGGATTTGTGGTTGCTGTTGTCATCAAAATCATGCTTATTCTAAGAATATATATTAATGTAGACATGGAAATGAGGATAACCCCCATGCAACATAAACCTCAAAACAAATCACACAGGGTGACCCTATTCATGATTTTCATTACCATGCTGACTGTCGCGCTGCCCGGTACAATGGCTCTCGGTAGCGGACAACCCTCAACCACAGCAGTTAAAGAGACACCAAACAGCCTGCCGCCCATTGGCACGGTCGCTACGGAAAAGTTTGAAACAGCCTCCTTCGGTCTGGGGTGATTCTGGGGCATTGAATCCCGGTTCGGGATTGTTGAAGGGGTGATCCGCACCCGCGTGGGGTATGCCGGCGGAAAAAAGAAGGCGCCCACCTACCGGAGCATCGGCGACCACACGGAAACCGTACAGGTGGATTATGACCCCGCGCGCATCACTTTTGCCCGTTTGCTGGAAATCATCTGGCAAAGGAATTGTCAAGCCTGGGACTGAGTGCCGATGGTGAAGAAAACCTCCAAAAAAGGGTTCAATAGGTTGCTCGTGGTACGATTTCATGCGGGACTGGTGATGTAATGCCCCCTGGAAAACCAGAGGTATTGGCCCTTTCATTTCATCCGCCGTTCAACTTCAGGCAGGTTACCGGCTTTTTAAAGTCCAGAGCCATTCCCAATGTCGAATATGTGGAGAACGATATTTACAGCCGCAGTATCGCCATAGACGGCCAATCAGGATGTTTCACTGTATCATTTGCACCTAATGACCCTTCAATACGCCTGGAAATCTATTTTCCCGATCACGCCAAACTGCCTCTTATCGCATATAATGTAAAACAGATGTTCGACCTGAATGCGCCCGTTCAAATGATCGACGACCATTTGAAAAAAGACCGTTTTTTAAGCAGCATGGTCGCACGGCGTCCTGGCATCCGTCTGCCGGGGTCCTTCAACCCTTTTGAACTCTGCATCCGGGCCATCATCGGGCAACAGATATCTGTCAAGGGTGCCTCCACCCTTATTGGCAGGATCGCCGTCGGCTACGGGGAAAGGTTGACCACACGCAATTCATTTGGCCTGAAATATCTGTTTCCAGGCCCTGAAAAACTTGCAGAAGCAGATTTCGAAGGGATCGGCTTGACAAAGGCCCGAACCGCCACCATCCAGCATTTGTCAACGGCAGTTCTGCAAGGACGGGTCAGCTTCCGTGCATCAATCGATCCGGGGCAATTGAGGAAGGCCTTGCTAAATATTAAAGGCATTGGCGAGTGGACCGCCCAGTACATTCTCTTGCGAACCCTCAAATACCCTGATGCCATGCCCTGGTCCGACCTGGGCCTTCTGAAAGCCATTTCCTCCGACGGGAAACCCGCACCCGAAAAACGACTCAAAGAAATGTCCCTGCCCTGGAAACCCTACCGGGCCTATGCTGCCATGCATTTGTGGTCGAGCCTTACCAAAAATTGAATCTCTGGGCCGTGAAACAACATATAATAGGGGACAGGTTCTTATTTTACTATCATTAAATAGTACCTGTCCTTTTATATAACAGTTTCGGCCAAACGTGAGGTATGGTATAAGTATCTTCAACTCCTCACGATCATGTTTTTGTGCACGAACAAAATCTCTCTTGGCTATGTTCCTGTTCAAAAAGTCCAGTTTATAAAAGGCATATTGGAGTTATCAGGGTTATGGAAGCCCCAGTTGAATTAATAGCATTCAATATACTTGATGCCCTAATTTTGAAGGAAAATATTGATGGATGTATCTGCAAAACAACTTGTTAGTTTATTTAAAAAAGCAATAAACTTTCCACAACCAAACGCACTAGACGGAAGTGTGGAAAGCATAAGAAATTACTATAAAATGATTCAGCAATTTGCCACTATGGCTGATATATATCAGGACCTGATACCAGAAAAATATGATGATTTATCTATTTTGGAGCTTGCAGACTTTATTTTAGAATTGAAGCTTGAAGATTTTCAAAAGATAGCGAATAACCTACCATTCTTACTGAGTGGGTTTATTTTGCAAGATAAGACAACATCCTATCCAGAAGCAGATGTTGACCCTTCATGGGGGCCTACTATAGCTATGCTTTCTAAATATCTCCCAGATAAAATAGACCTGACCGACAGCAGTCAGGATAATCTATTTTTTCAAGCAGCCACTTACTTATTGGACAAATACTCAGAGACTTCTGCTCTTCAAAATCTTGACAGATGGATAACTTCCAGTCCAGAGAAGTATAAAAATGCAATTCTTCTGGTTTCAAAGCAGGCTCTTTCAAAAATGTACGTGAAGCAAACAGATTATCCTCTCCATGTATCACTGGTACTTGCCATGTATAATGAACACAATCGTATTCGTCCAAAAAGCAATGATAACCCCCATGGTGAAGATTTTGTTCGACGTAAAATGAAACAAATGGAGTGGCTATTGAAAGATTCACCTCTTAATTTCAACATGATTCTTGTTGATGATGGCTGTCCAGAACAGAGTGGGGAAAAAGCACAGGAAATTATTGAAAAAGAAGGATACAAAAATGTAAAGGTTCTTTATCTTGACGATGGCATCAAAAGACAGTCAGTGGTTATTAAAGGATTAAAATCCACAAATGACAGCCGAAAAGGAGGATCTATTCAATATGGTATGTGGCAAGCATTGGAAAATTATTCAGAAAGTGATAAGCCGCATATAGTTGTCTTTACTGATGCTGATATGGCAGCACCTGTTAATGAAATCGGACTTTTATTAGGAAAACAAGACGATAAAACCATGCTCACTATTGCGTCACGTTATGACGCGGGGGGTATTTGTCGTGGCCCATGGGGGAAGAACGGAGAAGTACAAGGGTTGACTGAGTTTGATCGTCGAATGGTCGGCTTGCGGGGGCTTGTGTTTTCAAAACTGTTTCCGCAAACAGGGAAAATCACAGATACTCAATGTGGTCTCAAGGCTTTTAATGCAAAACTTTTAAGACAAATACTTTTGAAAACAAAAGTAAGGACATTCTCGTTTGATATCGAATTGCTGGTGCTTGCAGCATCTACGGATACAGCCATAGCTATTGCTCCAATTTATTGGCATGACAGCTTTGCTGAATCTAGTTTTTGGGGAAGTGCGGCTGAGAAAACAATAGGATAAAGGACAACGGATACAATTTCGTTGCCCTTTTCTTTATTGCGGTTGGCAATTTTAGTCCTGTATACAGATTACAGTGCATTTGATGAAATGGATGGTACCCAATTGGTACCCAGTAAAAAAGGGGCTACGCAAAAAATTGCGTAACCCCTTGATATTTTTGGCTCCCCAGCACGGACTTGAACCGCGGACCCGATGGTTAACAGCCATCTGCTCTGCCGACTGAGCTACTGGGGATCGGTTGTATGCCACATGAATTTACCAATTTACAGGTAAATTTACGTGAACAACATCGTTTATTATATCATCAAACCTGTTGTCAAGAATAATTTGGTCATCCGGATAATTTTTCAGGGCTTGATCTCATGCGACATCAACCGGCCAAGGTGAGCCAGATGGTGAAGGTCACCGACGACAGCAGCGTGCTGGCGGAAATGGAGGCCACAGCAAAATCCGGATCCCCGCCCATTTCCCTGGCCATGACATATGAGATCGTGGCTGCCGGCGATGCCAGCAGAATCAGGCCGGGCAGGAAATCCTGAGAAGGGATACCGAATATACAATACAAGGCATACCCCAGGCCGGGCAACAGCACCAACTTGATGCCCATGGTGGCAAGCACCGGCCGCAGTTTGTCGCGGATCAGATCAAAGGATATGGACCCGCCGATGATGAGCAGGGCCATGGGAAGCGCCAGCCCGCTCAATATGTCCAGGCTTCTCCCCACAATCAGCGGCACCGGTATTTCAGCCAGGGAGAAAACCATCCCCACCATGGCGGAGGCAATCACCGGGTTGCCTGCAATCTTGCGCAGCACCACCGTCCACCCGCGTTTGCCTGATTGGTTGTCTGAATTTACGGTAAGCGCTGAAACGGCAAGGAGGTTTTGCAGAATCATCATGAAACCGAGCAGAATGCTGGTTTTGACGAACCCCTCATTCCCCAGGTAGTAATATGCCACCGCCAGACCGATGTACCCCAGATTGCCGTGGAAACCGCTTTGGATATACGTCCCCAGCTTGCCCCCCCGCATCCCGTTCAGAATACCCAATCCCCAGGCCACGGCATACCCGACAACCACGGCACAAAGGGTCAGGGCCAAAACAATGAGATCGAAGTGCGCCTTGAGGGAAGCCTTGGCCACGGCATTGAACACCATGGCCGGTATGGCCATGTAGAAGACCAGTTTGTTGGCCGGGACGATGAAATCCTTGGGAATGAATCCTCTCCGGTGGGAAGCCCACCCCAGGATAATAATGACGAAGATGGGCACGATCGTCGTGAGGATGTTTATCATACAAATTTCATATAAGTTTAGGTAACAATCGGTTTGACCCTCAGATTCAGCTCATCCAGCTGATCTTTGGATGTCTCCGATGGCGCACTCGTCAAAAGGCACGCGGCCCGTTGTGTTTTGGGAAAGGCAATGACGTCGCGGATGGAGGACTGGCCGCACATGAGCATCACCAGCCGGTCGAACCCGAAAGCAATGCCCCCGTGGGGAGGCGCCCCCGATTCCAGGGCCGAAATCAGAAACCCGAATTTTTCCTGATAGGTTTCCGGAGCAAGGCCCAGGGCCTTGAACACTTTTTCCTGCACCTCTTTGCGGTGGATACGAATACTGCCGCCGCCGATCTCGAACCCGTTCAACACAAGGTCATAGGCCCGGGACCTCACCGATACGGGATCAGACTCCAGCCTGGTATAGTCCTCCTCCAGAGGCGCGGTGAATGGGTGGTGGAGGGCCTGGTTGCGGTTTTCCACCTCGTCATATTCCATGAGGGGGAAATGCGTCACCCACACAAAATTGAAGGCATCCTTGTCGATCAGGCCCAACTTTTCCCCGATATGATTGCGAAGATGCCCCAGGGCCTCATTGGTGACTTTGGGCTGGTCAGCTACAAAAAAGACAAGATCCCCGAGCTCCATGTCCAGCCGGGCCTTCATTTTCTCTTTTTCTTCGTCGCTGAAAAATTTTGTAATGGGGGATTGCCATTCATTCTCGCGAACTTTTATCCAGGCCAGGCCCTTGGCTTTGTAGATGGCCACAAATTCGGTCAGGTTATCGATCTCCTTGCGCGAAAAATCGATACAGCCCTTGGCATTTAAGGCCTTAACCATGCCGCCTTTTTTCACCACCGACGAAAAGACTTTAAACCCCGAGTTTTCGACGATGTCGGATATGTCTTTGAGCTCCAGGTCAAAACGGGTGTCCGGCTTGTCCAGCCCGTACCGCCCCACGGCATCTTCATACGTCAGACGCGGAAAGGGTGCCTCCAGAGTCTTGCCGAGCACGTCCTTGAAAAGGGACATGACCATGCCCTCGCCCAGGCCCATGATGTCGTCTTCGCCCACAAAGGACATCTCGATATCGATCTGCGTAAACTCGGGCTGACGATCCGCCCTGAGGTCTTCATCCCGGAAACAGCGCACGATCTGATAGTACCGGTCGAACCCGGATACCATCAGCAGCTGTTTGAAGATCTGCGGCGACTGCGGCAGGGCGTAAAACTGCCCGGGGTTGACCCGGCTGGGCACCAGATAATCCCTGGCCCCCTCCGGCGTGCTGCGGGTCAAAAAGGGCGTTTCCACATCAATGAAACCGTTTTCATTCAAATACTGGCGAACTGCCGCACCGGCCTTATGCCTTAAAATCAGGCTCTTCTGGAGATGCGGACGCCTCAAATCCAGGTGACGGTTCTGCAGCCGGATGGTTTCAGACACTTCCACACTGTCCTCAATCAGGAAGGGAGGGGTAACCGCATGGTTCAATATTTTCAGTTCGGTCACCAGCACTTCGATTTCCCCGGTGGCCAGGTTGGGGTTGATCATGCCCTCGGGACGGCTGCCCACCTTGCCGATGACCCCGATAACAAACTCGCTGCGCAGGGCATGCGCTTTGGCATGGACCGCTTCATTCACCGCAGGGTTGAAAACAACCTGGGTAATGCCGTTCCTGTCCCTGAGGTCAATGAATATGACCCCGCCGTGGTCCCGCCGGCGCTGAACCCAGCCCATAAGCACCACTTCCTTGCCGATGTCATCCTTTCCCAGCTCACAGCAGTGATGGGTCCTGCGCATATTTCCAAGATTATCTGACAATGATCTTACTCCTTTCATTCACATTAGTACTGGATCAATGGTTTCATGCGCTCCACCAGATTATCCAGCGGAACGGTTACCTGTTCCCTGGTCTTCATGTTGCGCAGGATGGCCAGCCCTTTTTTGCGTTCATCCTCGCCGACGATCAGGGTAAACCGCGCTTCGTTTCGACCGGCGCGCTTCATCTGACTCTTCAGGCTGCGGCCCTCGAAATCCATGGTTGCCTGAATGCCTTGGGTTCCCAATGCACAAAGCCATTCAAAGGCCATGGCCCCGCTTTCTTCATCGAGCGCGGCAATGTACAGGTCGGGTTTTCTGATAAAATCCTGATTGTCGAGACCGGCTACCTCGGCCAGCCGGTCGAACCCGATGGCAAAACCTGTGGCCGGCATGTCCGGCCCGCCCAGCATTTTCACCAGGCCGTCGTATCTTCCACCGCCGGCAACGGCACTCTGCGCCCCCAGGGACCGGGTCTGTATCTCGAACGTCGTGCGGGTGTAGTAGTCCAGGCCCCTGACCAGGCGTTTGTTTACCACAAAAGGCACGCCCAGAGAATCAAGCGATGCCCGCACCACATCAAAATGTTGTGCGCACGCCGGGCACAGGTGGTCGATGATGGATGGTGCATCTTCCATGGCCTCCCGGCACGCCGGAACCTTGCAGTCCAGAACCCTTAAGGGATTCCGGTCCTTGCGCCGGACACAGTCCGAGCAGAGTGCATCCGTACGCGACGAAATATATTCCGTGAGGGCCGCCTTGAAAACCGGCCGGCATTCAGGGCACCCCAGAGAGTTGATGTGTGCCTCCACGTCGCCGGTCGACAATCTCGAAAACAGGTTTTTGAGCAGGAAAATAAGCTCCACATCCGCCAGGGGCGACGCAACCCCGAAGATTTCAGCATTGATCTGGTAAAATTGACGGTAACGGCCTTTCTGCGGCCGTTCCCTCCGGAACATGGGCCCGATGGTATAAAACTTCTTGACCGGATCATCCGCATACATCTTGTGCTGGATATACGACCGGCAGATGGATGCCGTGGCCTCGGGCCGGAGGGTGATCAGGTCGCCTTTGCGGTCTGGAAAGGTGTACATCTCCTTTTCAACGATGTCGGTATCTTCGCCGATGCTGCGGGCGAAAAGCTCGGTTTTCTCCATGATGGGAATCCGGATCTCCTTGAAACCGAAATCCTCGAAAAGTCCCCGGGCAACCGACTCGATGTATTGCCACACCTCCACTTCGCCCGGCAATATGTCTTTGAATCCTCTGATTAACTGTATCATTGATTTTCCTGATAATCCTTATTTGTCGTAAAAATACGTAAACTTAAATAATTACAGGTAAGTGCCTGGCAAGTCAATATGAATCACAAAATTTAGGGATGTTTTAGCAGCTGAGGTGAAAACAGGCACCCACTTTTCCAGAGTCTTTCAACTCGTTGTACCACTTGACGGCCACGTCGTTGTCTCCCACCAGAAACTCGATGCCCTGATCCTCAAGATATTCACTCAGGCTGGCATCAGGCTTCATCCGTCCGTTCACCCCTGTGCCGGCAATGATGATATTAGGCTTTTTTTCCACCAGACCGACAATGTCGGCCAGGGACAGGGCATGCCCCCTGGCGCGCCACCACGCATCCTGAACATACCCATCCGGATAAATGATCAAATCAGAGGTGTACTGCCTGCCGTCAATCTTCATGGTTCCGAAAGAAAATGACTCGATCACGGTCTTTTCTCCTTTGAGCAACAAAATGCAGGGTACTGAAAAATTTACCGGCGGTTATAGCAAACTTCTCTATAGAAACCAGCTCCGATATGTATCCATAACACCCCAGGTCCTTTTGTTCAACTCCTTGAATCTGCTGAAAATCAAACATTCATTGCCTATTTTATAACCGTATTGTTTGGGTTTTTTTGCAGGATTGTCTTTTCCATTTCTTTTGGCATCATGAAATCAGCTTTTACTTAAAAGACCGCCAAAAGGAGGAATCCATGAAAACAAATTTGATTGTCATCTTTGCCTTGATGTTGGGCATCATTGGTTCAAACAATGCTGTTTTTTGTGCCGATACCACGTTATTGGGCCCCCAGCTATATGTTCGCAATTCAAGTTCACCGGATATTTATACAGCTGCATTCCGGGCCATATCTGGCCAGGGAACCATAATTATCAACAATGGGGGAAGTGACGGCGACAAACGCATCGAAGACAGTGTCAGCAGTGCCTCCATATTGGTCAACGATATGGTTGTGATTGGGCCATCTGATTTCAACAAAAATACCTATCTCTTGAGTTCGGCCATTGAACTCCGCAAAGAGAACATGCTGACGATAACCCTTGCCAGCAACCCGGAAAGTTATATCACTGTTGAAATCATTCAAGACATATCTCCGCCAATGGTCAGCCTGTCAGCCGACCCTGTAGAGGCCTTTCCCGGCGATACCGTCATCCTCACATGGGATTCCGATGGAGCGGATTCCCTGACCATCGAACCGGATATCGGCCCAGTCGACAAACAAGGGGAAACAGCAATTTTGCCTGCCGAGGACACGACCTATTCCATCACGGCTATCGGATTGGGTGGCACTGTTTCAGAAAGTGTGGATGTCAGGGTTTTCTCCGCGCCGGGACCGGTTGTCAGTTTCAAGGTCGAGCCTACAGCGATAGAACCGGGCGAAGCAGCTACCTTGCAGTGGGTCGTGGCCAATGCTGAAAACGTCAGCATCGACCGAGCCATTGGTGCAGTGCCCCCGGTTGGTTCCCTCATTGTCTACCCTGACCACACCACCGACTACCGTCTCACCACCAGCGGCCCTACCGGATCTTCCGGAGCCCTGGCCCGCGTCACGGTTACATCTGTACCGGACCCACAGCCTGAAGGTTCTTTTGGAAAACACTATCAGGACCAGATACCTGAAGACGCCACACTTGCAGCGTATGACCCAGAGCACTTTTCCATGATTACCGGTGTCGTGCACGATGACAAGGGTAATCCCCTTAAGAGTGTCGCCGTGAATATTCTGGACAACCCCCAGTATGGGACGGCCTACTCCAGTCTGGACGGTCGTTTTTCCATACCCATCGAAGGCGGCGGCAGTCTTGTCGTTGTGTTCAACAAACAGGATTATATAGAGGTTCACCGGCGGATATTGGTTCCCTGGAACGATGTGGCCGAAGTGACGCCAATCAAAATGACAACCACTGACCCGGTCTACACAATAGCTGCATTTGACGGAGACCCTGAGACCGTTATCCGCCACCGCAGTTCCGACGTCTCTGACAAGTGGGGAACCCGGGCCTGCACCCTGGTAATGAACGGTGACAACCGTGCCTTTTCCGTGGATAAGGATGGCAATGATGTCCAGGAATTAGGGGCCATTACCGTGAGGGCTACGGAATACACGACCCCGGAGTCCATGCCTGCTGAACTGCCGCCCAACTCGGCCTATACCTACTGTGCTGAGTTTTCTGTGGACGGTGCCCGGAATGTACGTTTTGAGAAGCCGGTCTTTGCCTGGGTGAACAATTTCCTTGGCTTTGAAGTGGGAGAGATTGTCCCGTCCGGGTCCTATGACAGGGACAAGGGTGTGTGGGTCCCCATCGATAATGGAAGGGTTGTCAGGCTGCTGGACACTGACAATGACGGCATCAGCGATGCTCTGGACGCCGATGGGGATGGACTGGCAGACGACATGAATGCAGATGGTTCATTTGCAGACGAATTAACCGGACTTGAGGACACTACTCAATACGCTCCCGGCAAAACCTTCTGGCGAATGCCCCTAAATCACTTTTCACCAAAGGATTTCAATATGCCTTTCGGAACACCCCGGGATGCTGAACGTCCCAATCCCACAGGTATTGTAACCGCCGACCGCCAGCTCCCAGGGGCAGACGATTGTAAAAGGTCCAATGGATCTTTTGTGGAGGAACGCAGCCGGGTCATGCACGAAGACATCCCCATTGCAGGGACCGATCTGAAACTCTACTATACGAGCAACCGGGTTGAAGGCTTTCAGACAAGGATCACGGTGCCTGCCAGCGGTCCCTCCATCCCGCAGAGTCTCAAGCGCATTGATATAAGATTAAGTATAGCCGGCAACACCCAGAAAAAGGCGTTCGAACCAATTCCCAACTTAGTAGCCAAATTCTACTGGGACGGCACCGACTATCTGGGCCAGCAATTGTCCACACCCATCGCGGCACATGTAAACGTGGGCTATGTGTATGATTCCATTTTTTACCGTGCCGGCGCTTTCGATCGTGCCTTTGCCCAGCCAGGTTTGGAAGCCACTGAAATCCCCGCCCGTCAGGAAATCATCCTGTGGAGCCAAAGTGATTTCTTAATTCACCCTCCGCACAGCAGGACATCCCATGATTTTGCCGAAGGCTGGACCTTGTCACTTCAACATTACCTCAACCCTCAGGATCTTTCCACCTTGCACAAAGGGGATGGAACGACCACTGCCAATAATGTCCAGACCATCAGCACTGTTGCCGGATCAGGATTGGGACGCTACGGAGGCACCAACAAACCCGCCGTGTCCACCTCCCTGTTCTACCCTATGGATGTTGCTGTGGATGCTGAAGGCAATTACTACATTGCAGACAGCACCAACTATCGTATTCGTAAGGTGGATACGAATGGCTTTCTCACCGACATGGTCGGAAGCGGCATCCCAGGCTATGGAGGCGACGGCGGTCCTGCCGAAGAGGCCTCCCTGTCGAAAGTTTACAGTATCGCCATGTGCAATGACGGCGAAATATTCATAGCCGACAGAGAGAATAGCAGAATTCGGAAAGTGGACAAAGAAGGTATCATTTCAACGGTTGCCGGAACGGGTGAGCGCGGATACAGCGGTGACAATGGGCCGGCCATCCAGGCTATGCTATATTATCCAGAAGGTGTGGCCTGCGATAACCAGGGAAATTTCTTTATTGCCGATGCACTCAACCAGCGCATCCGCAAGGTGGATCCCGCAGGAATCATCACCACCGTCGTCGGAAACGGCAATTATGGTTTCAGCGGGGATGGTGGGCCGGCCGTACAGGCATCCATGTGGCACCCCAGGGGTATAGCCGTCCATGCAGATGGAACCCTGTATTTTGTGGACAGAGCCAACCACCGTGTCCGCAAGGTAGATGTCCAGGGTATCATTACCACGATTGCCGGTACGGGCGTACGGGGATACAGCGGGGACGGCGGACCGGCGAAACTGGCCCAACTCCATACCCCTCTCGATGTTGCCCTGGACCGCACAGGAAACGTGTATATATCCGATGAACAAAACAACCGCATCCGCAGGATATCCAAAGACGGGATTGTCACGACGGTCGCCGGCAATGGAACCTACGATTATTGTCCACGAAACCCTGTTCCCGCTACACTTACGCCATTCCGCCTGCCGTCGGGTATTGCCATCGATGACGACGGCAGTATCTACATCGCGGACAATAGGAACCACAGCATCAGGAAGGTTTCTCATCCAAGTTCTTTTTCAAAAACCATCATAGAAGAGAGTGGAACTGCATTTACAGACCCTGCAGGTAAGGGGTATGTTGCCACAAGCAACGGAAAACATGTGAAAACAGTGGATTTGGATTCCGGCATGGTTTTGTACACGTTTGAATATGATGCGGATGGAGATCTTTCTGCCGTCATCGACCGGTTCAGCAACAGGACCGTCATTGCCAGGGATGAAAACAAGCGGCCGTTTGCCATCACGTCTCCTTACGGCATCACCACACATTTGATCATCGGCGACAACAATTTTCTTTCTGAAATGGTCAACCCGGATGGCAGCAGTTTTGTGTTCGAATACGATGAACACGGGCTGATGACCGCAAAGACCGAGCCTGCCGGCTATCGATTCGAACACGACTATGATGATTACGGCCGGCTTTCAGATGTCAGAGATGAAGAAGGCGGGTCATGGACCTACGCCCACACAACAGATGCTGACGGGGCGGCACTGGTGGCGGTCACCACGGCCGAAGGAAACGTAACGAGCTATCTGGATCACATTGACTTCGGGGGCGTCTACACCTCGGTCATTACGGGGCCGGACAATGCTGAAACCCTTTTCCGTCGCTCCGCGGACGGTCTAACAGTGGAAAAGAGCCTGCCCTGCGGATCGCAGGTGAACCTTCAGTACGACCTGGACCCGGAATTCGGCTATCCCTTTATCCGGGAAAGCCGGCAGGTCACTGCCCTGGGCCTGGAAAATTTATCTGTCCAGAGTGCAGCCTATGCTGACACAAACGGAGATAAAATCCCCGATATAATCACCCGGACATCCTCCCTGAATGGCAAAACGTCTGTCAATATAAACAACACAAATCAGTCAATGGTCACCAATACGTCACCTGCCGGGAGAACCACCAGCGTGCATTACAATGCTGACAACCTTCTAGTGGAAAGTGTTCGTATTGAAGGACGTTTGGATGCCAATTACCTGTATGATGACAAGGGAAGGCTATTATCAATTTCTACAGGTAATCGAGAAACACTATACGCCTACAATGACCAGGGACGCATAGCCTCCATCAGCCATGCAGGAGAGGCACCCACAACCTTTACTTACGACACAACAGGCCGCCCCATTCGTTTTGAACGGCCTGACAGTTCGTCCATAGAATTTGCTTATGATGACAATGGCAACCTTGTGCGGCTTTCAACGCCATTGAATGTAGATCACGAATTTTCGTTCAACGCCGTCAATATGAACAGCGAATATCAGACACCTTTAAGCGGGAATTATCAATACCTGTATGACAGGGACCGCCGGTTGACCAGCATGGTTTTCCCCTCCGGGAAACAAATGACCTACTCTTACGAATCAGACCTTCTCGCGCATATCCAGACCCCGGAAAAGGATATCGACCTGTCGTATGCATGCGCTTCGAAAATCGACGCCATCAATGACGGTACCAATGCCATTGAATACGCCTACGACGGTAAGCTGCCCATCGGAGAAACACTGAAGGGCACATTGAATGCATCCCTCGCATGGCAATACAACAGCGACTATCTGCCCATTCAGGCAACCTATGCTGATGAAACCACGGAATTTGCTTATGACCTGGACGACCTGCTGATCAGTGCCGGCCGCTACACCATCCTTCGAAATGATGCCAATGGATTGCCTGAATCTGTTTTTGACAATACCTTGACCCTGAACAGGAGTTTCAGCGGTTATGGTGAAATTGACAATCAGTCGTTTAGCATCTCAGCTCAGGATGACTTCACATGGCAGTTGGAAAGAAATGCCCATGGTCGTATCGTGAAAAAAACAGAAACCTTTAATAATGTAACATCTGTGTTCGAGTATCAATACGACACCGCGGGTAGACTGTTGGCTGTTTTTGAAGACGATGTCCTGCAGGAAGAATATCTATACGATGCCAATGGCTCGCGTACTTTTGACACGCGCAGCTACCAAGGGATCGAGGCCCGAAATTTCACCTACTCTGCGGAAGACCACCTTCTGGTAGCCGGTGCAACAAGTTTCCAGTATGACCCTGACGGCTTTCTTGCCAGCAAAACAGACACCGAGGGCATCACCCGATATCAGTATTCATCCCAAGGGGAGTTACTGAGCGTCCAACGGCCGGACGGGACATTGATAGAATATGTTCACGATCCTCTGGGCAGACGCATCGCCAAAAAAATAAACAGCATCATCCAGGAAAAGTACCTCTGGCAGGGGCAGACCAGGCTTCTGGCCATATTCGACGAAAGCGACCATGTCATCGCCCGCTTCGAATATGCGGATGGACGCGTACCAATGTCCATGACCAGCGCCGGGACGACCTATTACCTCGCACACGATCCAGTCGGATCTTTGCGGCTGGTTGCAGATGAAGCCGGAAACGTGGTAAAGAGGGTTGATTACGATGCCTTTGGCAACATCATCGCCGACTCCAACCCTGCCTTTGAAATATGGTTCGGGTTTGCCGGCGGACTGCACGACAGAGATATCGGGCTTGTCCGCTTCGGACACCGGGATTACGACCCGCAAATCGGTCGTTGGACTGCCAAGGATCCCATTTTTTTCAATGGCGGCGACACAGACCTATACGGGTATTGTCTGAATGATCCAATTAATGGGTTTGATC
This sequence comes from Desulfobacterales bacterium, assembly GCA_029940035.1. Lineage (GTDB taxonomy): Bacteria > Desulfobacterota > Desulfobacteria > Desulfobacterales > B30-G6 > JAJDNW01. The sequence goes on from JAOZRT010000068.1 coordinate 17,279, forward strand.
CGGATGGGCTAGAAAACCAATGGAATATAGTAAATTCAATGAATGCGTTGCATGGAATGAAGACAGAAAAATCACGCCTGCTAACTCAATATGAACGAAAATCTATTTCAGAACTATTCGCACTATTGCTTGATACGACTGCTCAGAAAATAGCCGTAAATTTAAGCAATCAATATATTGGACCGACATTTAGTGCAGTTCTTAAGAAAACCAACTTTTTCTTAGGAATATTTGACCCTTTTCCTCCACATGCAGGAAGTAGGGAAGATATGTTAAATCAATTTGAATTAAGTGACTTAAAACCAAATAGTAGATTTGACAAAGCAAGCTTTGACAATTCACCCTGCAATTGAAACAATACTCCTCAAAAGGTAACATCATGCAAAAAACAATATTAGCAATGATTATCTTATTAGCTGTATGGATTCTCTTATTTATATGTTCAATTCTTTATCTAAACTCATTCCAGAAGTTAAAAAATATCATTAAATTTAATTTTAAAGAAATTAATAAAACAGAGGTCTGGGTAAGTTTAGTTCTTTCATTTATAGTTTCTTTGATTATTTCATTACCACTAATTAAATAGCCGAAAACTATTAAGCTACAATTATTATCTATACGATCGAATTCACAGATATAGTCCTTCCAGCAAATGCGGGGAACGAAGTAAAACCTTGGCACTATCCAGGGCTTCACACTGGACTCCCGCCTTCGCG
>JAOZRT010000329.1 GCA_029940035.1 Desulfobacterales bacterium
TTGCTGTCATCTCAACATATTGACTTAATAGAATTTAAATAATAGTTATTTTCCAATCCTTCCTAATAATTTACGAATACTTTTTATCAAATTTCATTCAAGATATTAAACCGCCTTCAGGGCCTGATATAGATCCCCGATCAAGTCCTCAACATCTTCAATGCCCACCGAAAGCCTCACCAGGCTCTCGCTGACGCCGGCCTTGGCCCGGTTCTCCGGACTGAGCGCCACATGGGTGTTGGTAATGGGTTGGTTGGCCAGGCTGGTTACGCCGCCGAGGCTCGTGGCCAGCTTGATAATGCCAAGTTGATCCATGAAGCGCTTGGTCTGGTCAAAATCCCCGTTGATTTCGAAACTGAGCATGCCGCCAAAGCCGCTCATCTGTTTACGGGCAATGGCATGGTCCGGGTGGGAAGCAAGCCCCGGGTAGTGTACGGAGGTGACCTTATCCGGGGTTTCCAGAAACCGGGCAATCTGCATGGCATTTTCATTGTGCTTCAGGATGCGCAGCTCCAGTGTGCGCATACCGCGCAGGGTCATGAACGCCGACATGGGATCCATGACGCCGCCCAGAACCTTACGCAGGTTCCATATCTTTTTAAAATAGGGCTCATTGCAGCACACAAAACCCGCGGTGACATCATGATGGCCGCCCAGATATTTGGTGGCACTGTGAATGACCACATCCACTCCCAGGTCCACGGGATGCTGGTTGACGGGAGATGCAAATGTCGAATCAAGCAGCACGACAGCACCTTTGGCATGGGCGGCATCTGCCAGGGTTTTTACATCGACCACCCTTAGCAGCGGATTGGTGGGCGTCTCCAGGTAAAGCAGGGTCAGGCCTTTGTCTATTTCGGCCAGCAGCCTTTCCAGGTCCCCGCAGTTGATCATGGCAGTATCCACATGATAGGCGGGCAGTGTATCGTGCAACAGTTCGTAGGTGCCGCCGTAAATTTCCTGTGTTGACACAATGCGGTCGCCGGCCTTGACATGGGCCATAATGGCGGTTGTGATGGCGGCCATGCCCGACCCGAACCCCACTGCGGAAGCATAGCCCTCAAGACCCGCCAATTCTGTTTCCACTGCCTTGACCGACGGGTTGTCCCAACGCGAATAAATATAGCCGCTGCGGTTCTGCACCACGTCGATCAAATCATCTGATCGGTCGAACTTGTAGGTTGCCGTCATATAGACAGGGTCAACTACCGGTTTTCCCTTCATACATATACCTCTATTATCCCGGACTTTTTAATTTAGGAGATAATCAGGTTATCCAATTCATCAACATCGCCATCCCTTACAGGAAAGTGTTCCGACAAAATCCCCCCCACCTCGTTGATGGCTTCACAGATAGCGTCCGCCGGCTGTCCCTTTTTAATCCCGGTAACGATGTGGGCGACAATACCGTCCCATTGCCCCTTGTCCACCTTGGCGTTGATGCCCCGGTCGGCCAGGACCCAGACCCTGTGTTCGAACACGGAGATGAAGATCAGGATGCCGGTTTCGTCTCTGGTCCGAAATAGCTCTTCCTTAAAAAATCCAATCAGCGCCGCCTCCTGGACCTCCTCTTCGATTTCCCGGTTGGATATGAAAACCCGCTTCAACGGCCACACGCGTTGTACCACCCGGTAAAATACCACAAAAACAACACCAAAGACGCCCATGAACACCCACATGTTGTTGGACCCGACCCACAGAATGCCTCCCAGGATATAGGTCAATACGATGGATATTGGCAGGGCCAAGGATACGCCACCCAATACATCCGCCATGGGATAATGATAACTGGCCGGGACGATCATGGGCACAATCTCACCAGACGTCTTTTTCTCAGCCTTACTCACTGCGGCTCGAATACTTTCTTGTTCTTCGGCATTTAAAAATTTCTCAGCTAAATTTTTCATTTTATCCTTTTCCACAATGGATATTCAATTCCGGCTCTGCCGGGTTAGGGTTCAATATTTTCCCGAACATATTGAGATACTGTCCTCCAGTGTTCTGGAAGATTTTACCAGCCGCCGGATGCTCCCCCCCCACCAAAACCACCACCCCCGCCGCTGAAGCCGCCGAAACCGCCGCCGCCACCTGAACCGCCTATCCATAATCCACCCCCCCGGCGACCGGTGCCAGCCACGCTTGCAGCTCCCAGGGCCGAGCCCAACAAGGACAGGAAAAAACCAGCCACCAGTCCCACGGGAATCAGCAGCAGGGTGATCAAGCCAAAAGGCAGGAGCATGCTTCCGAATATGGGTAGCAACAGGCCACCGGCCAACACACCCAACCCGCGACGCACTCTTCCGAGTTGCACAATCAGAAAGATAAACACGATGAACGGCATGAAGCTTGCGGAGGAACCACGGCCCCGGGGCTGCTGTTGCGTGGGTTGAGCCTGGTATTCCCCTTTGACCACCGCCATCATGGCGGCCACTCCGTTGGCCACCCCCTGGTCAAAGTTACCGGCTTTGAATGCCGGTACAATGGTGTCGCGAATGATCCGGCCGCTCAGCATGTCGGTCAGGCTGCCTTCCAGTCCGTAGCCCACCTCAATACGAACTTTTCTTTCTTTTTTCGCGATGAGGAGGATAGCGCCGTTGTCCAGACCTCCTTGACCCACTTTCCAGGCTTCGGCCACCTGCAGGGAAAAATCTTCCAGGGAATCGCCCTGGAGCGAGTTCACGGTGAGCACCACGATCTGGGTTGACTGCGATTGTTCAAATTCCAAAAGAGCCTGTTCGAGCCGGTTTAATGTTGACGGCGTGAGCAGGCCGGCGTAGTCGTTCACCCGCGCTTTAAGGGCCGGGACATCGAGGGCCAGGGCCAAACCGCTGCCCAGCACAAAAGCAGCCGAAACGACCATGAGAACCAGAACAATGGCTGCCCACAAGGGTCGGTTTTTTTTACTTCCGATTCTATCCATTAAAATTCCACCTTGGGCACTTCTTTGGCGCCTGCCTCAGCCTTGAAATATTCCTTGCGTTCCAATTTCAGCAAAAGGCTGTTGGTCAGGCTGTAGGGAAACTTGCGAATCGAGGCGTTGAAGGTTTCCACGGCCTTGTTATAGCGCTGGCGGGCAACATTGATCCGGTTTTCAGTTCCTTCCAGTTGGTTCTGAAGATCCAGAAATCCCTGGTTGGCTTTTAGATCCGGATAGCGCTCCACCACGACCATCAGCCGTGAAAGTGCACCAGACAACGCCCCTTGGGCATCAGCCATTTTCTGCATGGCCTGGGCGTTGTTGAGGTCACCAGTGCTCAGATTGATGCCGGTCGCCTTGGAACGGGCTTCCACCACCGCCTGGAGCGTCTCTTTTTCATGGGCCGCGTAGCCCTTCACCGTTTGTACGAGGTTGGGGATCAGGTCTGCCCGGCGCTGGAGAGTCGATTCCACATCACTCCAGGCCTTGAACACCCCCTCCTCCATTTGCTGCAGCGAGTTGTAGCCACACCCGGCCAGCATGGTCGCCACAGCCGCCACCATCATCAGTCGAAACAGAATTTTCATTTTTCAGTCCTTTCTTTACCCCAAGTTTCTGACTTCAAACATTCTAACTTTTCAGCATACCACTCGAACCCTTGAACCCTAAAATACAATTTTAAGAATATGGGAATACCCATTCTTATCATGTGGCAACTAATTCGTATCTGAACCCTATTATATGGTCATCGGATGGTGAGCCATATGCCCCCCACCAGCACCCCCATGCCCGCTATTCTCGACAGGTCCAGGGGGCGCGGGTCAGCCCCCAGAAGCCCGAAATGGTCAAGAACGGCCCCGGTCAGGAGCTGAGCAGCCACGAGAATAGTCATGCTGGCCACCAAACCCAGCCTGGGAACGCTGTACCCGATGGACCCGACGATAACCAACCCGAAAATGCCTGACGTCAGCGCATACCAGGGGACACTGCACCACTCCCCCAGATTTCCTCCACGCATCAGGAGCAGGAGCCCCGCGATCAGGACCCCGCCCCCGCAGTAAGTGATGAACACCGCTTCTGCATTTCCGATACTGCGGTCCATCAGGCCCATGAATTGGGCCTGAATAGCGACGGCCATGCCGCCGGCTGCCACGATGAGCATTGCCGCTGTGGAACTGGTCATTGATCTATTCTCCAGAAAAATAGGGGACGTATATGATTTTATTCTTTTATAACCAGTTTTAGCTTGTTTTCCCTAACGAACCTTTCTCCTCGATAGGACGATTTAGTTACGGCAGATTGAGTCATGTTCAAACGACGTGCAATATCTACCGTTGTCATGCCTAATTTCCGATAGGACCAGAAACAAACCAAATCCCGTGCTCTTACCCGCCATGGTTGCTTACCAGACACCATCACCTCTTGCGGATCGATATTGATGATATCCGCCGCACGCTCAATGATCGTTTTAAAATCAAATCCAGCTTTCTGCAGATCATATTTTTCCTGCAAAAACCTGTCTTCATCTGCCAGTACCCTTTCAACGAAGTCACCATCGCCCAATATCCGTGAATCACCCCGTACCTTAACCCCTGCCCGCCGCAGTGCCTTGATTTCCGCCCAGCCCCCTGCGCTCCGAACTAGACCGCCGCCGGTCAGGTCGGAACGATGTCCACAACCGATCCCTTTTTCTACAAATTGGCGGTATCTGAGGCGACATTTCCGCTGTTTATCCCCAAAGAAGCCAAGCAGATAATCAATATTCTGGAACGCATTGGATCTATACCCCATAACTGCACTATGACCAGTCCAAGGATATTTATCAAGCGCTTTTAGATCGGCAACTATTCCTTTTCTCAAAGGATTCAGATGAATATATCTTGCCAATTCTTTCAAATAGATATCTTCCTGGCAAAGTATTGATTTATAGCGATTCTGAAACAAGTGACCTTTTCTACTGTATTTTAAGTTGAATGATACCGCATACCCGGTCAAGAGACGGCGCATGACCGCCTCCATGGGCATACTACCGGTTCGCAGCAGCAGATGAAAATGTAATGTGAAGTTCCCAATTATGTAAAGTTCGTCCAACCTCCCGCTTTATC
>JAOZRT010000330.1 GCA_029940035.1 Desulfobacterales bacterium
ACTCGACGGTATATATGTGAGGTGCCCCCGGCGATGCGGTTTGGGTTATTACCAGACTGGCCAGGTTTTCGGTATTATTGTTGGAGATCATCCCCGCTGCTGTGACCGGTGCCGAGATTCCCCCCATTGACATGGACATGGAGCTGATCGGAACGCCTGCTCTGGCGAATTCAACGTGCGCCTCGACAGCACCTTTTTCAAAGGTGAGCGGTGCTACCGGACACACGACAACAGATAAAATCGGATTTTTTTTCAGATTCTCTTTACCACCGGCTACCAGAGCCGCTAATTCGATCTGCATTAATGCATCTTTTGTACTTTGTGCACTAACACTGGTGACATGTTTCGTCGTATTCTGCAATGTAACCCATACTTCATGGGCGCCGTGAGCCATGTTGGGAACATCAGAAAGAGTGAGGGATGTCCAGACATACCCAATACCTTCCAAAGCATCTGACAACCTGATAAATTTGCTCAGGTCGTCTTTTGTCACCTTCCGCTCTTCGCCGGTTTCCAGATCAGAAATGAAAACCGCCAACCCGCTAGTTGAGCATTTTGGCGGGCCATCGACAGGAAGCGCAATATCATGTTTGGAATCCCGCCCGTAAAGGGTGAATTGACTAGGCGCAGATTGGAGCGCTTTGTTCACCATTGTTTCCGGCATTTTAGCAATCATGCTGTCATAATTCACAACAGCACCTTTTTCTTCCAACATTTTCAGTACTTTTTCACTGTGAATACAGACACCAATCTCATTTAGACATTTAATACTCATCTCATGGATTAAATCTTCTTCTTTTTGATCCATGGTAATCATTTTTGCTCTAGCCATAATTACCTCTTTAAGAATGTTAATGTTTTAGTGAGACAAACTTTGCGGAATATTTCCTGTTTAGTTTATAGTTCATGACCTGATATTTTCATGATAAAAAGCATTCACTTATCCTGTTTACCCATTTGGGCTTTTTCCTTTTAGGCCCCTTGCAGCTTGCAATGAACACCTCGATCCTCCAGATATTTCTGGACACCTTCCCAGCATCCTTCGACACGCCCCAAAATCTCGGGAGCAATTATCCCTGTTTGTGAATAATCGCCGTCAAGCACAAATCGGGTAACCGCTGCACAGGTGTACCCGGTGGTCCTGGCCATGGAGGGAGTCCCTGTTGCGGGGTCGTATTCGTCGTACATGTCGTAGGTGTAGATCGCCGGTTTCCCATCTTTCTCACCGGAAATTATCAGTCTCATGACAGTGAGATCGGACTCGCCTGGTTCGTATTTCCAAAGCGGGGTGATCACCGACGCGGTCACATCTATGGGCCGCACCGCAACGCCCTCCACCTGGATGGGGGTCTGGTTGAAGAATCCGGCATCATTGAAAATGCGCATCTGACTTACGTGTTCGGGATAGCGCAGGGTCTTCTCGAACATGTTGGGAACCTCAGAGGCAGAGGTATGGATCAGGGTTCTGAGTCCGTCGGAGGCGAGGCATGCCATGGTGCCGACCTTAGGAAGCTCGATGGTCATGGTTTCAGAGAGCGCTAGCTTTTCGACCACCTTACCATTTTCAACATTTTTGCCGGGGGCGGAGTATTCTTCAAAAACCTCCAGGACAGGAAAATCCGTTTTGTAGCCTAACGGGGCGTTCCTGTCCTTTGGAAATCCGCCGACGTAGCATTCATAGTCAGTAACCTTCATCTTGCGCATATGATCGCCAAGAATGATATTGGACATTCCCGGTGCCACACCGCAATCCACCACTGCAGTGACTTTCTTTTCCCGGGCCAATTCATCCAGTTCGAAGGGGTCTTCTAAGAAGTAGGAGATATCCACAATGTTCTTGCCTGCGCGAATGACAGTTTCAAGCATTGCGTACCCCAAGGGGCCGGGAACTGCACCGATGACTACGTCCGCATCCGCAACGGCCCGCGTAACGGCTTGGACCGTTGAAAGGTCCTCCACCCGGGTCTGGACAGGATGTTCTTTGGCCAGTTGCCCCAGGACCTCCTGGTTGATGTCTACCGAGACGACCTCATAGTCGGGATCCTTGCACAGGTCTATGGCAATATATCTTCCGACCGGCCCCGCGCCCAGGATTACGATTCTATTCATATTTTCTTCCTTTTTCCGTTAACATTAATTTTACCCCAATGTTGCAAAATCCGGAGGGTAAACAATAGGGTATACTCGAATGACACCGTTGTTATCATGCCTAAAACTCATGTTATTTCCATGGCACGCTTACAGATGTGCGCCAGTTCTCTTTCGACATCATCACCCAAAGGCAAGGGTTCATGTATTTTTAGTATTCTGGCCACCTCTTCCCGGGCCTCTTCCTGGAGGGGGGTGCGATCACCGGCTGACCATTTATCAAAATCTTCATGACTTCCAAGATTTGAAATGTACCATTCATCACTCCTCAGCGCAGCCACAGTCGACTTCTCACTCAGATAATCGCCGCCTGGGCCGACCTTTGAAATCACGTCAGTCAGCCATCTTTCCTCACTGGTATCCAAGCCCCTGTGTACACATTTGGCCAGGCGGAAGACTTCCACATCTATCAGCATCTTTTCAAGGCTGGATACCATCGATCCGTCCAGCATTCCGGGGCCGACGACAATATCCGGCCAGGAAAGTATGGTTGGCATAGCCAGGGCAGCACCTTCATGCGCGTTCTGAAAATCCAGGATATGGGCATCCGAACCACCGGGCGAGGACATGGACGGCAACCCATAGTAGCCGGCCATTTCAGTGGCAGCCATATCCATGATAGAAAATCCCACCGCGGCATAGCTGGGACCGGCGGTTAGAGGGTTCATTACGGCCAGGGCCGGCGCGTAGATGATGGGAACACCCGGTTCATTTGCCTGAAGCAGGCAGAGCATAGCCAGGACTTCACAATTGCCCTGAATGACGGTCGCAATCATGCTGGCCGGTGAACTGCACCCCATCAACGGCATGGGCATGATAGCCACCGGAATATTCCAGCCTTTGAGGGCCAGGCAGGCCTCTGTATATCTATGATCTATGGAAAGCGGAGATTGGGGACAAACCTCATGGGAAACAGGATGGTTCTTTTTGATGTCATCCTTGGAACCGAAAACCGTCTGCAGTATTTCCGTAAACCAGGGAACTTCGTCGTCGGTCTTGGGACCATCCTGGATATGTTTGGAAAATCCCCTGAAAACCCTGCAAAAGTAGTCAACGGTTCCCCCAAGGGTTTTTCTCCGGTCGCTGGGAGCAACCTGGCACCAGTACATACCGATTTCATCCAGCGCATCAGCCAAGCTGGTTATTTTTTTCCAATCGTCATACGTGGCTGTCCGCCGCTGGCCGGTGGCACTGTCCAGCACCATTGCCCCGCCGCCATCCGGACAGAGGGTACTATTGCCTTTATTCATGACCAGGTCAAAGCCGGGACGGCGTGAGCTCAATACGAAGTCCCTGGTCACAAGTTCAAGGGATGACACAACCAGTGCTTTGGGGAATTTGACTATTTTATGGAGGTCGTCAACCCGGGCGCCCGCATCCCGCAGTATTCGGCGGCCCAGGGGCGTCTCAACCCGCACTCCCGTTTTTTCAAGAATGTTCAGCGATTCCTCATGCACTCGATGGCGCTCGTCCTGGGACAACACCTGTACTGATGTTTTCATAAAGTCTCCTTATCGATGGAAGGCGTTTGATCAAGCGTGGTCGCCGTCGGGCCGCCCCAGGCGTGGTCGACTTTAATCCCTTCAAGGCATGGAAACCACCTGACCAGGTCTTTGAGAATTTCTCGCGAGACAGTCTTGTTGTTTCCCGGGGCGATTCCATCGTTATGATAATATTTGACATCCGAACCGCCAATGATGATTCGCCCGTCAATACTGGGGATCATATAATTGAATAGCGTACGGTAGTCGGAAAGTCCCTGGCGGTTTTGCCAGCCAATCGCGTCCCACTGGGCACTGGTCAAGGGTTCGGTGGCGATCACATACGTATAAATGGGATATAAACGATTTTGAAAAAAACCAAGTCTATGGGAATAAGCATTGGTAGCAATCACAATGGCGGGAGTTTTGGCTTCTCCTAATTCCGTATCCACATGATGAATTTTACCGGGTACAACCCGTGTCACAACAGAGCGCTCCCGTATTTCAACGCCCATGTCTTCGACAATTTTTTTCATCCCCCGTGCCAGTTTGGCCGGGTTGAGAATCGCTCCCTGTTTTGTTTTGAGACCAGCGACCAATCTTGGAGATTTAATTTCCTTTTCAAGCTCTTTTCCATAGAGCGTCTCCACGTCAAGTCCCCATTCTCTCAACACCCGGCACTCCTCTTGCATTATTTTCACCTGCACGTCGTTCATGGCCACGTCCAGCATGCCATTTTCCTTGAAATCGCAATCCAGACCATGCACATCGATACATTCCTTGATCTGTTCGATGCCATGCAAACTGACATTCAGGTTTTCCTTACGTGCGTCAGGGTCTTCGAGGTCCCGGTCTATGAGCGAAGTGGCCACACAAAATCCACCGTTTCTGCCGCTGGCGCCATAACCGCAGCAAGCGCCTTCAAGCAAAATAATTTTTTTGTGCGGAAATCTTCGACGGATATTATAAGCAGATGAAAGCCCTGTAAAACCGCCGCCAATAATCACGACATCCGCTTTATGCCTTCCCCTCAATGGTTCGTTGATAATTTCGTTTTCCATACCAGCAGCCTTAAACCAGAAATTGTCGAGAAAGTACTCATACAGTTCCGGCGGCTTCAGACCTTCACGCTTGCTGTAAATAGACGTGAAATTTTTCATTTATAAGTCTCCAGATCGCTTCCGCACGTTGCCTTCTCCACGAAAGCAAATATACCCCAGCGTTGCCTAAAGCCGGAGGGCTTCAGAGTCAAGGCGCCTGAGGGTGAAATCGTAGCTTTTTACCTTGTCGGGGCGTAGCTCGAAGAGCGAAGACTGGTTCGAACCCTCAGCAACACAGAATCTGAAGTTCTCCGGCTTTCCCGCAGGGTAAA
>JAOZRT010000331.1:0-1336 GCA_029940035.1 Desulfobacterales bacterium
ACAGCGTAGTATGGAGGATTTGGAGTTTTTGTAATTTCTGACATAATTAAACTATCCCTATTGTAAATAAATCGAGATGCAACCACTCTGCCACTGAAGACTCATGCCAGTAATCGAAACTTATATTTTGAAAGTAAGTCACCCTAAATCAAAGGTGTTTCTTAAAAAAATCAAGCTGATCACTAACACTTCTTTCGAAGTCATCTCCAACATAGATATCGAAGTGGCCGATAGGATAGCGTTTGACCTCTGCGTATTTCCTCAACTCTTTTTCGGTTTCGGCACTTATGGGAGCTAAGCTGTCATGGTCACATATCTGAACCAGGACCGGGCAGCGTACATTCTGGATCTGTTTGTCCGGCCTGAATCCATGTGACCGCAGAATGACCCGAGCACAGATTTCGTTAATAAAATTTTCCGATGCAAGTTTGCTGTATCCGTCATAAGCATCTGCAAGAGGAAAAAAAGCCATGGTTCCAGGTTTCCCAACGATAGGTATTTGATGGGGCGAAAGACCCAGGCGGGACCTCATCATATCACGTTGTCCGTGAACAACCAGACGGAGGATGTGTCTGATGCCTAATTCTCTCTTGAACATCTCTTTTGAGGCACGATGATCCAGTCCCGGACACTGCGCGACTACACAGGAGATATTCTTATCTTTTGCAGCGATTAAAATACCATATCCACCGCTGGCAGAGGTTCCCCACAGAGCAACTCTTGCTGGATCAATCTCCTTGAGGCCCCGAGCATAGTCGATCGCTGCTGAATAATCTTCGAGTTGGTACCGGATCAACATCAGCTGTCTCGGTTCACCCTCGCTTTCGCCAAAATGCCGGTAATCAAATGCCAACACTGCTAACCCGACTTCCTGATAGCGAAGAGCATAAGATTCCATGATCATATCCTTGGTTCCCCCAAAACCGTGCCCCATAACAATGCAGGGAACCGGAACAGATAAGTCGTCAGGCAGATACAGCCATGCGCTTATTATTGTTCCTTTGACCTGAAAGGTCACATCTTTTCTTGACAAAGGAGGCTTCGCTTCTAACTTCTCCGGCATATGCTCCGCTTTTTTAAGGGGCTGCTTTGGGACCGACATGCCAGGGATGAATGTCACAATTGCCATTTCGAGAACATACAGTCCAATAAGAATGCCAATGACTTTAAGGATCATTATTACTATTTCCATTTATCTTCACCTCCTTTAGTGATTTAAAAATGGAAAGAAAGTCCATGATGTTACCCCATTTCGCTAATAAGTATTCAAAGCAAAAACTGCGATGTATGGAGACGATCACCACACTGAAAAAATTGCAGATACCATCATTCGTGG
>JAOZRT010000331.1:1436-4992 GCA_029940035.1 Desulfobacterales bacterium
CCGTCGTGCCAGGCTTCCTCGTGGGCATAATACGCCCCCTTTGGCGCGAGCCTTTCGATGGCCGCCTTCAGATCTTCCACCACCCCTGGTTCGTACTCGATGGTGGTGATGGAGCCAGTGGACCCCACCACAAAAGCATGGAGAACCCCGTCTTCGATTCCCGACCGGGACAGCACGGCTTCCAGCTGCTGCGAAACATCCCTGATGTCCGGCCCCACTTTTAGACTGACGCTCAAGCTATCCCAATGGACCCTCATGTGGTGCATTTACCCCTCCCTATCTATAATCAGGTATTAGAACAAACCGATTGTGTCGAGTGCTATTTAAGTCCGATTTTCCAGTTCCACACCCCCTCACGCGTCTTCATCCTGACCTTGCGGGGAACGGGTTCGTGCATAACCACGAAACAGCTGTAGCCGGCTTTGTGGAACCGTTCTTTCTGGGAGGCAATGTCCAGCTTCCAGTTGGGAAAAAGCCAGTACTCATGACCGTTTTTCACGGCCCAGGCCTGCTCCCCTTTGGGGCTCAAAAAAGGCCGGTTCTGCTCGATACCCGGAGAAAGAATACGTGAAATGCACAAGGGCCAGAGACCCGACAGGACAATGCCCAGCGGTAAAGGACTGGCCTGGGGCATGTTCAGAATATCGTCCCGACCCATTTCCGGACTGACAATGACACCTTCAAAGCCCAATGATTTCAATGTGTCAATGGCCAAAGGGTTGGCAATGTTGCAGAACGGGCCGGCCCATACCCGCAAGCCCTTGAAATGGGGAAAGAGCGCAGCCTGCCAGGGGGCATTCAAAACAAAATTACGTCCGCCCTTTTTAAGGACCTGACCCACCAGGTTCTCGATTTCCCCTTCAGTTGCCGGCCATATCACCGGCGGCAGCCACCACCAGGTTTTGTCTCCGACGCGCTTGGGAAGCCTGGATAGGGAAGCCTCCGATAGCCAGATGCCTGTTTGCCCCCCGTCCTTTTTATTGCCGGGCTGCCGAAAAACATGCATGTCAAAAGGAAGGGTTTTCCCGGGCATTGGCCGGGGAAGTCTGAGTTTGGGTTTTGAGGTGTGGTGTTTATGACCTGCCGGCTTAATGTTAAGCCCAGCCATCTCTTTCTCCAATGCCGCTAGTTTCTGCTCGAGATATTTTTCCTTGCGGTCAATCAGAAAAACAGGCGTGCCCTTCATTTCATTTTTTCCGCCCGGCACTTTCACATATAGCCGGCCCTTTTTGGGGGTGAACCGGCTTACCTTCCTCACCGCGTGCCAGCGGTCGTCTTCGTAGCCGATTCTGAGCACATCATTTTTAAGCAGGTCCTCGCGGGCAGTAATATACGGCTTGGCTCTGCCGCCCTGCAAGCGGCCCACCAGAAGCCCGGAACCGGTCTGGCCGTCCACGCTAATCGGGTCCTGGGGGCGCTGCGGCAAAAAATTGTAGTGCGTGTTCGTCCGGCCCAAAGCCAGAGACAGCAGTTCCAGGGCAGCCTTCTTCATCTTGGGGTCACCCGCCTGGTCCCTCAACATTTTATAGGCCTGCACCGTGTAGTACACATAGTGCGGCCCTTTTTTGCGGCCTTCGATTTTCCAGGTGCCAACCTCCGGTATGGTTTTCAACACTTTGACCAGCACATCCAGGCTGAGATCCTGACACGAAAAAAAGCGTCTGGCCTCAGAGCCCGACGTATACCGCCGGCGGCAGGGCTGGACGCACCTGCCCCTCAAGCTGCTTTTGCCACCCAGGTAGCTGCTCCAGTAACACCGGCCGGATATGCCGTAGCACAGGGCGCCGTGGATAAACGCCTCCAGGCGCATTCCCGGAGGGCAGGCCTTGGCCAGTGCTTTTATTTCGTCCACGTGCAGTTCGCGCGGCAGGACCACGCGGTCCACACCCAGCTTTTGGCGCACCAGTTTCAGGGCGCTGCCGAAGCTGACGTTGGCGAGCGTGGAGAGATGCAATTCCCCCTGAAAGCCGACCTGCCGGGCCAAGGCCACCATCCCCGGATCCTGCACGATCAACGCATCGGGCTCGACCTCATCTGCCAGCTGCGCAAGCAGGCCACCGGCCTCTTCCAGCTCATCCGGCCGGATGGCTGTGTTGAAAGCCACATAAACCCTAACCCCTTTTTGGTGGGCGAGCCGGGTCAGGGACTGCAACTCGGAAAACCCGAAGTTCTTGGCCTGCATCCGGGCGGAGAACTGCTTCATGCCGCAGTAAACAGCATCTGCCCCGGCTGCCAGTGCTGCCAGAAAAGAAGCCTTGCCGCCGGCCGGTGCCAGAATCTCGGGTTTCATTCCTGTATTCATAGTTAATATTGTATGTCTGCAGCGAGTCGTGTGCAATAAAATAAAATCGTGTTCCACGATTTTATCAAACACCAGAAATTTGGCGAAGCTTGTACAATATGCCGCCAGCATGGTAGAGTTCAGAAAAAAATCCGCTTCCCAAAAGGGGGTTACCGATGAATGTTCTGGTTATGGGGATCATGGGACGTGCTAGTTTCAAGGCCTTGATATCATGGGCTCTGGGAACACCGCCCTTCTTCAGACGTATCGGTGGATTGTTGGCTATCATTTTCGGTGGTTTTCTCTTATACGCCGTGGTTTGAGGACGGGCCGGATGAACCCGCAACAGACGCACTTGCCCTGCAGGTATTTGGTATTATATTCATTAGAAACAGTCAGCCACATTTAGGAACATATGAACAATTTGGTAATAGTGAAAGTTTCATGCTTTGTTGTGTGCGTCACGGCGTGAAAATTTTTGGAATTGTTGTTTAATTTTACGCAAAAAGGAAATATTAATGAAAATTGCAGTTAGTGGAAAAGGCGGTGTGGGCAAGACCACCTTCGCGTCCCTGCTGATCAGGTCTCTGGACGACAAAGGTAAGCATGTACTGGCCATCGACGCCGATCCGGATGCCAACCTGGCGGCTGCCGTGGGTATTGAAAATGCAGAAGCCATTACCCCTATAGCCGAAATGAAAGACCTTATATTTGAAAGAACCGGAGCCCAGCCCGGCACCATTGGTGGCTTTTTCTCACTCAACCCCAAGGTGGACGATTTGCCGGACGCCCTCTCTGCCCGTCTGGGCAACATCAAACTCATGCGCCTGGGCGGGGTCAAAAAGGGCGGCGCCGGGTGCATCTGCCCGGAAAGCACCCTGCTCAAAGCCCTGGTCATGCACGTGGTCCTGGCCAGGGACGAAGTGGTCATCATGGATATGGAGGCCGGTATCGAACACCTGGGCAGAGGAACGGCCCAAAGTGTGGACAAGCTCATCGTGGTGGTGGAACCCGGACGCCGCAGCATTGAAACAGCCGGTCACATCAAACAGCTGGCTTCGGAAATCGGCCTCAACAACATCGCCGTGGTAGGCAGTAAGATCCGTGGTTCCCAGGATGAGGCTTTTTTACGTAAACACCTGGTTGGATTTGAATTCATCGGCTTCATTCCCTATGACGACGCCCTCATCGAGGCCGACCTCGACGGCGTGTCGCCATATGATGTGGAATCAACGGCCAAAAGGGAAGTTCAGGCTATGATTGAAGCGTTCTGAC
>JAOZRT010000332.1 GCA_029940035.1 Desulfobacterales bacterium
TGGCGACTTGCAGAACTTGGCGAAATGGCCGTGGGTTTGCGCATGAAATCAACAATCCGCTTCAGATCATCAAGAGCGAACAGGCTTTAATTGAAACCATCCTGGAGGATTTTAAGCAGCAATCTTTGTCCGAATCGGAAGACATGGCTGATTTTGAAGATTCCATCAAGCAAATAAGCTTGCAGGTCAACCGTTGCTCGGAGATTACCCATTCCATATTAAAATTCGTCCGTAAAAACGAACCCGAAGTACAGAAAGTCTCAGCAGCAGATCGCGGACCATACGCCGGCAGTAGCTTGCGACCCCACCCAACTGCAGCAGGTGCTGCTAAATCTCTGCAACAATGCCATCGACGCCATATACGCGCGCCACGGGTCTGCCGGCGGCAACCTTGGTGTTGAGGCCGGGCCGACTGAAAACAACATGGTCCTTATCAAGGTGACTGATGATGGCTGTGGGGTTGATGATGATAATTTAAAGAAAATATTCAGTCCGTTTTTTACCACGAAACCCGTAGGCCAGGGTACTGGCTTGGGCCTTTCGATCTGCTTTGGTATTGTCACCGCCATGGGTGGGAAAATGGAGGTTGACAGCAAACCCGGGGAAGGCACCACTTTTTCTGTTCAGTTACCGATGGCGGGATGAGGATAACGTTTAAGATATTTCAGGAGGATAATCCCATGCAAAACATGAAACTGATGCTGGTGGATGATGAGACAAGATTTCTGGCGACCACAAAAAAGCTGCTCACCAAGAAGGGGTATGATGTGCTTACGGCTGACGGCGGAGCCCAGGCGCTGAACGTATTGGCCTCGAAAACGGTGCATGTGATCATTCTGGATGTCAAAATGCCCGGCATGGACGGTCTTGAGACCCTGAGAGCTATCAAAAAGGATTTTCCGCTGGTGGAGGTCATTATGCTCACCGGCCACGGCACGGTGGAATCCGCTGTGGAGGGTCTTAAATCGGGGGCCACGGATTTTTTGAACAAACCTGCCGATATCGATGAACTCCTGGTCAAGGCTGAAGAAGCATATGATAAAAGGCTGCGATTGGAAGAAAAGATCCGTATGGCACAATCCCGGAAGTTTATGAAATCTCCGCGCGAGATAAAAAAAGAAGCAGATCAAACATGACTTTTTTCACAAGCCGCCGGTTCTGCCGGTTTGCTTATTTCTCGGCAAATGTAGCAAGGCTGGCGTATGATGGTGAGAATCAGATAAACCGTCGGTATTCGGAACCTAGGCAACACGGTGTCATTATTTTTGAATAGGAGCACAAGATGATCAGGGAAAAAGCGAAGAAAGCCACGGGCTACGACAAATACGTGGATTGGAAAATATTTTTCATCCCGGTGGTTCTACTGTTTGCAATTCTCATCATGCCGACACCTCACGGTATGCAGGACGTGGGCATGGAGTACCAGGTCGGCCCTGAGGCGGTCATTCAGTTGGTCACCCAAAAATTATTTGACAAGCCGAGTTCAGAGGCTGACCAGTGGCAATTGCTCACCGCCCGGATCATGGAGCAGAATTCACAAATGGGCGCCCTGAGCCGGGACCGGTATTTAAAACGTGATTTAAAATGGTGTAAAAAATATAAAATACCTGTCGATGAACACAACTTCAACAAGGCAAATACTTTTGTAGAGGACAATCTATCTGATACAGCATTTCTCGATTTGATGCAGCAGGCCATGAACCAGCGTAAAGAGGGCCTCAAATATGAGGATTTGTCCGGGGCTGAAAAACTGGCGGCTGATAAAGGCGCCTGGCATATCAAGGTGGCCATTGCCATGGGAGTGTTTGTGGTCATTTGTTTCTTGACCGAATGTATCCCTTTGCCGGGCGTGGCTTTCTGTATCGGGCTGATCCTGGTTTTTTCCGGGGTTGTCACCCATAAGGAAGTGGCCATGCTCTATTGGAGTGATGCCTGCTGGTTTATCATGGGCAGCCTCATGTTTGCGGCCGCCTTTGTCAAAACCGGGGTGGATAAACGGGTCTGTCTGGCCATGTTCCGCAAACTGGCTGTTCCCAATGTGCGCTGGATCACCCTTATTTTCTTTGTGATTATCAGCCCGTTGGCAGCCTTTATTTCCGATCACGCCCTGGCGGCCATGTTCCTGCCCATCGGCATGCTTTTATACCAGAACAGCCTGACACGGGATGTGCCCGAAGATCCGGAACTGGCCAAGATGCTGATGATCGCCATTGCCATGGCGTGCAATATCGGCGGCCCCGGCGCACCATCGGGCGGCGCCCGCAACGTTATCATGATGACTTACCTGGGTGATATGTTCGGATTGGACATCGGCTATTTCCAATGGGTCACCTATTGCTTTCCGTTTATTATACTGATGATTCCCGTGACCTGGTTTTTTGTCAACTGGCGCTTTAAACCCCAGATTACATCACTGGCGCCGGCCATGGAGCAGTTGCAGGGTGAGATCGGCAAGATGGGAGGCTGGAATCGCAAGCAGATTTGGGCCCTGATCATTTTTAGTGTGATGGTATTCGGCTGGTTCACGGAAAAGGAGTTTTACAACTTGGGGATCTATCCGGTAAGACTGGGCATCGGCGTTATTGCCGTGGCCGGTGCGGTCGCATATCTGCTGACCGGAGTGGTCAACTGGCGCGACTACCAGGAAAAGGTGGACTGGGGGGTCGTGTGGCTCTATGCCGGAGCGATCATTTTCGGGCGGACACTGGACCAGACCGGCGCGGCCTACTGGCTGGCGCGCTCAGTGCTTGATTTTCTCGAACCCCTGGGCATGCATGCGGGGTTACCCCTGATGGCGGTTTCCAACGGTTTAACGGCCGTAATTACCAACCTGATGGCGGACGGGCCCGCAGCCGCGGCCGTGGGGCCCATTGCCCTGAATATGGCCGGCATGGTTCACCCTGGGACCACGTACCTGCCTTTTATGGCCATGTCTACCGCCATCGCATCATCCATGGCCTATTGCCTGGTCATCGGCACGCCGCCCAACGCCATCGTTTACGCCAGCGGATACCTCGGGCCGAAAGACTATCTTCGTGTGGGCATCCCCATCTGGATCGCTGCCAATATTGTTATTCTAATACTAACCGGCGTATACTGGGTTTTCAGGGGGTTTGGGGGGATGCCGAACTTCTAAAATTAAAAAGGCATTTAAATGCGAAGGGGTAGGGGTTCATTGAAAGCAGAGCTGGACTAACAATCGATGGAGGGTATGATGCACACAGAAAAAGATAATGATCGCCAACAATCCTCGAAATTATTTCGCAGCGCCGGTACAAAGATATATTTCAGCAAAGACACGGAGCGTAACATTTTCTTTGTGTTGACGCTCATGATGCTTATTTACGGCATTTTTGCTAAAATCGGATTGTTTTAAAAAACAGGAGCACTGGTAATGAAACCAACCGACAATACCTTCGTGCAATACTACCTTTACATTCTGTCCAGGATGCTGAAAGAACCGCGTCGTGTTTTTTATGAAATACTGCCGCAACAGAACGTAAAACGATCTTTAGGAGTGCTTTTGATATCCAGTATAATTTATGCTCTTACCTGTACGTTGATTTGTCGATCGGAGACCCCTGTTTTTCACGTTGCTGTTTTGTTGGTGAATGCAATGGGCATGGCGTTTATCGCAGCGGTCATCGGTTATGGCCTGATTGCTGTTATCACCGGCAGATGGGTGCCTTTCACCAGACTGCTGCCCATCTATGCGCTCTCATCAAGTATTACCCTGCTGATTGCCTGGCTTCCATTTTCACTCTGGTTCACCGAGCCCTGGAAATGGTGGTTGATCGGAGCAGGCTTGACAGACGGTTTATCCCTTAAAGGGCGGCAGGCCTTTGTCGTCATTATAGGCTCGATCGGCATCATGATGCTATTGTTTGGTGCGGTTTTGCCACGAATTACGCCGCCTGCAGTTTAAGATCCATGGGCTTGTTAAACTAATTTATTTGATAGTAAATGATACCATGAAAATTAGGAGAAATGGAGCATGGACCACAATATTCGCGTACTCATGGTCGACGATGAAAAGCAGTTTCGAAAAACAACCCAAAAGATCCTGTCCCGAAAGGGCTTTGAGGCCATCTTGGCCGGCACTGGTGAAGAGGCCATTGAAAAATTGTCAGAAAATCCTGACGTCGTGGTCCTCGACATCAAAATGCCGGGCATGGACGGCCACCAGGCCCTAAAGGAGATAAAAAAACGATTTCCCAGACTCCCGGTAATTATGTTGACCGGCCATGGCACCCTTCCTTCGGCCATGGAAGCACATGCAGAGGGCGCCTTTGATTATTTGTCCAAACCGTGCGACATAACCGTCCTGACAGATAAAATCAGAGAAGCCTTTCAACATGGCGGCCAGCCCGGAACAATCGAGGAAAAGCGTATCCTTGGCGTCATGGTGCCGATTATGGAATACACCGTGTTAACCGGAGAGGAAACACTAAAAGAGGCTGTTTTAAAGCTGAAGGCGTCATTTGTTTCCCAGCTTTCAACCAGTCGAATTATGGAGACCGGCCACCGGTCGATTATAGTCATGGATGAAGATAAGGAAGTCAAGGGTATCCTGACAATTATGAATTTGTTGAGTTTGCTGCTGCCGCCTTACCTGTCGGCATCCAAACCATCTATGGCCGATAGCATCCAGTATTCTCCCATATTCTGGAAAGAAATGTTCACAAAGGCGGTTAAGGATAACAGTTCGGTAAAAATCAAAGAAATTATGTCGCCAACGCCTTTGACAATTGACGCCAAGGCCAGCCTCATGGAAGCTGCCTATATGATGAAGGTGAACAATACCCGCCGGCTGATTGCCATTTTATCGGGAGAAGTCGCCGGCATTATCCGTGAACAGGATCTGTTTTTTGAAATTGAAAAAATATTGAGAAGATCTGAAACGAAATTAGCCGCATTTTCTTAATTGGGAACTATCCATCTTAATTTTGACTGATAAAACAAGCCTATTAAAATGTTCCTCACTGAAAAACA
>JAOZRT010000069.1:0-16385 GCA_029940035.1 Desulfobacterales bacterium
TGCCAAAACAATAATCCGTGCAATCATTTGTTTCTAATGTATATATAAATTATCATGAATTCACGTCAATTGACTATTTAAGAAATTTGGTGCTAATACGTATATCATGCTTCGTTGAGCGCGTTTGGACATGATAATGAATTATAACGATAAAATTTTTATTTGGTTTTGAGACGGTGTGGGTGAGATGACATGAAGAGAACAAAATAGAGAGGGACGTTTAAATGAGCAAAAAAAATTTTATCGTTGATTTTCACACCCATCTGTTTCCTCCGGAAGTCAGAGAAAACAGGAAAACGTATTTTGCAGGCGAACCCGCTTTTGAACTGCTGTATGCATCCCCCAAATCGAAAATGATCGGGGCTAGAGAGATGGCCGCAGCCATGGAAGAGCAGGGGGTTGATATTTCCGTGGTGTTCGGTTTTCCTTGGAAAAATCCGGAAACGGCCAAACGACACAACGACTATATTGTCGAATCAGTGGCCCGCTATCCGGACCGTTTCAAGGGGTTCTGCTGCCTGGACCCGTGTGCCTCAACAGCAGCTTTCGAGGTGGAACGCTGCCTGGACAACGGTTTGTGCGGTGTGGGCGAGCTGGCTTTTTACCGGTCGGGCATCGAATGCGTTATGGTGGACAGCATGGAGCCGGTCATGGCAATCTGCCGGGATCGCGGAGTCCCGGTGCTGATTCACACCAACGAGCCTGTCGGGCACCAATATCCCGGCAAGACGGAAAACACCCTCCTGCAGATTTATGATCTCATCAAGCGCTTCCAGGACAATACCATCGTGCTGGCCCACTGGGGCGGGGGCATCTTTTTTTACAGCGTGCTGAAAAAAGAGGTCAAGGATGTGCTACGCAATGTGTATTATGACACCGCAGCCTCGCCATTTTTGTACGACCCGGCCGTTTACCGGCTGGCGATCGACAGGGTCGGCATCGAAAAAATACTGCTGGGCACTGATTACCCTCTGATCAAGCCGGAAAGGTATTTCAAGGAAATGGAAGCTGCAGCATTACGTAACGCTGAAATTGATCGTATTTGTGGCGGGAATGCGATGGCCCTGTTTACTGATTCCAGGGCTGGTTAATCGTTATCGTTTGATCCGAATACATATCTGCGGAACCTCGACCAGGTGTTGCTTGGATCTAATCAAGTAGCTGAAACTTCTTTAGAATCGGTTGAACCCGAAGGCGGTGTTCAGGGGGGACCATGAGGACTGGTATAGGGCGGTTGAGGGCCAGGACGGTATCTGCGGCAATCGTCATTTTCCTTTGAAAGGTTTCCAGAAGGGCGGGCTGGTCAAAGTAAAGCAGAATGTCGATCAGGCTGCCCGTGCCGCCATGGGGGTCGATGTGCTCGATATATTGTAAAAACAAATTGTTGACGGTCAAAATGAATTCATCAACCTGGGCGTGTCCGGTTTTCCGGCAATCGATGCTGGACACCATGCAGCGGCAGCCAAAGGGCCGCAGCCGGTAGATGGGGCAGGCATTGTTCGTGAGCAAGGGGCAGGCTCCCCAGGAAGGGTCAATTATTTCATCGGGCACCGGCTTGCCATCCCTACACAGCTCGGCGATTCCGTATAAAGGCTGTACATTCGGTCAAGTACGAATAGTCTGCGTTCCAATTCCCCAAGAATGCCATTTAAATTCATAGCATAAATGTATCAACCCGTGGCTCGGTAAAGCAAATGGATTTTTAACCATGGGTAAGTTGCAGAAAAATAAAATTAATCACAAAAGCGCGAAATGTGAAAAACACAAAACTTTTAGTGGTTTTTTTCGTTTTTTCGTGCTTTCGTGATAAAAACCTAATGTGAGCAATTGTCAAGGTTGCCGCAGGTACTAGTCTATGCAGGATAACATCTGACGCCGTAGATGCGGTAAAATCGGCAATCATTTCAGGTAAAAATAATTCAATAAAGGGAGTGTACATGAAAAGTAAGGTCTATTTTATCAACTTGAGAGCGTCCATGAAGGAACCCCTGTTTCAAAAAATGGAAAAACTGCTGAACCAGGCCGGCCTTCCTAAAGTGCTGGCAAAAAGGGATCTGGCAGCTGTGAAAATCCATTTCGGCGAGATGGGCAACAGTGCTTTCGTGCGTCCTATCTACGTGCGGGAAATCATAAAAATGATCCGTAAGACAGAAGCTGTGCCCTTTCTGACGGATGCCAATACCCTGTATGCCGGGACGCGCGGAAACTCGGCCGATCATATTGAAACAGCAATTAAAAACGGGTTTGCCTATTCTGTAGTTGGCGCGCCGGTCATCATTGCCGACGGGTTGCGGGGCAGGAGCCAGACCGGTATTGACATTGATCAGAAACACTTCAAAACCGTTTATATCGGCTCGGAAATTGTCAATGCCGATGCATTGGTGTCCATCGCCCACTTCAAAGGGCATGAACTGGGCGGGTTTGGGGGGACCCTCAAGAATGTGGGCATGGGTTCCGCGTCCCGCCATGGAAAGCTTGAACAACACTCGGGAATTGCCCCCAAGGTAAAGCGCAAGAAGTGCATTGGCTGCGAGGTATGTGTGGGGCACTGCTCCCAGAGCGCCATTTTCATGGAGGAGGAAAAGGCGAAAATTGATCCGGACAAGTGTATCGGCTGTGGTGAGTGCATCCTGATGTGCGCCCAGGAGGCCATTCAAGTGCGCTGGAGCAAGTCCGTTCCCGATTTCATGGAAAAAATGATGGAATACTGCCTGGGGGTGTTGCAGAATAAGCAGGGCAAGTCTATTTTTATCAACATTATCACCAATGTTACCCCTGCCTGCGATTGTTTTCCAGTGAGTGATGCACCCATTGTTCGCAACATCGGCATGGTCGCATCACTGGATCCCGTAGCCATCGACCAGGCTTCCGCAGATCTTGTCAACCGCGAAGCGGCGCTGCCGGGATCGTGTCTGGAAACGGCCCTGGAACCCGGAGAAGACAAGTTCAAGGCGCTCTACCCCAAGGTCGACTGGGCCCATCAGCTGGTCTATGCTGAGGCATTGAATCTGGGCAGCCGGGATTATGAGTTGAAGGAAATCGAATAGGTGACAGTTATGGGCAGGAAAAGTGACAAAAATTGTCACTTTGCGATCAGAGGTGTTTAGAGGGACACACGTATAACCACTTGATAATGATTGAAATTTGTTATTTTCTATAAAGGTGGCACAAAACTTGTATTAATAATAGCTAACGGCTCGGCCGTGATAATAACAAGAATAACCCGGCTTCTCGGGTGTGCGTGCATCTTTCTTTCGGGCATCTTCAAATAATAAAAATAGATGGCGCCGAAATAAACAACGGCACTTTCAGAGAAGCCTATAAAATAAAAAAGCGCGGTTTTGCCGCGCTTTTGTTTTTTTAACAATAGGGTTCTTTTTTATTCAAGATGGCACTCGTCTGACGATTTTTTAGCTTCCACGTAGTGGGCGGCAGCAAGGGCTGCGGTACAGCCGTCGGCTGCCGCGGTAATGATCTGCCGGGCGTACTTTTCCATGAGGTCGCCGATGGCAAAAATTCCAGGGATGCTGGTCTCGCACTTCTCATCCGTCACCACATACCCTTCAGCGGTCATTTTAACGCCGGCCGGAACCAGCTGGTTGCTGGGCTCGAACCCGATAAAAATGAAAGCCCCGTCCACCGGCATTTCCTGTTTGTCACCTGTTACGGTATCCTGCAGTGCAACACTGCTGACCCCGTCCGCTTCGGCCAGTATCCCGGTCGGGATGGTATTCCAGAGCATCTCGATCTTGCATTCCGAAAAAATCCTCTGCTGTAAAATCATACTCGCCCGCAGTGCATCGCGGCGGTGGGCAAGGTAAACTTTTTTGGCGAGCTTGGATAGATAGAGGGCTTCTTCGGCTGCCGTGTCCCCGCCACCGATCACCATCACTGTTTTGTTCCTGAAGAAAAATCCGTCACACACGGCACAGTAGGAGACTCCCTTGCCGTAATATTCGCTCTCCCCTGGAATGTCGAGCTTTCTAGGGTTGCCGCCCATGGCCATGATGATGCTGCAAGTCCTGTAAGTATCGCCGTTGGCGAGCTTGACCGTATGAAAATCGGCACCGGGTATGATTTCTGCGACTTCCCGGGATACGATGTCAAGATCATAGGTCTGGGCATGCTGGCCAAATTTCATGGAAAGCTCGGCCCCCCCGATGTGCTCGAAGCCCAGGTAGTTTTCAACCTCGTCCGAGTTCACGATCTGGCCGCCGAGAACGCCCTTTTCGATCAACAGTACGTTCAGGGCCGCCCGTTTAGCATAAATGCCGGATGAAAGGCCACCGGGCCCACCTCCGATGATAATTGTGTCGTAGGTATTTTCTGTCATATTGATTTACCCTTTCAATGCTTGTTTTAACTTTTGGCCCAGATCTCCCAACGAAGAAGAATCGTCATCGGAAAACTTCTGCCAGTTTTCCTCGGCCTCACCGTCCCCGGGAGCCAGGCTGATTTTCCGCTCTGCCGGGTTGAGGCTTTCTATTATGACCGTAAGATGCTGACCTTCTTTGAGTTTGTCAATACTGGCGGCGCTGCCGGCAGCCGATATTTTGGATTTCGGCAAAAGGCCGGTGATGCCGGGCTTTAAATTGATAAAACAGCCAAAGGTTTCCTTTTTCTCCAGGGTGCCGTCCACCTTTTGCCCCACACGGAAATTGTCATGGATTTGCGCCCACGGGTCCCCTTCGATCTCCTTGATGCTCAAGGCTATCCTGCGTCTGTCGGAATCGATTTCCTTGATCAGCACCGTAACCGGCTCGCCCACCCGGACAACATCTTCGGTATTGTGAATTCTACGGGTGTAGCTCATCTCACTGATATGCACCAGTCCCTCGATGCCCGCTTCGAGTTCCACAAACGCCCCGAACTTCATGCACCGCACGACCGTGCCTTGTACCATGTCTCCTGGATTGTATCTGTCGGCGACAGACTGCCAGGGATCTCCTTGAATCTGTTTGATGGAAAGCTCGATTTTTTTAAGGCCGGGCTTGTTGCCATCTTTGACGCCGAGTACCCGGACGTTTACGGTATCATGGGCCGCCAGGACATCTTCGAGGTTTTCCACGCGGGACCAGCGGACTTCAGATATGTGCACCATGCCCTCGACACCTGGCGACAGCTCGACAAATGCGCCGTAGGGCATGAGTTTGGTCACCACTCCTTCATAGACATCACCCGGGGTCAGCGTTTCATAAAATGCCTGCCGTTCTTTTTCCAGGGCTTCCTCTAACAGAGCGCGGCGGGAGACAACGATATTTTTAGCCTTCTCTTCCAGCCGGGTAATAAGAAACGAATAGGTGTTGCCGATGTAGGGCTCGCCATCTTCGACAAATTTTACATCCATCTGGCTGATGGGGCAAAAGGCCCGGCGTTTCAGGATTTCCACATGAAAGCCACCTTTGCACTGGGCCGTTACTTTGCCTTCGACCGGTACGGCGCTGTCAAAGGCATCCCTGAGCAGGTGGTAGCCCCCGATCCCCGATAGGGCGCGGGACAGCCGGATTTCATCTTCGCTCATGGCGACCACATACAGATCGAGTGCGTCACCCACCTCATACGGAAATACCTGGTCGTCATCCAGCAGTTCCTGTTTGTCTGCGGCACCGTCGATCTTCGTGCCGGTATCGACAAAAACGGAGTCTTTTCCAATGGCTATGATTTTTCCGGTGATTTTGTCGCCTACCTGCAGATCGTCCTTCATACCGTCGCTGTAGGATTCCAGCAGTTCAGCAAAACTTTCTTCTTCCATGTCGTTAGTCTGGTTTTCGTCCATTTATATGACTCCTTAATAATTATCGAGTTTAAAGTGAGCTAAAGTTGTTGAATCGCTTCGCTCTGTCTTTTTATTACAGGTAGAATACCTTAACTTTAGTCACTTTAGATCACTTTACACTTTTTACTTTATTATGAACATTTCTCCGCACAGGTTCTGGGCGGCCACGTGGATGCGGGCGCGGCAACCGTCCAGTACCGGACCCACTTCCTGAAGGGCTTTAGCCGGGGTGTTGTTGGTTTCACTCAAGTGTGCCAGAATGACGTGCTGCAGCTTGTTGTGTTTCAGTTCGGACAACAGGGCTCCCGAGGCCTGGTTGGACAGGTGGCCGGTCCGCCCCTTGATGCGTTGTTTCAGCGGCCAGGGATAGGGGCCGTTCATCAGCATTTCCGGATCGTGGTTGGCTTCCAGAATCAGCAGGTCGCACCCTTTGAGGTGCTGTTTCACCATAGATGTGGCAATGCCCAGATCCGTGGCAATGCCGATTTTCCGCCCATTGCAGGCGATGGAGAAGCCGGCCGGGTCTTCGGCATCATGCGTGGTTGAAAAGGGGTGTATGTCAAGGGTGTTGACACTGAACGGCTGGCCGCAACTGAACGATCGCATATCCTTGACTTTACCAATGGTCAGGCTGGCTTCCCGGCCGGTTTTCTCCGACAGGTAAACCGGCAGGCCGAAGCGTCTGGACAGGATGCCGACACCTCTGATGTGGTCCGCATGTTCATGGGAAACGATCATGGCATCGATACCATGGGGATCCAGTTCGTGAGCCTGAAGCCTGCGTTCTATTTCAACCCCGGAAAGGCCGGCATCCACCAAGAGGGAGGTGGTGCCGTCGGAAATGTAAATGGCATTGCCCTTGCTGCCGCTGGCCAGCATGCAGACGGACAATTTTTTACGGTCTTTGATCGATGCTTGCATGTTTCTCTCTAAATGATGGCACTTTTTTCCTTTTGGAAATTGGGTTCCAACGGAGCGCTAATTTGTTCCTGGCTTTTTGCCGGTGGCAGCTAAGAGCCAGGACTGGCACTCGACCCCTTGGATCCTCGAATCCTGCTTCATGTTCCCGTAGACCCGAACCCGCCTTGATTGCGTGAGGTGGCATCCAGTTCATCGACGATCTGGAATTGGGCCTGGTGTACCTGATGGATGACCATCTGGGCAATTCTGGCACCGCGGCGGATCACAAAGGGATCGGAGCCGTGGTTGATCAGCGGTATCTTCACCTCGCCCCGGTAATCGGCATCTATGGTTCCCGGAGAGTTGATAAGGGTGATGCCGTGTTTGATAGCCAGTCCGCTTCTGGGGCGTATCTGGGCTTCGAACCCTTCGTCCAGGGCCATGGCGAACCCCGTGGGAATCAGCTTGATTTCACCGGGTCCCAGCACCCAGTCTTCCGGGTTGGCGGCACACACGTCCATCCCCGCGGATTGGGCGGTCATATAGCGGGGAAGGGGGATATCTGTATCGTTTTCCGGCCGCAGGCGTCGAATTTTAATGGCAGGCGTTGGGTTCATGTGTCCAAAAAGGCATTGACTATTTCTGCATGGGCGGTCTGGTCCACAACCTGGCCCAGCATGGTCAGTGAGAGGGCGTTGTCTTCCAGGAGAGTGTTCACAAGCTGCAGAATATCTTCGGGGGTAACGGCATCGATTTGTTCCACGATGGTTTTGAGTGGGATATTCCGTTGGAAGTGGAATTCATTCTGAGCCAGTCGGACCATCTGGTTTTCACTGCTTTCCGCAGCCATAAACAGGTTTCCCTTGATATACTCCTTGGCACCGGTGAGTTCGTTGTCAGAGACCTTTTCCTGCTTCAAACGCAACAACTGCTCCAGGAGCAGCCTGGTGGTCTCGATGGATTTAGACGGTTCGACCGCGGCATAGGCGCCAAACATGCCGGTGTCCACATGGGAAGAGACAAAGGAATATACACTGTAGGCCAGTCCCCTTTTTTCCCTGATCTCCTGAAACAACCGGGAGCTCATGTTACCGCCGAGAATGGTGTTCATAAGCGACAGGGCATAGCGGCCGGGGTCTGCTGTAGGCAGTCCACGGGTGCCGAGACAGATGTGAACCTGCTCGAGATCCCTGTGATTGATATCAACGCCCATGTTCCCCAACGGCGGGGTCCTTTCCGGAAAACCGTTTCCCGGCTTGATGGTTTCAAAGGATGGTCCTATCAGGCTGAGCAGCCGGTCATGCTCGAGATTTCCGGCAGCTGAAACGACAATGCGGTCAGGCTGATATAGTTTTTGAAAAAATGTTTTCAGGTGTTCGGCCTTGAAAGCGAGGACGTTGTCGGGGCTGCCGAGTATGGAACGCCCCAGGGGATGTTCGCCCCAAAAATTTTTTCCTGAAAGAACGTGAACGTATTCGTCGGGACTGTCTTCCGTCATTCCAATTTCCTGAAGGATAACAGGTTGTTCACTCTTGATGTCCGATTCGTCGAAGCGGGAGTTCAGAAAGATATCCGACAGGACTTCCACCATGGTGTCGAGATGTCTGTCCATGACCTTGGCATGGTAACAGGTGTTTTCCATGGTGGTGAAGGCATTGGTCTGTCCGCCAATGGCATCGAATTCCTTGGCGATCTGAAATGCCGACCGTTTTTCTGTCCCTTTGAATATTAGGTGTTCAATAAGGTGGGAAAGCCCGTTTTCTGCCAGGCTCTCATCGCGTGCCCCCACATCCACCCAGACGCCCATGGTGACCGAGTGGATGTGGGGCATTTTCTTGGTCAGGATTTTAATCCCGTTTCCCAGAGTGGTTTTACAGGTGTCCTGATCAGTTTTCATCATCTGAAACAGCTTTGTGGCTAAGGCGAATTTTGCCGTCTCTCCCGATTTCCAGGACCTTGACTTTCAGCATATCGCCTTCCTTGACCACGTCGGTGACCTTGTTGACGCGATGGTTGGCCAGTTGCGAGATATGCACCAGGCCATCGGTTCCCGGCATGATTTGAACAAAAGCACCGAAGTCGGTTGTTTTGACGACCTTGCCTTCGTAAATGGCGCCGATTTCGGGCTCCCGGGTAATTTCGAGAACCGCCTGTTCGGCTGCCGCACCTTCCTCCGCCGATGTTGCCGCGATTTTAACGATACCGGCATCATCGATCTCAACCCTGGTGTTGGTTTCGCTCTGTATTCCCCGGATGACTTTCCCGCCGGGGCCGATCACTTCCCTGATTTTGTCAGGGTTGATTTTGATGATGATGATTTTGGGTGCAAAGGGGGAAATTTCCTGCCTGGGTTTGTCCAGCGCTTCGAGCATCTTGCCCAGGATGTGCAGCCTTCCCACACGGGCCTGTTCAAGGGCTTTTTCCATGATATCCTTGGAGAGTTCGTGGATTTTGATGTCCATCTGCAGAGCCGTGATGCCTTCACTGGTCCCTGTTACCTTGAAATCCATGTCACCAAAATGATCTTCGTCGCCCAGGATATCCGAAAGAATGACGGTGGTGTCGTCTTCTTTAACAAGTCCCATGGCAATTCCTGAAACCGGCGCTTTGATGGGAACACCGCCGTCCATCAGGGCCAGTATGCCGGAGCAGACCGTACCCATGGAAGAGGAACCGTTGGACTCCAGAACTTCAGATACCAGCCGGATCGTGTAGTCGAAAGATTCCTTGTCCGGTAAAACATTTTCAATGGCACGGGTGGAAAGGCCGCCATGGCCGACGTCCCGGCGGCTGGGGCCGCCTATTCGTTTTACTTCGCCAACTGAGTAGGGCGGAAAGTTGTAATGCAGCATGAAGGGGCGAAATTCTTCCCCACGGAGGGTCTCGACGCGCTGTTCATCGGGGCCGGAGCCAAGGGTCAGGACGCCCAGAACCTGGGTTTCTCCCCGTGTGAACAAGGCACTGCCGTGAGGCCTTGCCAGCAACCCGACTTCACAGGTGATGGGCCGGATTTCATCGAATTTGCGATTGTCGATCCGGCGGCCTTCCTTTAGGATAAGGTTACGGCTAATGATTTTCTGCAAATCGCCAAGAATTTCAAATACTTCGCCGCCACGGTCAGCGTAATTTTCACCGAGGCTTTCAAATATGTCGTTCTTCACTTTCCGGACAGTGCTGTAGCGCTCCATTTTTTCGGGAATGACGATGGCTTCCCGCAAACGGGTTTCAGCTTCGGTGGTCAGCCTGGCTACCAGTTCTGCATCCTTTTCAGGGGGTGCGAACTTCCGTTTGGATTTACCCACCGCTTCCTGCAGTTTTTCCTGGATGGCGATGATTGGTTTCAGAGCTTCGTGCCCGAAGAAAATGGCGTCCAGCATTTCTTTTTCGCTGACAATGTTGCTGCCGCCTTCCACCATGACCACCCCGGTCTTGGAGCCGGAGACGATGATGTTGATATCGGCATCCTCCCACTCGTCGATGACGGGGTTGACTTTCAGCTCGCCGTTGATGCGGCCAACGCGCACACTGGCAATGGGGCCGGCAAAGGGCACATCCGAAATAACGAGGGCGGCGGAAGCACCGACCATCGCGATAACGTCCGGATCGTTTTCCTGATCCATGGACAGTACCGTGGCAATGATCTGGGTTTCGAAATTATATTTCTTGGGAAACAGGGGGCGAATCGGCCTGTCGATCAAACGGGCGGTCAGAGTTTCTTTTTCACTGGGCCTGCCGATTTCACGGCGAAAATAGTTTCCGGGTATGCGTCCGGCTGCATAGATTTTTTCCTGGTATTCAACCGACAGCGGCAGGAACCCGACATTTCGTTCTTCGTTTGAGGAAACAGCCGTCACCAACACGGTTGTTTCTCCATAACGAACAACAACGGAACCAGATGCCTGTTTGGCAACCTTTCCGGTCTCTATGCTCAATTCCTTACCGCCGACATCGGCGATTAACGTGATTTCCATAAATTTATTCCTAACATGTTTTAATTTTTAGAATTGTAGCGACACAGTCGCGATTTATAAAATCGTGAAACACGATTTTATTATGCGAAGGCCTCGCCGCCCTCGCTGCAAAGCACCGCTGATGATGCGGTGCATACAAAAGAATTTAAGTGGGTCCCTCTGCAAGCGCTGAAGGGCACACGGTAGTTTAGCGTCTTAGCCCCAGGGTTTCTATGATGCCCCTGTAGCGTTTTACATCGTTGTTTTTTACGTAGTTCAGAAGTCTGCGGCGCCGGCCGACCATCATCAGAAGCCCTCTGCGGGAATGATGATCCTTTTTGTGGATTTTCAAGTGTTCGGTCAGGTATGAAATCCGGTGGGTGAGAAGCCCGATCTGAACTTCCGGAGAACCGGTATCGCTTTCATGTGTTTTATATTTTTCAATGAGCGTTTTTTTATCTTCTGTTGTAAAAACCACTTTCTTCTCGCCTCCTGTATTCAAGTTGTTTAGCGTAAACTGTTTTAATATAGCTATATGTTAAATCTTTTCTATGGGTTGTAAACGGTTAAAGTCATTTTGACTGCCACTTTTGCATGTTATTTCTGGAAAACACAACAATAATCATAGTTTTGGGACCCTTTTTTTCGCTGCACCACAGCCAGAAGGTTGTGCAGGCGGTTCACTATCTTGACATATTTGCCGCGATTCCCTGTTTCGCCAGGCGCGACATCCTCGCTGGTCAGAGTGATGCCGTGGGCAACCTTTGCCTTCAAGCCGCTGCCCGCCACCACGAACGGCATGCTTTGCAAGGCGTCGTTCATGCTGGTCACGTGTGGAGCAAGGTCACCACGACCGGCGAGCCGTTCAAGCTCAGCCAGCGGCAGCGCGTCTTCCAGAAAGAAGCCAGAACTGCGGGTCCTGTTCAGGGTTTTCAAATGCCCCCCGCATCCCAGCGCTTTTCCGATGTCGGCACAAAGGGTCCGTACATAGGTTCCTGCCGAGCAATGCACCTCGAACCGGATGCAGGGGTGTTCAATCTCAAGAATGCGTATGCTTGAAATGTGAACTTTGCGTGCCGGCTTTTCTACCGGCTTGCCCTGCCGGGCAAGTTTGTAGAGCGGCACCCCCTTGTGTTTCAGGGCAGAATAAGCCGGCGGTATCTGGTTTATCCATCCCTGGAAACGTTGAAATTCGTCGGCCAGACGTCTCTTCTCAAAGTCGGCAACACGGTTTTCGGAAATAACGGCACCGGTGGCATCCTGTGTATCCGTTTCAATTCCGAGGCGAAGCGTTGCCTCATATGTTTTTTCCCCCTCGAGGAAAAACCGTGCCAGCCGGGTGGCGCGGTTGATACAGCAGACCAGTACACCCGTGGCAAACGGGTCCAGTGTACCGGTGTGCCCCACTTTTTTTGCTCCCAGGGCCGCTTTGACCCGGGCGACAACCCTGGCGGAAGACATATTCTCGGGTTTGTCGATAATGATAAAGCCATTATCATTGAAAATCGTACGGCTCGCCGGCATAGGCTCCCGAATACCCAAACTGAGCATTTTAAATGGTTTCAGACAGTTGAATGATTTTATGCTTCAGGTCTGAAAGCGTCGTTTGTATACCGAATCCAGCCGCACTGGGGTGTCCCCCTCCGCCGAACCCGGATGCGATGACAGCCACATCCACCGAACCATCGGAACGGAGGCTGACGTGGTATTGTTTGACGTCCCCCTGCCCGTTATGGCCGTTTTCCTGTTCCTGGATCAAGGCGGCCAGTTTGACATCTTCGATGCGTCGTGCATAATTGATGAGCCCATCCGCGTCTTCCGGATGCGTTCCTGTCTCGTTCAGCATTTTCCGGGTGAGCATCATCATGGAAACGTTGCCATTACTTGAAATTTCAATGGTTTCAAGGGCCAGGTTCAACAGTTTGATCCGGCCCAGGGAATAGGTGCCGTACAAATGCTGGGCTATATTGTAAGGCTGTACGCCTTTTCGAACCATTTCATCGCAGATGGCAAAGGCGGCATGGTTCGTATTGGAAAAACGAAATGAACCGGTGTCCGTAACAATGCCTGTGTAGATCGCTGTGGCCATGGTCTGGTCGATCTCGATGCCCATGGCTTTTATCAGGCGATAGACAATTTCCGCCGTGGCGCACGCCGAGTCGTCGATGATCTGCAGATCGCCGAATCCGTTGTTGGTGACATGGTGGTCGATGTTGATCACGACCGGAACGTTATAAACCATGTTGGCCCTGTTGCCCACCCGGTCCAGGCCACCGCAGTCCAGAACGACGGCCGTGTCAAAGCCTTTGCCGGGTTCAATGTTCCTTGAAATAAGCTCCACACCCGGGAGGAAGCGATACACTGCGGGAATGGGGCTTTCATTGAACAGGGTGGTATCGATCCCGCGCGTCTGGAGAGCAACTCCCATGGCAACCAGCGACCCGATGGCATCGCCATCCGGGTTGATATGGCTGGTTATCAACACATTGCGGCTTTTTTTCAGTTGGTTGGCAATATTATTCATGCTGCTTTTTAGTTGATTGAATGAGCCGGTCGATGTTTGCGGCATAATCAAACGATTCGTCATAATAAAATTGAAAGGACGGCATGTACCGCAGCCCCAGCACGCGGCCGAGGTTTCTTTTTACATACCCCACGGCGCTCTTGAAGCCTTCTTCCGTTTCCCGGCTCTTTTCTTTTCCACCGGTGGTGGTGAAGTAAATTTTGGCAATTCTCAGATCGCGCGTCATTTTTACACCGGTGATGGTCGCTCCCTCAAGACGAGGATCACTGACGTTCTTCTGGAGCAGATCCGACAAGGCCCGTTGTATCTGGCCGCCGACTCGATCGGAACGGGAGAATGGTTTCATAAGTTCATGATCTCCATTTCGCTATTCACCATCAGCTAAGTTCCGGCCGGATTTCTTCGGTGTAGTAGCACTCAATCGTGTCACCGAGTTTGAGGTCGTTGAAGTTTTCGATTCCAATGCCGCATTCATATCCGTTTTGAACTTCCTTGACATCGTCCTTGAACCGCCGGAGGGAAGAGAGCTTGCCGTCGTATATCACCACGCCATCCCTGACCAGGCGCACCTTATGACCACGTTCGAATTTGCCGTCGGTTATATAACAACCGGCGATGGTGCCCACTTTCGGAATGTGGAAAAGGTCGCGAACCTCCGCCCACCCCAGCGACCGGTCTTCAAAGATCGATGACATCAGACCCAGTATGGCACTTTGGATTTCATTGATGACATCGTAAATGACGTTGTGGTAGCGGATATCCACGTGTTCTTCGTTGGCCAGATCCTGAATTTTTTGACCGGGCCGGATGTTGAATCCCACAATGATGGAATTGGACACGGTGGCCAGGGAAATATCCGACTCGGTAATGGTTCCGGTAGCGGCTTGAACAATGTTGATCTTGACCTCATCGTTGCTCAACTTGGACAGGGAGTCCCGCAAGGCCTCGATCGATCCGTGAACATCGGCTTTCAGGATGAGATTGAGGTCTTTGACCTCACCTTCCTGCAGTTTTTCAAAAAGGCCATCCAGGCTCAGACGACTGCTTCTCGCGAGTTCCTTGGAGCGCTGCTTCTGCGCGCGGTGGAGGCTGATCTGCTTGGCATCCTTCTCATCCGTGAGGGAAACGAGTTCGTCTCCGGCCTGGGGAACACCGGACAGGCCGATGATTTCCACGGGAATGGATGGTCCGGCAGATTCGACCTGTTGGCCCGTGTCATTCAGCAATGCCCTGACTTTACCATAGTGCATACCGCATACCACAGAATCTCCGGCACGCAGGGTTCCTTCCTGGATAAGGACGGTGGCCACAGGGCCCCGTCCGGCATCCAATTTTGCCTCCACCACATGCCCTCGGGCAAGTTTGTCGGGGTTGGCTTTCAACTCGAGCATTTCCGACTGTAGCAGGATCATTTCCAGCAGGCTGTCGATTCCCTGGTTCTCTTTGGCGGATACATTGACAAAAATGGCGTCGCCCCCCCAAGCTTCGGATACCAGGCCGTTTTCTGCCAGTTCACGCTGTACGCGCTCCGGTTCAGCATTGGCCTTGTCGATTTTATTGACAGCCACGATGATGGGAACTTCCGCTGCTTTGGAGTGGTTGATGGCTTCGATGGTTTGCGGCATGACGCCGTCGTCGGCAGCCACCACAAGGATAACGAGGTCCGTAACCTTTGCACCTCGGGAACGCATGGCGGAAAAGGCTTCATGGCCGGGTGTGTCGAGAAATACAATGTGGCCCTTGGAGGTGGAGACATGGTAAGCGCCAATGTGCTGCGTGATCCCTCCGGCTTCCATTTCGGTTACCCGAGTTTTGCGAATAACGTCCAGGAGAGATGTTTTTCCATGATCGACATGGCCCATGATGGTAACCACCGGCGGTCTTCCGGACATATTTTCAGGATCATCACTTTCTGTTTTCAAAATGATGTCTTCTTCAAAAGAGGCCTTATCCAGCTCATACCCGAATTCAGCAGAAACAAGCACAGCTGTATCGTAGTCGATGGTCTGGTTGACCGTGGCCATGACACCGAGGGCCATGAGTTTGGCAATCATTTCATTGGCTTTGATACCCATGCGCTTAGCCAATTCCGCCAGGATGATGGTGTCATCAATCTTGATGCGCCGTTTGATGGCCTTTGGGGTGGTAATCTGAGTCTGCAGACCTCTTTCCTGCTTGGCCTTACCCCCTTTACGGCCTTTGCGGCCTTTGCGGCCCCGTTTGGCACGACCGGAATAGAGATCTTTGCCCTCGACAACCTCCTTTTTCATGAAAGAGATTTTCTTTTTGAAGAACTTACGGTCACCGTCCGGAGTAGTAACGACAGCCTTACGGCCCTTTTTCTTTTTGGCTTTGGCCGGCGATTCTTTGTGCCCGGGTTGTTCTGCCGTCGGACGGGGGTGGCCGGGCTTGCCCGCGGGAGTGTGCGGTCTAACGGGCCTTTTCTTCGTCAGCGGTTTCACCGGCTCGACCGGAAGGTTGATGATTTTTGCAGCCGCTTCCTTTTTCTTGGTTTTGACAGCTTTTGCCGGAGCGGCCTTTTTTTCAGGCTCAGGGGATTCAGCCGGAGGCGCCGCATCTTTTTTCTTCTGGTCTTCTTTTTCCTCGGCTGTGTCGACTGCCTCGGCTGTCGCCTCCTTTTCCGGCAAGACTTCCGGTTGTTCCGTTTCTTCAGTCTTTTCGGGCGCCTCTTTTTCAGCTTCTTCGGGCGCTTCGACAGTATCAGCCGGTATTTCCTCGGTGTCTGCGGCCTTATCGGCGACCGGTTCCTCTTCAACCGGCTCTTCTTCAACCGGTGTCGGCTCAGCCGGCGCTTTGATCTTGCGTCGCCTGATTACCGAAGGCCGAATGCGCTTTTCCACAAGCTCCGCTTGTTTTTTCCCTCGAATCTTGGCTTTGATGCTGTCGACCTCGGAATCCTCAACAGAGCTCATATGGCTTTTGACGGGAATGCCCAGCTCCTCCAGCTTTTCGAGAAGCTGCTTGTTGGTCATATTCAGCTCCCGGGCAAGTTCATATATTCTGATCTTTCCCATCCATCCCCCTTAAATAGGCTTAGAATCTATCTTCAAATTAGTCATCTTTGTTGTCAGGGTCTTCTACTGCCAGCGCATCTTCAGATTCATTTTCACTGGCATCCGTTTCGCCGGTGTCAGACTCTTCCGGCGACGCCTCTTCAGGTTCATTTTTACTGGCATCCGTTTCACCGGTGTCAGGTTCTTCCGGCGACGCCTCT
>JAOZRT010000069.1:16485-17848 GCA_029940035.1 Desulfobacterales bacterium
TCTTCCGGCGACGCCTCTGCACTGTCTTCTTTTTCAACCGCAGCAAATTCAAGGTGCTGAATTGCGGCCTCGATGAGCTGCACCGCTTTTTCATGACCAATGCCGCGGATGGTGACAAGGTCCTCCACGTCGGCTCCGCTGACTTCCTCGGCCGAGAAAAAGCCCTTTTCGTAGAGGGCGTCCGCCATGCTGATTCCAACACCAGGCAGTGCAACCAGTGAATCATAGCCGCTTTTCATGGCTTCGCTGTAGCGGGACTCACTGTTCACGTCCAGGTGCCAGCCTGTCAGTTTCGAAGCCAGCCGGACATTCTGTCCCCTTTTGCCGATAGCGACGGAGAGAAATTCATCCGGCACGATAACTTCCATGGAGCGATTTTCCTCGTCGATGATAACGCGTGAAATTTCGGCAGGGGAGAGCGCATTGCACACAAACCTGGCCGAATCTGCATGCCAGGGAATGATGTCGATTTTTTCACCGCGCAATTCCTGAACGACATTCTGCACCCGGCTGCCTTTCATGCCCACACAGGCGCCCACCGGATCGATATCGGAGTCATTGGAGGACACCGCAAACTTGGCGCGGCTGCCGGGTTCCCGGGCGGCTCCCATGATATCGACGATCCCTTCACTTATTTCGGGAACTTCTGTTTTAAATAAATGGATCAGGAAAGTCGGATGGGTGCGGGACAGCAGTATCTGCGGGCCGCGCGTATCCAGCAGTACATCCAGTATCAGGGCACGGATTCTGTCCCCGCGTCGATAGGATTCCCGGGGGACCTGTTCACGTACGGGAACGATGCCTTCGGTGTGGCCGAGGTTGACAATGATGTCCCCCCGGTCGATACGCTGGACGATGCCGTTGATGATTTCACCCTTGCGGTCGATGAAGTTGGCATATACGGCATCCCTTTCAGCATCTTTCATTTTCTGAATGATGACCTGTTTAGCTGACTGGGCTGCAATTCTGCCAAACGTGGAGGCATCCATTCTCGTTCCGAGGCTGTCGCCGACTTCGCACTCCGGGTCCAGACCCCGGCCTTCTTCAAGCGTGACCTCTATATCCGGTTCGACGACCTCGGCCACGACCTCCTTGAACTGGAAGACTTCTATTTCTCCCGTTTCTTCAACATATTGAGCCTCGATGTCGACTTTGCTGCCGTATTTCTTTTTTGCCGCAGACCGCAGTGCTTCTTCCAGAGCTTTGATGAGAATGCCACGATCGATGCCTTTGTCACGGCTGATCTGTTCAACAACGCGTTTTATGTCTGTAATCAACATCAGCTTTCTCCATTGTAATTGATAAGCCGCGCTTTGGTAATGGTGTCAAAACGAATGGCGACGGTTTTGTCATTGGTTAAAAT
>JAOZRT010000333.1:0-4306 GCA_029940035.1 Desulfobacterales bacterium
ATAAGCCAGGGAATGGGGGTACCTGCGCGTGCGGTGGATACGGCCGAAGAACTGGTGACAGCACTTAAGAAGGCATTCGTTGAACCGGGCCCTAACCTAATCCAGGTCAACCTCTGACATGCGGCAATGCTCCAATTCCTAAAAAGAACTTCAGAAATATACTGTTCTTTTCTCACAAGTTTGAATGAATCTGTGATTTTGGAGATGGCTTGCGGTTAAGGAAGTCCTGCGCCGGGCACCTCTACTTCGACAATTTCGATTTTTCCACTACGGGCGTCCAGGACCTTTTCCCTGTGAAAATCGTCGGCAGTCATTAAAAAGAGGGTTTTGCGATCCGGACCGCCGAGCATGCAGGCATAGCAACCGCGACCGGTTGGAATTCTATGCGTCACCTGACCGCCCTCCAGGACGCGAAAGCAGCATTCATCTGTCAGAGGGTCGGCAACCCAGATAGCGCCTTGCGCGTCCAGACAGATACCATCCGGAATGCTTGGAGAAAGGTCGGCGAACAGTCGCCTGTTTGACAAAGAGCCGTCGGATTGAATGTCGAAGGCGGTTAGTTTTTGACCGAAGGTCTCGGCCACAATCAACGTTTTCCCATCCGGAGTGATGACCATCCCGTTCGGGAACAGAAACCCATCAGCAACAGGCTTTACCGTTCCATCCATAGCAACAAGCGCCATTGTCGCTTCAACCTGCACAGGCTCTTCCGGTTCGAGATCATAGCCAAAGTTGCCGACGTAGGCGTTTCCACTACCATCCACCACCATGTCATTGCAGTGCCAGGTGGCAATATTACTGAGGTCAGCATGCTCAACCAACTGACCGCCTTCCAAGCGGAGAAGCCGTCGGTCAACCATGGAAACGACTAACAAACGGCCGTCGGGGAGCCAGCCTAGGCCGGAAGGTTGGCCAGGAACATCCACAATTTTTTCGCAGGCTCCATCGAGTCCCACTGCCATTACACAATCGGCATGCATGTCGGAAAACCAAAGCCGCCCGTCATGCCAACGGGGGCCTTCGCCAAATACGATCCCTTCAACCAGTGTCTTTTTTTGGAATTCCATAATCAATCCTCCCTGAATCGTTTTCTATTGCCTCAGTTTAGGTGAACGGGCATATAATAAAAGTATGGACATAAGAATCAACCCTTTCAATAAATCTCTGGCCCCTTGCGGTATCTGAACGACCGTCAAAAATCCGGCCAAAACTGTCATCATCACCGCGCCGAGCGCAGCGCCGAGATAGGTCCCCTTGCCTCCGGCAAGGCTTACACCGCCAATAACCACAGCCGCAATCGACAGCATTGTATATTGATCTCCCTGGCCGGCCTGGGTAGAGCCGACAACGGCAAAAAGCATCAGTCCCGCCAACGCGGACGAAATCCCTGCCAACATGTATGTCGTTATGAAAACCCAGGTGGTTTTTATGCCACAAAGCGCGGCAGCGAGCTCATTTGTACCGACAAAATACAAACTTTTTCCATATTTTGTTTTGCGCAGTACCAGTTCGATAATAATTATCAACGCGATGGCAATGAGAAGCACCCATCTGATATACCCAAAGGCGTTGCCTGTGCCGATAATTTTAAACAAATCCGCCTGGGTGCCCGCGACCTGGCCCCTGGTAATGGCGATATATCCTCCGCTTACCAGGCTTCCGATACTCATGGTCACCACCATGGGCGGCATATTGAATATCTTTACGCATGTTCCACTGATTAATCCGCAAAAGGCCCCGACTACCCCCATGGCCAACACCGACCACATCACACCTACCGTGGTTCCGCCGGACAAGGAAGCGCCCCAGGCGGCCCCAACCGACATCAACGCGCCGATCGACAGATCGAAGCCCATTCTTCCGTTAAGCATTACCAGCGATTGCGCGATACAGGCAAACATTGTCAGGCTGGCAACCGCCATATAGTTTAAAACACCCTGTGCCCTGGCAAACCCCGGCGCTATGAACTGACCCAAAATAAACAGCGATATAGTACCCAATACGGGCACCATATAGGTTTTTAGATCCCCTTCGTTAAAATTGCGCCAAAATTTTTCTACCAGCGATTTGTTTGGCGCTACGTCGAAACTTTTCGTTAAATTAGAATTTTTCACATTGACTCTTTCTGATATTATTTTACCCTGTTTGAATATCACACAGACCTTTTTCCGACTATGAACCATATGACCGAAGGCAGGATGATACCTAAAAATATGATCATATTTTTTGTTATTTCCTGAAAATACGGGTCGATATCAACCGCTAATACCAATGGGGTCAGAAATGCTATGAAGAATGCGCCGAATATGGGGCCGTAACATTCGCCGACGCCCCCGGTCAACGGTATCCCGCCTATAACGCAGGCGGCAATCGCCGGCAGTATGTAAGCCATACCCTGGTCGGCCATACCCACGCCGAATATGCCGATCATGGCAATTCCCGCCAGTGCAGCGGTAAACCCTGAAAACATGAAACTAGCAATGATTATTTGGGGAATATTCACGCCCGTGACAAACGCCTTTTTTTGATCCCCTCCAATGGCATACATTTTGGGTCCGATGGAAGATCCCATGATGATGTGCCACACGGCCAGGGCCGGTATCAGCAGAAAGAAAGGCGCGGGAATCCCGAGATAAGCGCCCTTATTGTATATCCTTGCTAAATCACCAACACGTTCAAATGCGGAAGAGTCGGGATAGATCCATAATGCCAGCCCTCCGGTGATCCAACTCATGGCAAAAGTCGAGATCAGCGCATTCAATCTGAATATCGATACAAGGACACCGTTCAATGCTCCGAAAAAAAGTCCAGCCGCAATCCCAATCAGTAACGCCGTTCCGGCATCCAATCCCGCCTTTCTAATCAGATAGATGCATAAACAATTGACAAGCGCCGCTATTGTGCCGGCAGAGAGATCTATCGCTCCGCAGATTATTACCGCAGTCAAGCCGATTGAGATAAGGACTGTCGGCATGTACGTTTCCCAAACCCTGCTGATAAAACTGTATTTAAAGAAGTATGAAGTTGTTAATCCGCCAGCGACCAGAACCGCTAAGGTTAGAATGAGCGCCGGCAGCGCCGGCCAGTTCGCTATTTTTTTAATATCAACCATTATTTTCAACTTATTTGGCATGGTATATCTTGACCTGTCGTCCGTCCCGTAGGAATCGATGCCGCAATAATGTTTGCCGTTGTTATGTCGCTGCCGTAAAGACGTCTGACGATTCTGCCGTCATACATTACGGCCACGCTGTAATGATCCGTATTCTTGCCCATGGAAACAAGCTCTTCTTCATCGCTCGATACAAAGACGATTGCCGAGCCCTGCCTTGCTAGCTGCCTAAAAATTTCGTAAACATCCAGCTTGGCGGAGATATCAATGCCTTTGGTTGGATCGTCGGCCAGTAATATATTGGGCCGAAGGCTGGTCCAGCGCAATAAAACAACCTTTTGCTGGTTACCCCCCGAAAGTGTTTCGATCGGAACAGCAAACGATTTATATTTAACTTTGTTCTCTTGAAGTACTTCGTCGTTTTTCAACGGTTTGTACTTGAGTACAACGTTGTTTACCAAATTTAAATTCTCGCCGATGGAGCGGCCGTAAAAAGCGCCTTCGTTGACTCGATCGCCCGTAAAATAGCCGATGCCATTCGAAATCGCCGATGCAGGATTGATTATGCGTTTTTTTTTGCCGCCAAGTTTCATTTCTATCGGGTCGGATAGCCCAAACAGAAGTCTTAACAAGCGCGACTTGCCCTGTCCCTGCAGGCCGGCAACCCCCAGTATCTCTCCTGCTTTGAGATCGAAATCGGAAATCTCACCTGAGAAACTGCCAATTTTTAGATTTTTCGCCGAAAGGACTTTTCTGTCATCGGTGGATTCAATAACCTGCCCGCTGTCGTCCTGCCGTTCAGCAACCGGCTGACTGCCTATCATGTCCGTTAGGAGGGTTTCTTGCGTTACATCATTGGTCTGATAAGATTTGACGACCTCGCCGTTCCTGAGAACGGTCACTGATGAACATATGTCTAATATTTCGCCCACCCTGTGGGATATGTATATAATAATGCAACCCTCTTCTGCCAGTTCTTTTAGTATCCTCCCTACTATCGCTACTTCCTGATGCCCTAGCGAAGACGTAATTTCATCGACCACTAGAATGCGAGGTTTCAAGATGAGTGCTTTGGCAAACTCAATCAGATACTTCTGGCTGTCCGCCAGTTCCGAAACGCGAGTATCCAACAACGCTTGCAGCCCCACCCGTTCTAAAGCCGATAAGGCTTTAGAACGGGCGGTTTTTCTGTCT
>JAOZRT010000333.1:4316-4986 GCA_029940035.1 Desulfobacterales bacterium
CAAAAAAAAGAAACTTTTTAGGGGTGTTCAACAAGGTCAGGTTCTGGTTGACGGTCCGGTGGGGAAACAGGCTGAGCTCTTGGGATGTTACCGCTATTCTCTGTTTGATGGCTGACGCCGGCGATTCGATTTCGATCTTTTTACCATCGATTAATATTTCACCGTTGTCTTTGGAAACCGATCCCCCCAGTATTTTAGCACATGTGCTTTTCCCGGATCCGTTGCCACCGAACAGAGCGCGTATCTCACCTTTTTTCAATGAAAGGCTGACTGCCTTCAAGGCGACAACCACGCCGAAAGCCTTGCTGAAATTGCGACATTCTAACTCTGGCAATACTACCCCCTAATATAATTAAACACTTTCCGAAGTTACTATTTTTTCAGGTAATACATGTCACGAAGTTCCTTCGACGTGAGCCAGCCATCGGCACACCGGCTATCTGGATATTGTTTTGCTTTCCCTTCAACAATAACATCTTTCAGCAACCGGATTTTTGTGGTTGGTTTGATGTTTTTCATCCAAGGAGCATTGGGGTCAATCTTCTCTTCGTTCAAGATGATATAGGGCATTGGCGCTATTATGTTGTTTACGAGACCATCGGCATTTGCTTTATTGGGATCAAGCTTGTAGCCGTTTAGCATCAGCACGGCCGTA
Organism: Desulfobacterales bacterium; assembly: GCA_029940035.1. Lineage (GTDB taxonomy): Bacteria > Desulfobacterota > Desulfobacteria > Desulfobacterales > B30-G6 > JAJDNW01. Next base: position 4,972 of record JAOZRT010000333.1, read on the forward strand.
TGCAACATAGTCCGG
>JAOZRT010000334.1 GCA_029940035.1 Desulfobacterales bacterium
CCTCTGTGGCTCTGCAACTCTGACTTCTGTGGTTCTGTCCTCTGTCCTCCGTCCTCCGCCTTCTGTGGCTCTGACCTCTGGAGTTCTGTGGTTCTGTCCTCTGTCTTCTGTGGTTCTGTCCTCTGTCTTCTGGGGTTCTGTCATCTGTCCTCTGAAGTTCTGTGGTTCTGTCCTCCGTCCTCTGTCCTCAGGAGCCGTCCAAATAGCCCTTGACGACCGCATCGTCTATCATATCTGCAGCAAAATCCCAAAGGGTTGCTGAGCCAAAAGCGATGGGGTGGTTGCGCTCGACCACCTGTTCTTTGTGAATCCGGTGCTCCTTCCAGGTGCCGCCTTCCGTGTTATAGTTGTGCAGAAGGGGCTGCAATCTGTCCATGGCTGCGGCAAACCTGGATTCCGCTGTCTGCCTGGCTTCGAACTCGTCCCACAATTCCCGCAAATAGGCTGCCTGGTCTTCAGGCAGCAGATTGAAAATGCGATCGGCCGCTTTGGTTTCGCGTTCCAATTTGTCCATGTTTCCGGCTTTGTCGTAACAAAAGGTGTCGCCGGCATCGATCTCCACCAGGTCATGCACCAGAAGCATGGTGACCACACGCAGGATGTCGATATTCTTTGCTTGGGCATGTTCCAGGAGCAAAACAGCCATCAGGGCAATGTGCCAGGAGTGCTCGGCATCGTTTTCCTTGCGGGATTGATCGGTCAGCGGGGTCTGCCGGACGATTTTTTTTAGCTTGTCGACTTCCAGGATGAATTGAATCTGTTGTCTTAATCTGTTATTGTCCGTTTTCATGCTTTTGTCCTGTTTGGAGGAATAGTGCTTTGTGTTTGGTTGGTAAAATATCTCTTGCCCGCTTACGCTCAAGTACGCAGAGGGTTATTGCTTATCACGCAGGGCCAAATTAAATGAGCAAGGCCCGACTGTCAATAAAAGACCTATTAAAAGGAGCACGTAAATGATCATCGATCAACCCGGAAAAGTAACTGAAACCATCACCCTGCTGGGAAAACCGGAAAATTGCGTCTATCTCGTGGACGGCGGGGATGCGTGCGCGATATTGGGCGGCGGGCTGGCGGCCATCATCCCGGATGTCGAAACGCAAATAGCAACCACGGGGGTGGACCCTCAAAGAATAAAATACCTGGTCATCCAGCACTCCCACTTTGATCACTGCGGCATTGTGCCCTACTTTAAGAACAAGTGGCCCTGGGTGGAGGTCGTGGCTTCCCCAAGGGCTCAGACACTTTTATCCACCCCCAAAGCCGTGGCCAACATAGAAAAATTCAACACACGGCACCTCAAAGAAACGCTGCCCCAGGTAGATCCCAACGATCTGTGCATTGAGGGATTTACCATAAAAGTGGATAGAGTGGTGGGCGAGGGTGATGTGCTGCCCTGCGGCAACGTGAACCTGCAGGTGCTGGAAACCCCGGGGCATTCCACCTGTTCCATCTCCCTTTATATGCCTGAAGAAAAAGCCATGTTTGTATCGGACGCGGTTGGGATTTCACTGGGCGACAGGATATTTACGGCAGCCAATTCCAATTTCGACCAATACATGGAGAGCCTTGAAAAGATATTCGCGTTCAATCCCGAGATCATTCTGTCGGAGCACAGAGGCGGCAAAACCGGTGTGGATTGCAAAAAATTCATGCCCGCCTGCCGCCAGGCAGCCCGGGATATGTATAAATTCGTAGAAGAAAGTTTTGCACGCACGGGTGACATCGAAAAGAGCACGGATGAAATTGCCAACCAGTTCATGGCCTCAGCGCCCCAAGGCCTGTTGCCGCTTTGGGTGGCGAAACTGGTGATAGGCAGCATGGTCTATCAATTCAGCCGCAAGGTTTCAAAGGTGTAGTCGTTCAGATCGATGATCAGGAGACGGTTTCTCAAAGTAGAATCTTTGTGCAGTAAAATTTTCACGATTTCCGCACATTCGAGCGCAGCCACCGTGGTTACGGTATAGGGCAGGTTGCCCAGGGTTTGTTCCGCGCCTTTTAGAGAAGCAGCCTCTTTTGGATCCCCGAATATCAGTTCAAGACCGCTGTCGTCAGGGAATATGGCGGTTAGGTGGCCGGACTGGCCACCCACGGCCGCTGATACCATGGGGATCCGTGCTGTTTTAGATGCTGTTTGAAGGGTGAAGCGCGTGGGAAGATTGTCCAGGCAGTCTGCAGTCACGTCTGAACCGGAAATCAGTTCAAGGGCGTTACTGTCATCCAGGTTGCAGGCATGGTGAGTCACTTCAACCGTGGCATTGACGCTTCTGATCCTGTCTTCGGCGGCAGCTGCTTTGGAATGGTTGATCAGGGGTTCCGTGCTGAAGAGCTGCCGGTTGAGATTGCTCTCTTCAAAAAAATCCCCGTCAATCAGGGTGAGCGTTCCCACGCCGATCCTGGCCAGGGTTTCGGACACGGTCCCGCCCAGTCCTCCGGTACCTACGACGGTGACACGGGATTTCAGCAGGGTTTTCTGGTCCAGGGCGGAGAACGATTTCATGTTGCGGGCATAGCGTTCCGGAACGATATCGCCGGCAAGCGCGGAAATGTCGATCTTTCGGGCAGGCATCTTGAATTCACGGGCCAGGGCGTTTGTGTTCGCCATGGAAATTCCTGCATAGGCGGTTCCGTCCGGGAATTGTTTTTCCGTGGAAACTTCCTCCAACCGTTTGAAAAGTTTATCTTTCATATAGATTATCTCCCGAACAGTTTGTAGTATTGTGAAAAGGGCGAATAACCAATATCCAATAACGAATGATCAATGTCCAAGTTAAGGCAAACAGCATAATGCATTCGGAATTCGGAACACGGTTTAGCAGGGATAAATCCCTACGCTACAAAGCAGTTAGCTGTATGCCTTGTAGCTCAGGGCTTCAGCCCTGCTGAAACTTGATAATTGGACATTGGATATTGACTATTGGATATTCAGTTCAATTTACCCCCCGCCCACCGGCGGAAAGATACCCACGCGTTCCCCGCCGCCGAGTTTTACATCCAGGTCCTTCTTGAGCCCGTTCACAAAGATGAGTTTAGCCTTTTCGACGGGCACGCCGATCTGTTCCAGCACTTCGCGAATCGTTGCATTGGGCATGATCACGAATGCATCCGAATTTTCCGGGGTGAATTTCTGCAGGGTGGCGAAAAGCCTTAAATCAATCGTTTCAGTCATATTGGATATGTCCTTCAGACATTGGCATGATAAAAAATGATTTTACCACAGAGACACAGAGAAATAGTAATAATCGGTATATGGTGTACGGTTTACGGTATAAGGTTTAAGGTATACGGTATACGGTTTAAGGTGTACGGGGAATAAGGCTTAGGGTACACGGGAATACAGTTTAGGTAGTTTAGGGGCGTTCGTGTCATATTACACAATAAACATGCTATTAGCCAAGATCTCGTTGCCACCTTGTACCTTATACCGTTTACCTTATACCAAGTTTTTATCCTGCAATCTATATCGATATACCAGCCATCTATGGAATAATATAATACATTATGATATAGATTCAATCTCTCACTTTCTTCATTCATGAAAGGACCACCATGAACATCCCGTTTCAATTCGAACCGCTGCTCATTTTTGGCTGGATGTCTGCCATGCTTTTAATAGGGGTTTTTTTAAGAGCAAGGGTGGGTTTTTTTCAAAAATATCTCATGCCCAGCTGCCTGATCGGGGGCGTACTCGGCCTGGCTCTGGAAACCTGCGGTGTTATCCGTTTTCCCTCTGAAAGTTGGGAGTTTTTTGCCTACCACTTGTTCAACATTTCCTTTATTTCGGTGGGGCTCACGGCCAACAGTGCTGCGGGAGAAAATGAACGCACGGATAAAGGATACTTCAAAGGCGCCTTTTGGATGTGCCTGATCATGACATCGTCCTTTGGTCTTCAGGCTGTGCTGGGCGGCTTACTTGTGATTCTGTTCGGTTTGCTGGGGTCTGAACTGTTTCCCACCTTTGGTTTCCTGGTTCCCATGGGGTTCGAGGAGGGGCCGGGTCAGGCGTTGTCATTCGGCAAGGTGTGGGAGGGGGTCGGGTTTGAACACGGTGCCACCATCGGCCTCACGTTTGCGGCTGTTGGATTTTTGTTTTCTTTTTTTGTCGGGGTTCCCCTGGCCAACTGGGGGCTCCGCAAGGGGCTTGCTCATCAGGGGAAAGGCAGCCTGCCGCCTGAATTCATCAAAGGTCTTTATTCAAAAAAAGGACAAGGTGCGTCGGCCGGCAACCTGACGACCCACTCGGCCAATATCGACACGTTGGCGTTTCATGTGGCCTTGATCGGCCTTGCTTATGGCCTGACCTATGTTTTTACGTTGCTGCTGGCAAAAATCGTAGCCACCTTTGCACCGGATGTGGCTGCCATGCTGTGGGGATTTTTCTTTTTCTTCGGCTTGTGCATCGCCTTTCTTGTAAAATTGGCTGTACAAAAAAGCGGGGCCGGGCACCTGCTGGACGGCGGCGTGCAACGGCGGATCACCGGCTGGTCCGTGGACTATTTGATCGTGGCCACGATCATGGCCATTCAACTGGTGGTTGTCTGGAAATTCATCGTACCCATTGTGGCCATGGCCCTGGCCTGTGGCATAGCGACCACGTTTCTCACTATTTACCTGGGAAAACGCCTGTGGTCCTATAACCTCGAACGCATGGTGGCTATCTACGGTGTCGTCACCGGTACCGTTTCCAGCGGGCTGTTATTGCTCAGGATTGTCGATCCCGAGTTCAAGACGCCGGTGGCCGTGGAAATAGGCATCATGAACCTGTTCATGGTGCCTGTCGTGCTGGGCAGCGGCATTCTGGTCAATGCCCCTCTGTGGTGGGGGTGGAGCGTCGGAATGACCGTGCTGGTGTTTGCCGGCATCCTGGCTGTTGCTCTCGTGCTTCTCAAAACACTTAAATTTGTCGGGCCACCCAGATTATAACATGGCGATAAGATAGAATGAATTAAGCTTGTGGATAAATACCAGAGGACAGAACCACAGA
>JAOZRT010000335.1 GCA_029940035.1 Desulfobacterales bacterium
GCTCGAATGGCATTACAGGCCAGACATCTCCTACATCACCAATTTTACAAATTTCGTATGGTGCGGCACCAGTTGCTTGATTATAGCATCGCATCATAGTTGATTGAATGCGAACCTCCCGTGGCCCAAGGCGTGCACCAGTTCGATTTGTCACGCCTCCATCATAAGGGATGCCTACCATCGCCACATCCAGTGATTTTAAATCTTCTGTATAAGGTGCACGCATGAAAGTAGGTATTCCAGTAAACCTCGGATGTGACTTTGGATCTTGTAGTTCTGGATATTTTTTTAATAAATCTGTTCTTAAACCCATGTACGACTCCTTTGATTTGATTTCCGAATTTAATAAACTAACTTATATTTGACTTATAATAATATTATTTTGATATGTCAAATACTTTTTTTGTATTAGTCTAAATTATTTTTTGATGTGCCAATTAATAATTATGATTTGCTTTTTAATTCTTTATGATATATTTAAAAGATAGGTTTGGTCATTTTTAGACCCATATCAACGCTATCGTGAATAGAGGTCGACAGAGAGCTTGAATAAACAAATAAAATAACAATTAAATTTTTGATAGGAATACCGTGAGCAGACAAAATGAAAAATCATCAGAAAAAATTGTAACGGATTTGAGAGAAAAAATTATCCGAGGAACTATTGCTCCTAAAACTCGATTAACACACAGAGATATTGCTGATAAATATGGCGTTAGCATTTTCCCTGCGCGTGATGCTCTCAGAATTTTGATGAACGAAGGAATGGTTGTTCAGCCCAGTCCAAAGACCATAATAGTCACCCCGGTAACATCAAGCGATTTTATAGATATTATGGAAATGCGAGCATTGCTTGAACCACGTGCATTGGAATTATCAGGGCCAAGATTAACAAAGCATGATTTTGGATCTATAAGATCGATTGTATCAAATCAAAAGAACGGAACTTCAGCGACTGCTACTGCAGAATTACACTGGTCTTTTCATAAAGCACTGTACAAACGTGCTGGTCGTCCGAGGCTAATTGAAACTATAGACAACTTAAATATCAATTTAATCCGATATCTAGTGCCTATTTGGGCGACAGTCGGTGTTGGATCTGATTGGGTGGAAGGCGAGAATGAACTTCTAAACTTAGTTGAAAAAAATAAATATAATCAAGCTGTTAAATTATTAAGAAAAGACATTGATCGATCTACTCTGCTCGTATTAAAAAACCTTACTCTATGAGTACAATTTCACAGACAATTGGCGATTGATTTTTTCATCTTTTTTATGGAGAGCAACTCGCTGCCTTGCTGTCCGATACGAGATGACTATATCTCCAAGAAAACTAATCTGAGGCAGTCCCTGGTGATTGTTATGGCATTCTTCCATTTTAAAATCATATTTTACCCTGAGCTTGACCGGTTACGATTTACCCTTTTTTTGGTTTTTACTTTTAGATGTTGTTAGCGGTTCGCCATCACGAATACGAACCCTATAGTTGTATATGCTGGCCCTTGATACATTTAGCACATCGGCTAATCGTTGTGCAGCACCCCGCAGTTTAAATAAACCTTTCTTCTCGATTTCCTCCATGCAGCGCTGTTTGTCTGACTGGGTCATTTTCTCAACACTCGGAATCTTATTCTGGTGCAGAAAAGCCGATACCGTATGTTCGATTAATTCATCCAAGTTCTTAGCAAGCGTATCGCTCACGACAAGATTAGAATTCTCTCTGGCCGGTTGTGTATAATGGTCTAATATCGAACGAGCTTGGAGTAACCCCGAGAAGTTTATATTTATGCACACTGCCCCAAGAGGTTTACCGTCATCATCACGAACCCATATTGTAGACGACCGCAGTTCTTGGGAATCAAGTTGGATTCGATAATTAAGTTGATCAGAAATGTCTCTTTCCAGTTCAGAAGGAACAAAACCGATATCAGGAACAGGTGCACCAGGTTTACGCCCTGACACATTACCTTCAACAACCACAACGGAATGTTCTAAATCGCTGAAATCGTGTACAACTACTTCACAGTGCGGGCCAACAACCGCCACAATGCCTTCCGCCAGTCGTTTTAAAAGATTCAGCAATCCTAAATGTTCTAAATGAGTCATGTTTTTTCCCATTGTCTCAAATTGACGGCCTAAAAAAGCAAGACCATGTCTTCTATCACCTTTTTACATGATAGAAGGTTATTAACCATCTCAGAACTGATACCACAGACGTCACGCTTTTCAAGCACAGTAGACGACCACCGGACGAACCGGTCTCAAAGACTGCGCATCATATCCAGAACAGCTACATTCTGCATGGGCGTTCCGGTTATTCGTATCAGATTTTTTTTGTCGGTCATGTCCAACGGTACATTTTTTTGCAGGATGTCACTTAAAAATGTAACCCGTTTCAGGTGACCCGCTTCGTCAGCTGCGCGCATATCCGGTGTAAAACTGCGCGTCAGATCATAGTCGAACATGACATTAACATCTTCGCGGTCATAGACTTCGCTTGCAATCTCACCGGTCTGGGAGGTGGTACAGAGCGAGGCGACAACTGCACCAGGCCGGATGGAATCGATGTTAATGCTGTCAAGCAGGCAAGCCTGTGTGTTTGTGACCATAATGATCGTATCATAATCGCCGAGTTCAAGCTTATCCTGATATCTGACAGAAACGCCCAATTCGCCGCAAGGGTTTTCAAAAGATTCAATTCTTTGATTTCTGGCGTGATAGTCGAGTACGCTTAGGTCAGGTAGGAAGTGTTTCAGATAATGGACGGTCTCAATCGCGAGTTTTCCAGCGCCAACTATCAAAACGCCGTTCGGTTTGTGGTCGAGTGCCGTAAAAAACAGCCACACCATGGCAGCAGTTCGTTGTTGTATCTGTTGTTTCATGTCGTATTCAAAAATTCGCTGCCCGCTTTCATAGATACGTCCGATAGTGGCATATTCGTTACTTATGGTGTCATAGGGGCCAGAAACCTCATAAATTAGTGGTGGCTGGTTCTGTCGAGCCATGAAACTCGTTTCAAAGACATTGTCGCCCAAGAACCTGCCATCATTGTCAAAAAATTCCAGCAAAGAGCGTTTATATTTTAGTTGATCACAGTTTTCCATCTGAGTGCGAATATTCGCAACCAGTACGTCTTTATCTAAAATGGTATCGGTCATTTTATATGTTCTCCTCTGAAAAAGATTTAGATCAAGTATTAAAGGGGTGGAGTTGGACGGTGCCGAATTGCTCAGCATAGGCGTGAATGGCCGGGCTTCCGCCTAAATGCATGAGTAAAACTTTGTCGTTCCTTTCAAAACGACCGTCATCTGCAAGATTTAAAAGCCCGCGAATGGCACGGCCTTCATAAACTGGGTCAGCTATAAGCCCCTCCTTTGTCGCCAAAAGGCGTATGCCGTCTATAATTTCTTCATCTGGCACACCATAGGGTTTAGAATTGGATGAGATCACTTCAATATCCTCTTCACTTATAAGTGCGGGTAACTTCAGAACTTGCAAAGCATCATTGGCCAGTTGGCGTACACGCAATTTTTTAATTTCGATTTCATCATCATCTGAAACGCCGATAATTCGTGTTCTGATACTAAGGGCTGCAAACCCGGCCAATAAGCCCGCTTGGGTGCTGCTGGAGCCTGTGCAATGGACAAGATATTCAAAGTTGACGCCGCTTTTATTCATTTGTTGGGCCAACTCGACTGCACAATCGATGTAGCCCATGCTGCCCAAAGGGTGTTCTGACGCGCCACCAGGGATCAGGTAAGGTGTGTGACCTTGCGATCTAAGATGAGCCATGAATTCTTCAAGTGGACCTTGATCCTCAATGGGGCGTTCCGTCTCGTCGACGTATAGTTCTGCCCCCATGAGTTGGCTCAACAGCACATTGCCAACATGGCGGTAATTGGGTCCTGCATCCTTGGTCCAGGCGCAATGTAAAAGGGCACATTTTAAACCAGCCTTGGCTGCAGATGCGGCAGTTTGCCGGGTATGGTTTGATTGGATAGCACCAACTGTCACCAACATATCAGCCCCCTTGCGAAGCGCGTCTCCTACCAGAAATTCAAGCTTACGAGTCTTGTTGCCACCGCCGGCCAGGCCTGACAGGTCGTCTCGTTTCATCCAAAGCTTCGGCCCACCAAGTAAGGTACCAAAATTTTTAAGCGGCTGGATAGGCGTAGGTAGCTGTGCCAGCGAGAACCGTGGTATTGTGGTGAGTCGGATTCGCAGGTCGGTCATTACGTTTTCATCTACCATCTTAGGTTTCCTTTAGTTTTAAGTAATAATAAATTTTTAATTCCTTATCTCAGGCCACAGCGGTCTAAATGAGTCATATTTTATTCCTTGGTCTTACAATGGCTAAATTTTAAGTCATTTAAACCAGAATTAGACAAAATGTCAAGTTAATGTTGAGCAAAAAATTATATCAATTTAAAACATATTGATTTTATAATATTTATTAGCCAAATACTTTTTCTGATATATTTGGGCTAAATATAAAAATTGGACAATATGCCTAAAACATCCGTGACAATAAACAAAATAGAGATCCATAAATTGAGGCGATGTATTTATAGCAGATGAATTAATGCCTGAAATATTATCCTTATGGAAATTGAACGAATGTCCAGTAATCGAACCAATGTAAATGTCAATATTTGCGCGATGTTCAAATAAACATGAATCCTCAAGTATTATCCCTGTAAAAATTATTCGGGACCTGGAATAGTTTTGGATACCAATCTAATTCTGAGTTCTTTGGATGGCGAAATTATCTAAATTTTTTCAGCAATTATTAACCGAGTTCAATACTGATAATTTGTATTCAAAGTCTGAGTTTAAAAAAAATTCTGACCAATACCACATATAGTATTTGAGATTTTTTAAATTATTATTTTCTTCCTGGTGTTTT
>JAOZRT010000336.1:0-3735 GCA_029940035.1 Desulfobacterales bacterium
AGCACCTCGGGCACGAAAACCAGGCCTTTTTTCCAGTTTTCCGCCACAACGTCCATTCCTTTGAGCAACCCGTCGTCCAGCACCTGCTTTGCCTCGATGCCCCCGTCCAGAGCCTCCGTCACTTTGGCCTCGATCTCTTTGAGATTTCCCTTTACCACCCCTTCAAGTATGTCTTCCAGAATCGCCATTTTGCTTTCCTTCCCTGTTTGTATGTATGACTCAATGACCACCGGCAAAGCCGGAATGAATTGTGAAGCGGTCTGTAACCGTTATACGGCTGAATCGCCGGTCATTGAATGATGATTATTACCGCTGTAGCCGGCCTGTCCGGCCAGGCCTTACTGAACAAAATTGGGGAATTTCGTTCGGATTTCCTTTACGATCTTTTCATCCACGGGAATGGGCTTGTGGTTCTCAAGAACGTCAAGTACGATCTCGTGGCACCGTGTAAATGTGTCTTTGCTTCCATCCGCCTCCCAATTTTCCCGCTGCTGGCGGTTGGCTACGGTCGGAACGAAATGTTCCTCGCGCATATGTTCGAACGTGTGATCTTCCTGCAGGAAGTTTCCCCCCGGGCCCACGGCTGCCGTCACATCCACGGCCAGGGTCTCATCGGTTACCAGAACCCCTTGCAGCACCCGCATCACCTCGCCGAGGATCTCGTTGTCCATCACGTATTTCTCGTAACAGGCGGTCATACAGAATTCCAAAAGCCCCACGGCATCGTGAATAAAGTTGCCGCCGGCCATGCCGACCAGCAGGTTGGTGATGGCACCCTCGAATCCGGCTTGGGCATCCATAATCTTGGCATCCGACTGTCCGGCGGTACCGTAAAAGGGCAGCTGGTAGAACTGGGCCATCTGGGCAGCGCAGGAGTTGATCAAGCCTTCCTCCACCGAGCCGTCGGCGTAGCTCATATCCCTGAGATCCGTGGAAGTGGACGTGCAGGCCATGAGAACCGGCGTTCCCTTGTTGACCAGCTGCGTCAGGCAAACACCCGACAAGGTCTCGGCACATAGATTGGCCACGTTGCCCGCGATGGTAATGGGGCCGGTGGCACCGGTCAGCGGCTCGGCCGGCATGGACAGGGGGAGTCCCGATTCGGCACAGGTAATCAACAATTCACCGTACACCTGGTCGATCACGAGGGGGCTGATCACGCATGTGATAAAAGAGATGAACGGTTCTTTTTGCAGTTTTTCCAGACCGCCGGCGATCATGGAGGCCATTTCCACAACCTGTTTGGTTCCATCGACCGTGTACACGCCGCCCTGCACGTGCTTGTTGCAGTTGTTTATTCCTGCAAAAAAGCGATTGATGTCCACCTGCTCCTCAGGCAGGTCATTGGGAAATACGGGAATGACCTGAAAGTGAACATTGTTCAGGTAGTCCAGAAGCTTGGATACATCCTGGACGTCTTTGAGTGTGGTGGGACGTTTCTTGGCGGTCTCCAGATCCAGAATGTTCAGGGCCGTACCGCCGCTGCCGTAATGGACCCGCTTGCCCCCTACGTGGATATTGTTGTCCGGATTGCCCCGGGCATGCAATACGAGCGATGACGGCGCCGAATCGATGCAGTCTTCCAGAAATGCCTCCGTGATATAGACGAGTTTTTTATCCTGGTCCGTTTTCAGTCCCGCATCCTTAAATAGTTCAAATGCCCTTTTGTTCTCCACTTTAATCCCAACCTCGGACATTAACCTGACAACGGCCTCATGCATTCTGCGTTCGTCGGATGTTGTCAGCGGGCGATAATACCCCCCTTCCAATCCGCCTAATTTTCCTTTTTTAAACATGGCTCACTGTCTCCTTTCGTCTTTTTTTCGAAATCGCCAAAATCCTGCCGTGTGTGGCAGGTACCGGTAAATTCCAACTTCCCCAATATAGGGCAATTTCGGCCGTGTCAAGACTTAAATGAATATTTTATTCATTAAATGAATATTTTGTTTTTGTCAGTCCGCGGGAATATCGAGGGGTTTCATTTGATATTAAAACCCCATGGGAATTGACCTGCATCCCAAGCGCGAAAATGTGTCGGATTAACGGCCGATAACTGCTGTGGGATTATCTTGGCAGGTTGTCTCGGGCCTCAAGGGTCATTCATTCGTATAGCGGGGATAGACCATCACAGCGATAAACTTGGCGGGCAGCTTTATCAACTTCTCGGGACCATGCGGTGTGTTGCTGTCAAAAAAAAAGGAATCGCCAGCGGAAAGTTTATATGTCTTGTTTCCATGACGGTAGACCACCTCACCCGTTAGCATGTAAAGAAACTCCATCCCCGGATGCTGGAAGATCGGAAAAACATCCGATTCATCCGTCAACGTGATCATATAGGGTTCAAATGCAATCGTCTTTCCCACACTGTGCCCAAGGAGCTGGTATTGATGGCCGGCGCGGGTACCGCGCCTCTCGATGTTCAACCCCTCCCCGGCCCGAACATGCGTGGCGTCCCTTTCCTCCTCAAAGCGACGGAAAAAAGCGGTCACAGGGACATTGAGCGCTTTGGAGAGAGCCTTGATCGTACCCAGTGAAGGCGATGCATGGCCGTTTTCGATTTTGGACATCATGCCGACAGAAATTTCGGACAATTTGGATAATTCAGCAACCGTCAGGCCCATCATTTTTCGAAATGCCCGGATTTCGTGTCCGATGGCGATTTCCAAGCGGTTTTCGATATAGTCTACAGCGCTGTCTGCCGACACTGATTTTTTCTTTCTAGCCATTATTAGCCTCTTATATCCTCGAAAAGATTCACGTGGCACCCGGTTCCGTCCACAACAAACGGCTTGGTGTCATCAAGCGAACTGGAACGATTTGGTATTTCCCGTCTGCCCGACATCAAGCATATATTGAAAAAAAAAGGCACTTTGTCAATAGGCTTGAATAACAAACAGCATCATGCTCGATCGAACGTCCCCCCTTTCAACATCTGCTCAGGTTAATGTATTTTCCGGTCTAAAGGCAAAGTCGGCGAGATAGATTTTTCATTATATGAATATTTGTTTCATTTTATTCTTGACTAAGCCGAGGCCTTTGGTTATTGAGCCTTATGAATTCATATTGTTTTGTGATCTCTCAGAATCTACAAACACAAACCAAAGGAGACTGCAATGAGTGACATTATTCAATTGGTTAAGGAAAAAGATCCCAGCGAAAGAGAGTTTCACCAGGCTGTGACCGAAATCGTTGAAACGATCCAGCCCGTTTTAGACCAGAATTTTGAGTACCGGAGTGCAAAGATCCTTGAAAGAATAGTCGAACCGGAGCGTGTTATTCTTTTCAGGGTTCCCTGGGTGGACGACCACGGTGAGGTTCAAGTCAACCGTGGCTATCGTATCGAAATGAACAGCGCCATCGGACCGTACAAGGGCGGATTGCGTTTTCACCCTTCGGTCAATTTGGGAATCTTGAAATTCCTGGCTTTTGAACAGACATTTAAGAATGCGTTGACCACTCTACCCATGGGGGGCGGCAAAGGCGGGGCCGACTTCGATCCTAAAGGCAAATCGGACAGGGAAGTGATGAGTTTTTGTCAGAGTTTCATGTGTGAATTGTTCCGGCACATCGGTCCCAATACGGATGTACCGGCTGGCGACATCGGTGTGGGTGCCCGGGAAATCGGATTTCTTTTCGGCATGTATAAAAAATTGAGAAACGAATTCACAGGCGTTTTGACCGGAAAAAGCCTGAACTGGGGCGGCAGCCTGATCCGGCCCGAGGCCACCGGCTATG
>JAOZRT010000336.1:3745-4901 GCA_029940035.1 Desulfobacterales bacterium
CTATGGTTCGGTCTATTTTGCCGCCGAAATGCTTAAGACCCGCAATGATACGTTGGCCGACAAGACCTGTCTCGTTTCCGGTTCCGGAAATGTTGCCCAGTATACCGTTGAAAAACTGCTCGACCTGGGCGGAAAGGCTGTTACGATCTCCGATTCATCCGGATATATTTTTGACGAAGCTGGTGTAGACCGGGAGAAGCTTGAATATCTGAAAATATTGAAAAACGCTAAGCGGGGCCGCATTAAGGAATATGCGGAAAAATATCCCGAAGCGATATATACACCAGTGGACCCGGACAAGGATCACAATCCCCTGTGGGATCACAAATGCGACTGCGCCTTTCCGAGTGCCACCCAAAATGAAATCAACCTGAAAGACGCGCAGAACCTGGTGAAAAACGGCGTTACAGTGGTATCCGAGGGTGCCAATATGCCTACGGTTCCCGAAGGGGTTGATGTTTTTCTGGAGAACAAGCTGCTTTACGGGCCCGGCAAGGCTGCCAATGCCGGTGGCGTATCGGTGTCGGGTCTGGAGATGACTCAAAACAGCATGCGGCTGGCATGGTCCCGTGAAGAGGTAGACGACCGGCTCAAAACGATCATGAAAAACATTCACCAGACATGCCTGGATGCAGCCGCCCAGTATGGTTCACCGGGTAATTATGTGGTCGGCGCCAATATTGCCGGTTTTGTAAAGGTTGTGGACGCCATGCTGGATCAAGGTGTTGTCTAACACTACAAACCTACGAACAAACCGTAGAGATGAGATAGAACCGGTGTGCCGCCGGTTGGCCGTCTGCCGTCACCTGATAGGGGATGCACGATCTCTGAAACGGCGGTTTCATTTACCGGCGAAAGGTTATCACTTCACAGCTGATTATCTTTCGCCGCCTCAGAGAGAGGCTCATCGCTTTGGTTTGGCGTAGTGTCCTCCATTAGAAACGGTCTGTACCGCACAATTATAGGGCTACCTGATGCACCCAAAAATACTGATCGTCGAAGATGATCTGAGTATAAATACGGCTCTCCAATTTCTGATGGAACAGTACGGCTATGAGGTCCTCACTGCCACCAATGGTGAAGATGCCATTGAAGCGGTCATGAAGTATCTCCCGGACCTGATCCTGCTGGATGTAATGCTGCCGGGTATCGATGG
>JAOZRT010000337.1 GCA_029940035.1 Desulfobacterales bacterium
GCCCCTTCGAGGGGCCTTCCTCATACCTCCGGCTCTGCCGGAGGTCGCTGATTTGGACGTTGATAATTCGTTATTGGATGTTGGTTATTCGCTATTTACATCCCAACCCCCGGTGCCCACAAGTAGTAAAATCCCGGGTTCAGGGAGGCGGCGTCAAGCCCCGGCAGTCCCACGTCGATCAGGGAGACCCCTGCTCCGCCATGGTATGAGGAGGCGCTGTTGTAGAGGGTGTCATCCGGGTATTGGGTGCGCCGGTAAGCAACCACCTTCGCGTTTTCCGGCAGCCCGGCAATTTTCTTGGCCTCTTCCAGGGCGTCGTCAAGATAGCCGATGCCGTCGATGAGCCCCAGCCGTCGAGCATCCTCGGCCAGGTAGATTTTAGCGGAGGCCACTTCACTCAGAACGGGTTCGTCTATGCCACGGTGCTTTTGGACCAGGCTCAGGAATCGCTGAGCCAGGTCATCGGTTACCCCTTTCAGCAATTCCTCCTCCTCCGGGGTTGCCGCACGAAAGGGTGATCCTATATCCTTTTTATCTCCTGATTTGCTGACCCGCATGTCCACGCCGATTTTGTCCATCAAGCCGCTGACGTCGGGCTGCATGATGATAACCCCCACGGAACCGGTAATGGTTGTGGGGTGGGCCATGATGGTGTCGGCCGGCAGCGACACATAGTAGCCGCCGGAGGCGGCCGTGCCCATCATGGACACCACAATCTTGACGCCGGTCTTTTTCTTGTAAGCCATGATTTCATGGTAGAGCATGTCACCGGCGGTGACGGTCCCACCGGGCGAGTCCACCTTGAGCAATACGCTCTTTATTTTTTCATCCTTTTCAGCCTTTTTGAGCTGGGCCACGGTTTCCTGCACCATGCTGGGCATGGTGCGCAGAAAACTCTGCTTGGGGTTGGAGGAAATGATGCCGTTGATGGAAATCACCAGCACTTTTTCATCCCCCTCGCCCTGTATCGTGAGTTCCTGGAGCGGGTCTGAAGCATCGCTGAACAGCTTTATCTGCGGTGTGGCACATCCGAAAATCATCCATATGCATGCTGTGAAAAGTAAAGGGATAAGGTATTTTTTCATATAAAGTCTCCTCTTCATCAGAAACATACATCCACGAAACAGAACCCTTTTCCTGCTTCAAATTCTGTGGTAGGGCAATCATCTGTGCCGACATGTGTTTCTGATGTGTAAACAATTTTCATGGTCAATAAATTTGAAGCGCTCACTTTAGGATAATATAATGACTGATAAGCCCCCGTCCATTGTTTTTTCACTTATTTGAGGAGGATAGAATGAATGTACTAGCATTCAACGGCAGTCCGAGGATGAAAAAGGGTGTTACCGACTCGCTTGTACAAACATTTTTGGATGGTGCCGAATCCGCAGGTGCGCAGACGGAAACCGTTTATGTCGCCAAACAGAAGATAAAATACTGTGTGGGCTGTTTCAAATGCTGGTTCAAACACCCGGGCAAGTGTATTCATGATGACGATATGCTGATGATCCGAAAGAAGATCAAAGCCGCGGATATCATCGTTTTCGGCTGCCCTGTATATTTTGACGGGTTTACCGCGCAGATGAAGACCATGCTGGACAGACTCATCGCCGGGGGGTCGCCGTTTATCGAAAACCGGGACGGCCATGCACGCCATCCCAGCCACGGAAAGGAGAGAAAGGTCAGAAAAATGCTGCTGATCTCAACCTGCGGGTTTGGGGAAAGGGACAACTTCGACCCCATGATCCATCACATGCAGGCCATCGCCAGGAACTTTGCCACCGGTGAGTATATGGGCGCCCTGGTGCGGCCCATGGGCCAGACCATGGAGATGCTCGAACCGGAAAAGCCGGAAGCGGTTAAAGCCATACGCGATGCTTTCTACAAGGCCGGTGTTGAGGCGGTCACCCTGGGCAGGATTTCCGATGAACTGCAGGATGCGGTTGCAGCTCCGTTGATCTCGTTCGAAGAATTCGTGCAGCGCTCCAACGCGTTATTTAAAGATCTTATTGCACAAAACCAGGCATAAATTTGAATTCATCCCGCGCTGCAGGCGCGGGATGAATTCAAACTATAAATTAAGATCCTTCCTTTAGGCCGGCCATCCCGGTCGGTTTCAACCCGCCTCTTACAACATATCGGAACGATATTTTTACAAACGCTCTAACCATTTTATTATGACGCTTGACAACAATTTATCGTTATGTTAAAAAATTGACACTTAGTCAAAAATAAATATAGGAGTTAAATTAATGGCGCTATCTACAAAACGGAAACCGCACAAAAAGGGCAAGCCGACCTTTATAGAAGAGGCCCGGCGCAAGCAGATACTGGAAATCGCGATCAATGAGATCGAGACCAGGGGATACAGAAACACAACTATCCAGGACATTGCCAAAAAGGCTGATGTCAGCAAGGGGGTTATCTATTATCATTTCAATACACGCGAGGAATTGCTGAGCGAAATCTGGTCCGCTCTCCTCGAAGAACTCTTCGCGTATCGCAAAAAACGGGTAGAGCGGCAGAAAACCGCACAAGCAATGCTGCGGGCGTACGTGAAAGCCCATTTTGATTTCTTAAAGATGAATTTTAATAAGTTCATTGCCCTGTTCACCATGGGCATTGACCTCAATCCTGCCGACAACCAGACCCATCCGTGGTCGCGGGACATCAATAAACGTTGTTTTAGCTATCTGTCTGGCATTCTGGAGCATGGCCAGCAAAATGGGGAGTTTAATTCATTCCCGGTTCCCAGGGTGGCGCCCATCATCCAGGGGGCTTTGGATGGGTTGATTCTGCAGTGGGTGGCAACACCGGATCTGGTGGATTTTAAAGGATGCCGCCAGGTACTTATGGATATCATCGAACAATATACCGCCCCAAAGACATCATGACATCACCTGTTGTTCAAAAAGGATTTTTTTGCTTGACATAGGGCAATGATTAGATGATCATATTGTCAGATTATCTAACCGAGAAGCCTTTATTCATTCACAACAATCAGGAGATGCCATGTCAAATCGAGTTGGCGTTGTTACCGGCGGTTCACGGGGAATAGGTCTTCAGATTGCCCGGGTGTTGGTGATGCGCGGATGCTCTATGGGAGTTACCTATATGCACAATGAGTCCGCAGCAAAGGAAGCCGAGGACCAGTTGCTACAACTTGCGACCAATGGCCAGCATATCCGCATGTTGAAAGGGGACGCAGGTGACCCGCGCGCCGTAAGAGAGCATGCTGCCTTGATCAGGGATGAACTTGGGTGTGTGGGGATTCTGGTGAACAATGCCGGCATCATGCCCCAGCAGAATTTTGAAAATGTCACAACCCAAATGTGGGACGACACCTTGCGGGTCAATCTCAGCAGTGCGTTTTACTGGAGCAGGGAAGTCGTGCCTGGCATGAAACAGGAGCAATATGGGCGCATCATCAATATCAGCTCGATTGCCGCCCGCGGTGGAGGGGTTGTCGGTCCGCATTATGCTGCTTCCAAGGCGGGCATGCTGGGGTTGACCCGCTATGCGGCCAGGGAGCTGGGACCCTTCGGCATCACCGTCAATGCCATTGCCCCTGCCTTCATCGAGGATGCCGGCATTTTCTTAGACTGGTCTGAGGAGGAAAAGGATACCCTGCGGAAAAAGATCATCGTCAACGAGCTGGGCAGCACCGGCGATGTGGCCAGGGCATTTGAATATCTGCTGGATACACCGTTTGTTACGGGCGTCACCCTGGACGTGAACGGGGGGGCTTTCATGATATAAATTACATTAGAAACAGTCAGCCGTATTTAATAGAAATTCTGCCTGCCCCAACTCAGGGAAATTAAGCGCCATCCATGCTGATGCAAGTTTCTAATGTGTGAATAAAGGGTAGGAAAACTTTTTACAAAATTAAAATTATTGCAGGGTAGGTATGTAGCCAGTACCTAAGTATAAACATGAAAATATGAGTGAATCATGAGCAGCGAGGCAGCTGAAAAGGCCAAACAAAGCATTCTTTCCGAATATCAGGCACGTACCAAATCTTCCCTTGAACTGCGCCAGAAAGCAGTCAGGTTTCTGCCCGGTGGAGACACGCGGTCGGTGGCCTATTATCCGCCCTATCCCTTTTATGCCACCCACGGCAAGGGGTGTTTTCTTTACGACCGGGACGGCAACGAGTATATCGACTGTGTCAACAACATGACTTCGCTGATTCACGGGCATGCCCACCCTCATGTTGTTGCCGCCATTTGCGATCAGGCTGCCAAAGGCACGGCCCATGCTGCCCCCACCGAGCTGCAGAGTCTTCATGCGGAAAAAATTTGCAACCGCATCCCGTCAATGGAGTCGCTGCGTTTCTGCAATTCCGGGACAGAGGCGACCATGTTCGCCATCCGGGCGGCACGGGTATTTACCAGGAAAAATATCATCATAAAAATAGACGGCGGCTATCATGGCAGCCATGACTATGTCGAGGTTAATCTACTGCCTGACCTGGCTGCCGAAGACCTGCCCAATGCCAGCGTGGAGCCGGGCGTACCCCCGGCCATATTGAACGACGTGCGCATCGCGCCCTACAATGACCTGGATGCCATGCGGCGCATTCTATTGGCTGACAAGGGCAAGGTGGCGGCCATTGTGGTGGAGCCGATCCTGACCCAGGGCGGGGGCATCAAGCCTGATGAAGGCTATCTGGCAGGGCTGCGCGAACTGGCGGATGCCCACGAAGCACTACT
This sequence comes from Desulfobacterales bacterium, assembly GCA_029940035.1. GTDB lineage: Bacteria > Desulfobacterota > Desulfobacteria > Desulfobacterales > B30-G6 > JAJDNW01. The sequence continues at coordinate 4,716 of JAOZRT010000337.1, forward strand.
GGTTTTTGACGAAGTCATCACTTTTCGATTCAGCATTGGCGGCCTGCAGCTGGTTGAAAATGTCCGGCCGGACCTGACGGCCCTGGGCAAGATTATCGGCGGCGGCCTGCCCGTGGGCGCTTTTGGCGGGCGCGCAGATATCATGCAGATGTTCGATCCTTCGCAACCGGAGGCGGT